>DATBSZ010000188.1:0-23850 GCA_036559525.1 Burkholderiales bacterium
TGTCAGCCCCGATGCTCTGCGTGAGCATCAACCCGTTGAAGCTGTTGTCGAACACCGAGCCAGCCCGGTTGATGATCGTGCCTGAGCCTGCTGCAATGCTCGTGTTTAGACTGATCTGGCCCGCGGTCCAGCTCGCCCCGCTCTGCACATCGAGCAGCCGCCCCGCATCCAGCCCGATGCTCCCGTTGATCGTCAGCAGGCCCTGCGTGATCGTGTCTCCCGAGCCCGTCATCGACCCGCCCGAGAGCGTGCTCGCACCGCTCACCGTCAGATCGCCCGCCCCCGACAGCGTCCCTGCGCTCTGGCTATAAGTCGCCGTATTGATCGCCCCGCCGGCGTTGAGCGCGCCGCCGGTATTCTCCAGCAGCCCGCCGCTGGTCAATGTCCCGGTCGTATTCACCGTGCCGCTGCTGATCAGCAGCCGCCCCAGCGAGCTGACCGCCGTTGCAGTGTTCAGGTTGTGCGTGCCGCCGCCGAACTGCAGCGTCGTCCCCGCCGCCGTGGCGAAGCTGCCGGTGTGTGTGCCCCCTTGGGAGAGATTGACCGTCCCGCTCTGCACCTCGACCGCATTGGTGTTGTCGAACGGCGTGCGCAGCTCCGTCACGCCCGTGCCACCGGTCTTGCGGAAGATCCCTTCGTTCGTGAACAGCGACGCCGGTCCGACCTCGCCACCGAAAGTACCCGTGAGCATCAGCCCGTTGAAACTCGTCGCGAACACCGACCCCGCCCGGTTGACGACGCTCCCTGCGCCTCCGGTCGAGGTCGGATTCAGATTGATCTGGCCCGCAGTCCAGTCCGCACCGCCTTGCACGTCAAGTAGGCGCCCCGCGTCCAGGCTGATGCTCCCGTTGATCGTCAGCAGGCCCTGCGTGATCGTGTCTCCCGAGCCCGTCATCGACCCGCCCGAGAGCGTGCTCGCCCCGCTCACCGTCAGATCGCCCGTGCCCGAGAGCGTGCCGCCGCTCTGAGTGAACGTCGTCACCGTCGCGTCGTTGGTGCCGAGATTCGCTGCACCGGAGCTCACGATCAGCGTCGCCCCAAGGCTCGTGAGCGTGCTGTTGAAGTTCGCCGTGCCGCCGTTGACCCGCGTGGTCCCCGTGATAGCGATGTCGTACACACCCCCGATATTGGTCGTACCGGAGGTGAAGTTCGCGTTGCTGGTCGTGACGCTGCTCGTAGCCTCCAGCGTGTGCGTCTCGGCGCTACTACCGGCAAACTGCAGCGTGCCTGCCCCGCTGAAGCTGCCGCTGTGCGTGCCGCTGTCCGTGAGGCTCAGCGTCCCGCTCAGCACCTCCACCACGTTGCTGTTGTTGAACGGCAGGCGCAGCTCCGTCTGGCCCGTGCCACCGGTCTTACGGAATATCCCTTCGTTCGTGAACAGCGATGCTGGCCCCACCTCGCCCCCGAAGGTGCCTGTCAGCATCAGCCCGTCGAAGCTCGTCGCGAACGTTGACCCCGCCCGGTTGAGGACGCTGCCCGCCCCTCCGGTCGAGCTCGGATTCAGATTGATCTGGCCCGCAGTCCAGTTCGCACCGCCCCGCACATCGAGCAGCCGCCCTGCATCCAGCCCGACGAGCCCGCTGATCGTCAGCGCGCCCTGGGTGATCGTGTCCCCCGATCCCGTCATCGTCCCGCCCGAGAGCGTCGTCACCCCGGTCACCGTCAGGTTGCCCGTGCCCGAGAGCGTGCCACCGCTCTGACTGAACGTCGTCACCGTCGCGGTGTTGGTGCCGAGATTCGCCGCACCGGAGCTCACGATCAGCGTCGCCCCAAGGCTGGTCAGAGGGCTGTTGAAGTTCGCCGTGCCGCCGTTGACCCGCGTAGTCCCCGCGATGTTGTACACGCCCCCGACATTGGTCGTACCGGAGGTGAAGTTCACGTTGTTCGTCGTGACGCTGCTCGCAGCCTCCAGGGTGTGCGTATCGGTACCGGCAAACTGCAGCGTGCCTGCCCCGCTGAAGCTGCCGCTGTGCGTGCCGCCGTCCGTGAGGTTCAGCGTCCCGCTCAGTACTTCCACCACGTAGCTGTTGTTGAACGGCGTGCGCAGTTCCGTCTGACCAGTGCCCCCGGTCTTGCGGAAGATCCCTTCGTTGGTGAATAGCGACGCCGGCCCGACCTCGCCGCCGAAGGTGCCCGTGAGCATCAGCCCGTCGAAGCTCGTCGCGAACACCGACCCCGCCCGGTTGACGACGCTCCCTGCGCCTCCGGTCGAGCTCGGATTCAGATTGATCTGGCCCGCAGTCCAGTTCGCCCCAGCCTGCACGTCGAGCAGCCGCCCCGCGTCCAGCCCGACGAGCCCGCTGATCGTCAGCAGGCCCTGCGTAATCGTGTCCCCCAAGCCCGTCATCGTCCCGCCTGACAGCGTCGTCACCCCGGTCACCGTCAGGTTGCCCGTGCCCGAGAGCGTGCCGCCGCTCTGAGTGAACGTCGTCACCGTCGCGTTGTTGGTGCCGAGATTGGCCGCACCCGAGCTCACGATCAGCGTCGTCCCCAGGCTGGTGAGCGCGCTGTTGAAGTTCGCCGTGCCGCCGTTGACCCGCGTGGTCCCCGCGATGTTGTACACACCCCCGACATTGGTCGTACCGGAGGTGAAGTTCACGTTGTTCGTCGTGACGCTGCTCGTAGCCGCCAGCGTGTGCGTATCGGTAGCACCGGCAAACTGCAGCGTGCCCGTCCCGCTGAAGCTGCCGCTGTGCGTGCCGCCGTCCGTGAGGTTCAGCGTCCCGCTCAGTACTTCCACCACGTTGCTGTTGATGAACGGCGTGCGAAGTTCCGTCTGACCGGCGCCGCCGGTCTTGCGGAATATCCCTTCGTTGGTGAATAGCGACGCCGGCCCGACCTCGCCGCCGAAGGTGCCCGTCAACATCACCCCGTCGAAGCTCGTCTCGAACGTTGATCCCGCGCGGTTGAAGACGCTGCCCGCGCCTCCCGTTGAGCCAGTATTCAGGTTGATCTGGCCCGCAATCCAGTCCGCACCGCCCCGCACGTCGAGCAGCCGCCCCGCGTCCATCCCGACGAGCCCGCTGATCGTCAGCGCGCCCTGGGTGATTGTGCTGCCGGTGCCGCTCATCGTCCCGGCGCTCCACGTAGTCGCGCCCGTCACCGTCACATTCCCCGTGCCGGACAGATTTCCGCTACCCGACAAGCTCAAGGCTCCCGCCGTGGTGCCGGCATCGAGGGTCACTATTCCGCCGCCGATATTCAGTGAACCCGCGGTGAACGTGGCCGCCGTTAGGGTCGATGCGGCGCTGAAGGTCACGCCAGCGCCCGATGCGTTGATGACGTTAGTGCCGGCATCCACCGTTGCGCTCGCAGACACGGTCACGACTTCCGTCCCGAGCGTCAGATTGCCGCCAATCCGGGTGGTATTCAGGGTTACCGTGTCGTTGTCACCCCCTCCGGTGATCGACACGCTGCCGAGCACGTTCAGCTGGTTGTTCAATAAGGAGAACGTGTCATTGCCGCTACCGCCGTCGAAAGACAGGTTGCCGAGGCCGTTGGCCTGGGCTTGAGTGTTGGAGAAGCTGAAGCTGTCGTTCAGGTCCAGGAGAGATGCACTAAAGACCGAAATCGGCGTGCCGGCGGCGGAGGTATTAGTGATGTTGAGTTGCGTGCTCGTTCCGTTGAGGGTGAAGCCACTTCCCGTGTCACCGGTCAACACTATCGTGTCGCCATTGGCGACGACGATCTGCAACTGGTTGCCCCCTGCGGGGCTGGTGATCGTCACCGAGTCGGCCTGCCCGGCATCCGCGGTGAAGGTCAGGGTGTCGGTCGTTGCGTCGTAATTGATCGTGGCGAGGACGAAATCGCCCGAAGCCGCCATCGCATCTGCCTCGATCGAGCCGGTCGCGTATTCGAGATCCCAGTCTCCGCCCAGGCCGGCGCTGCCCGTGAGGTCGGTCGAGGCGGCGATGTCGGCCCCGGTCAGGCGGCTCAATTCATCGACGAATCCGATCCCTGCCTCATCGGCAGCCAAGTTGCAGCCGTAGAACAGGATGTCCGCGTCGGCGGTCAGCGCATCGGCCCAGGCGCGCAGTTGCGCCTGGTAGCTCTCGAGGCTCGCCGCATCGAGGGTCGCAGCTCCGAGGGCGAGGCTGCCGCTCGAGCCGTGGGAAACGATGTGGAGCGCGCCCACGCTGCCGGAGCGTGCGGCGAGGGCTTGCGTGATCTGCTCGAGGCCGTCGCGATTCTGGTCGAGGACCAGCACCTCGCTGCCGGAGAACTGGCCGGACTGGTCGCCGAGCGAGCCGTCAACGACCACCAGCGATCCGGCTGCGGCGGGGTCGGCCGACAGGAGGAGCCGGCTTTCAAGGGACTCGAAAGCGAGGCGTTTGCGGGGAGGGGGCGGTGGGGAACGGCGGCGGTCCGACTTGCTGGCGAAAATGCGAGCGATACTGGATGCGATGACGCTACGCCCTGGCCGCATAGACCCCCCCCCACTGTGTTGCAGGAATCTTAGTCCAAACCTGTAGAAACCGGCATGGCTGGACAAGGGAAATAAATTACGCGGAGGCTGAGCATTACGGCACGCCCGGCGTTTGCTACCGTACGGCGGCGTGAGGATCGATCGAGAAAGTCTGGCGAGCGCGCTGGCCCACCTCGAGCGCGGCGACTGGCAGGCCGCGCACGAGATCGTGCAGCGCGACGAGGAATCGGCGCTCGCCTGCTGGGCGCACGGCATCGTGCACCTGATGGAAGGCGATGCGGCGAACGCGCGCTACTGGTATCGAAAGGCGAAGCGGCCCTTCGCTGCGGACATTCCCGCCGAGATCGCAGCCCTCAGCGAGGCGCTGAAGCGCAGAACCGGCTGAACTCGCCGGCGGGCATCGGCCGGGCGAACAGGTAGCCCTGCGCCTGCTCGCAGCGCAGCAGGCGCAGGAAGTTGGCCTGCTCCTCGGTTTCGACGCCCTCGGCGATCACGGTGAAGCCCAGGCTGTGCGCCATCTCGATGATGGTGCGCACGATGGTGCCGTCGCCCTTGTCGCTCGACATGTCCTTGACGAACGAGCGGTCGATCTTGAGCGAGCCCACCGGGAACCGGGTGAGGTAGGCGAGGCTCGAATAGCCGGTGCCGAAGTCGTCGATCGCGATGCGCATGCCGGCGTCGCACAGGGCGCGCATCACGTGGATGGCGTGATCCGGATCCTGCATCAGCTGGCTCTCGGTGATCTCGAGCTCGAGCAGCCCCGCATCGACGCCGGCCGACACGACGGCCGACTTGATCCTTTCGTGCAGATCGGCTTGGCGGAACTGCCGCGCCGACAGGTTCACCGATACCGGTCCCACGCCCAGGCCGGCGTCCCGCCACGCCTTCAGGTCCGCGCAGGCGCGGCGCACGACCCATTCGCCCACCGGCACGATGAGCCCGGTCTCCTCCAGCACCGGAATGAACTCCGCCGGCATGACCATGCCGCGCTCGGGATGCTTCCAGCGCAGCAGCGCCTCGGCGCCGCTCAGCCGCCGGGTGGCGAGGTGGTACTTCGGCTGGTAGGCGAGCGCGAATTCCTCGCGCTCGAGCGCCCGCCTGAGCTCCGACCCCATCTGCGCCCGCGCGCGCGAGCGCTGGTTGATCTCGGCGGTGAAGAACTGGTAGGCGTTGCGGCCCGACTGCTTCGCCCGGTACATGGCCGCGTCGGCGGCGCCGATCAGCGCCTCGGCGTCGGCGCCGTCGGCGGGGAACGCGGCGATGCCGACGCTCGCAGTGACGAACACCTCCTTGCCGTGCACGTCGACCGCGGCCGAGAGGCGGTCGATGACCTTCTGCGCCACCAACGCGGCATCCTCGGGCCGCGCCAGGTCAGCGAGCACGATCGCGAACTCGTCGCCGCTGATGCGCGCCACGGTGTCGCCGCCGCGCACCGTGGATTGCAGGCGTACCGCCACCTCCTTGAGGAGCGCATCGCCGCCCGCGTGCCCGAGCGTGTCGTTCACCAGCTTGAATTCGTCCAGATCGATGAACAGCACCGCCAGCGGCAGGCTGCGCCGTGCCGCCTGCACGATCATCTGCGAGAAGCGGTCGGCGAACAGCGCCCGGTTGGGCAATCCGGTCAGCGAATCGAACTGCGCGAGGTAGGCGAGCCTGACTTCGCTGTCGATGCGCTGCAGCGCGGTCGACAGCACGCTTGCCGTCGCCTCGATGAAGTTCACCTCCTCGGTGCCGAAGGCGTTCGGCTGCCGGTAGCCTACGCACAGCACGCCGCGCACCTTGTCGTCGCTGCGCACCGGAACGAGCGCGACGCTCTTCAGCTCGGCTGCCCACGCGAGCGGCAGCTTGGCGCCCTCGGTGAGCAGGCGGTTGCCCGAAGCGAGCACCTGGCGAATCGGTTCGCCCGGCTTGCCGGCCACCGACCCCGGGGCGGCGCCGGCAACGCCGACCACCGCGCGCAGGACGAGCTCGCCCGTGTGCGACTCCGGCTCCAGGTAGGCCACCGTCTCCGCCACCAGCGCCTCGAGCAGCGACTGCACCGCCTTCTTCATCAGCTCGGAAGGCTCCGACTTGACGAGCGCCGACTGCCCGAAGCGGGCGATGCGCTCCTGGTAGCGGTGGTGCGCGGCCTGGCTCTGCTCGGCGCGCCGGCGCTCGGTGAGGTCGCGCGCCGTGGCGACCACGACCCCGCCGTCTCGCGTCTCGAGGAGCCTGCGCGTCACCTCGACGGGGAACGTGCTCCCGTCCTTGCGCCGGTAGGTCCCTACGCTGGTCGTGCTCGCGCCCGGAGCGGCGTCCACCAGGGCGCGGTAGTCCTCGGCGAGCTCCTCGCGCGTGCGGTCCATACGCACCCGCTGCGTGTCCATCCCCAGCATCTCGTCGCGCCGATAGCCGAGGGTGCGGCATGCGGTCTCGTTGAAGTCGACGTAGGTCGAGGTGCGCGCGTCGACCAGGAAGACCATGTCGCCGGCGGCGTCGAGCGCCGCGCGGAATCTGCGCAGCGCGAGCTCCGACTCGATGCGGTTCGTGACGTCCTTGGCGACGCCGTGATAGCCGGTAAAGGATCCCTGTGCGTTGAAAATCGGCCGCCCGGCGACGCTGACGTAGTGCACTTCGCCGCTCGTCGAGGTGCGCCGCAGCAGCAGGTCGGTGAACGGCTCGCGCGCCGCGAGCGCGCGGCGGTGCTCGTCCCACGGCTGGCCGACGATCTCGGTCCGCGGCAGCTCCCAGCGGCGCATTCCGACGTGGGCTTCCGGGGTGATCCCGCCGCGCGCGTCGCTCGTGCCGCTGGTGCCCACGAACCGCAGCTCCGCGTCCTGCTCCCAGTACCAGTCCGAGTTCAGCTCCGAGAGCGTGCGGAAGCGCGCCTCGCTCTCGCGCAGCGCCGACTCGGCATTCTTGCGCTCGGTGATGTCCTCGATCACCGCGATCTCGTAGATCGGATTGCTCTCTGCGTCGCGCGCGAGCGCGACCGTCAGCTCGACCCAGACCGTGGCCCCGTCCTTGCGCAGGTAGCGCTTCTGCGCGCGTATCCAGTCGGCCTCGCCCATGCGCACGTGCTGCCGCGCGGCATCGGTCACGTCGCGGTCCGCCGGATGCGAGATGTCCTTCGCCGAGCGCCCGATGAGCTCGGCCTCGGGATAGCCGAGGATGCGGCACAGGCTGCGGTTGACGCGCAGGAAGCGCCCGTCGAGGCCGAGGTGCGCCATCCCCGATCCGGCCAGCTCGAAGGTCTGGCGGAAACGCTCCTCGCTTTCGCGCAGGGCCGCCTCGGCGCTCCTGTGTTGCGTGACGTCCTTCGCGGTGCCGCGATAGCCCTTGAACTTTCCGTCCTCGCGATAGACCGGCTCCCCGCTGATCTGCAGGTAGCAGCGGCTGCCGTCGGGCCTCACCTGCTCGAGTTCGAGGTCCCGGAAGGTCTCGCGCCGCGCGAGCGCGGCGCGGTGCGCGCTCCAATCCGCGCCCACCGGCGAGAGGCCCGGCACTTGCCAGCGGGGCTTGCCGACGTAGGCCACGGCCGCGAGACCCGTGACGGCGGTGACCCGCCCCCGCCCCGGCGCGGCCACGAACTGGTGCTCGGCGTCGGTCTCCCAGAACCAGTCGGACAGCAGCGCGGTCAGGCCGCGAAAGCGCGCTTCGCTCTCGCGCAGCGTGTGGAAGGTGCGCGCCTGCATCGCCGCAAGGCGCACGAGCCGCTGCAGCGTCGGCTCGGTCAGATCGCCCTTTTGAACGAAATCGTACGCTCCCCGCGCGAGGACCGCGTCGCGCAATCCCGGGTCCTCGTCCGAGGTGATCGCGATCACCGGGCATGTGGCGGCCTGCACCATGCGCGCGATCGTGGCGGCGCCCTCCGAGTCGGGAAGATTCAGGTCGGAGATGACGAGGTCGACCTGGCCTCGCGCCAGCAGCGCGAGAGCGTCGGCAACGGTGGCGGCGCTCTGCAGCTCGGCTTCGGCGAACGGGATGCAGCCAAGATAAGCGCGGACGAGCTCCACGCTGATGGGATCGTCTTCGAGCAGCAGGATGCGCACCGGCTCGCGGCTCTCGCGCCGGCGGCTCTTGAAATGCGGCTCGCGGATCACCGATCCCTCACGCGCGCGAGCATGCCCCCTATCGGGCGCCCCGGCCATCGGGGTTTCCCGCGGGCTTACAAGGCTTTACATGAAAGCCCGTTCATCGCGCTCCAAATCAGGGAACGAGGCCCGGCGCCAGGGAATAGCAATACTCGGCGAGGTCGCGCGGCCGGGTCCACCAAACGCGCGCCGCCCCCGGATGCCCGCGGCAATGCTTTAAGGCAGCGCGCAGGCGGCGCAGCCGGAACGGCTGGCCGAAGACGTAGGTATGCACCGAGACGTTCATCACCAGGGGGTGGCGCTCGCTCTGCTCGACCATCTCGTCGAACTGGTCCACGATCATGTCGCAGAAGTCGGACGCATCCTGCCTGCGGTGGATGATGACCTGCGCGTCGTTGAGCTCGATGGGATAGGGGACCGACAGGATCGGACCGGCGCGCGTGCGCAGCCAGACCGGCTGGTCGTCCATCGGCCAGTCCATCAGGTACTTGTAACCCAGCTCCTTGAGCAGATCGGGCGTATACGCAGTCTCGTAGGCGCCCGAGCCCATCCAGCCGGCCGGCGGCGCGCCCTCCTGCCGGGCGATGGTCTCGGTCACCTCGCGCAGGATGCGCTCCTCGTCGGGCTGCCACAGCCCGCGCAGGTTCTCGGCATTGGTGCGCCCGTGCGCGACCACTTCGTCGCCGCGCTTGCGGATCGCGGCCATGACCTGCGGCGCGTATTCGTACAGCAGGCTGTTCGCGTTATGCGCGGCCGGCAGGCCGAGCTCATCGAAAAGCTCGAGCAGCCGCCACACGCCGATGCGATTGCCGTAGTCGCGCCAGGAATAGTTGCGGTGCGTCTGCGGCTCGCCGAGCTTCGCCGGATCGTGTCCCAGGCCGGCACCGAACGCGAACCACTCGACGTTGGTGGTCAGCAGGAACGCGAGACGCTTGCCGTCAGGCCAGCTGTAGTCCTTGCGTTGCGGGAGCGGAACGAAGTCGTAGCGGTTGTGCTGGGGAAGCAGCGGCTTGCTGCTCATGTGGCGTACCCCCACAAGTCGACGGTCAATTCCGCCGGCACTTCGAAGGCGCTGTACGGAAAGCCGGGATCGGTGGGCGCCGCTCCTTTGGAATGGAAGAAATGCGCCCGCACCACCTGCGAGAGATCGGTCCCGGCGGCGGCGAAGATGTCTTTCGCCTGCGCCAGCGCGCTCGGGCTGGTCAGCCCGCGGACGAACAGCAACCCGTCCAGCATTCGAGCCTGGCCCTCGATCTCGCGCACGCGCGAGCGCGCCGAGCGGTGCACGGCGATCGCGTTGACTTCGACGGTCGCCTCGCGCGTGAGGAACGCCGGGTGACGCACCGGGACGACCGTGGTCGGCGGCGCGCCGTCGCCGAAAACCTGCTTCCAGACCTCCCAGAACGCGGCCGTGTCCGCCGGCTGGCTGACATAGACCTGAGCCTTCAATACGAGATCGAGCCCGCTTTCCGCCGCGTCCAGGGCGGGAACGAGGCGACGTTGCAGCAGGTACTCGGTTTCGGCGCGCACGCCATGCGCCGCCAGCCCGCCGGAGGCGTCGCGCGCCAGCTGGCCTGCGACGAAGACCAGGTCGCCGACCCGAAGGCACGGTGCATAGCCGGAAGAATCCGGCCGGTTCAAGCCGGTCTGCACTTCCACCGGCACGTAGCCGCTGGCGGCCGTCGCCGCTATGATCTGCAAATCCACTTGGCTCGCCGCGTCCTGCAGCTTGCTGACGACCACCGAAGTGCTGGGCGCGACCTGGCGGCGCGCGAACGCCTGCTTGCGCGCGGCCTGGTAGGTTGCGACGCACGAGACGTCGGGGTAGTACTGGTCGAGCCGCGCGACCCGGGACATCGAGCTTCCCGCCGCCACCAGCCCGGCCTCCATTCGCCGGAACAGCTCGGGGGAAGCGGCGCCGCGCAGTCCGGTGCCGAACACCCAGTTTCCGGCGCGCACGAACTCAGTCGATGCGGGCACCGGTTTCCTTGATGAGCTTCGCCCAGCGCACCTTCTCCTCGCGGAAGAAAGCGCCGAACTGCGCCGGCGTCGAGCCCACCGCCTCGATCGCGGCACCGTCCATAAAGGTTTTCACCGCGGGCGCGCGCAGCGCGGTGGTGAATTCGCGATGCAGCCGCTCGATCACCGGGGCAGGCGTGCCTTTCGGCGCGAGCATGCCCATCCAGACATAGAGCTCATAGTCCTTCAAGCCCTGCTCGATCATGGTCGGGATCTCCGGCGCGGCCGAAGCGCGCCTCGCCCCGGTGACGGCGAGCGCCCGCGCCCGGCCCTCGCGGATGTGGCCGCGCATCGCGGCAAGCCCGGGCATCGCCGCCGACACCTGCCCACCGAGCAGGTCGGTCACCGCCTGCGCGCTGCCCTTGTACGGGATGTGATTCAGCTGGATGCCGGCCATGGTGGCGAACATCGCCATGAATAGATGCTGCGCGCTGCCGTTGCCCGAGGATGAATAGTCGACCTTACCGGGCCGCTCCTTGGCGTAAGCGATGAACTCGCGCAGCGTCTTCGCGGGCACCGAGGGATTCACGAGCAGCACCGCCTGCTCGCTCGCGAGGAGCGAGATCGGGGCGAAATCCTCCACCGGGTCGTGGGTCAGCCTGGAGTACAGCGAGGCGCTGATGGCGTTGGGATTGGACGCGAGGAGCAGCGTGTAGCCGTCAGCCGGGGCCTTCACCACTTCGGCGCTTCCGAGCATCGCGCCCTGCCCCGGCTTGTTCTCCACCACCATCTGCTGGCCGAGCTGCTTCGACATCTCCTGCGCGATCACGCGCATGGGCCCATCTGAAGAACCGCCGGCGGAATACGGCACGACCACCCGGATGGGACGCGACGGATATTCCTGGGCGCACGCGGCGCCGGCGGCAAGGCAGGCAAAGACAAGGATGGCTCTTTTCACTGGATGCTCTCTCCGTTGGAATAGCAATAGTCTGCAATGTCGCGCGGCCGGCAATACCAGACGGCCGCGCGGCCGGCGCAGTGCCGTAGCGCGCGCCGAAGCTGGCGCACCCGGAACGGCTGGCCGAATACGTAAGGATGCACCGACACGTTCATGAC
The DNA here is from genome assembly GCA_036559525.1 of Burkholderiales bacterium. Classification (GTDB taxonomy): domain Bacteria; phylum Pseudomonadota; class Gammaproteobacteria; order Burkholderiales; family SG8-39; genus SCGC-AG-212-J23. The sequence goes on from DATBSZ010000188.1 coordinate 11,575, forward strand.
CAGCGGGTGGGCCTCGCACTGCCGCGCCATCTCGTCGAACTGGTCGACCACCGCGTCGGCGAAGGTCGCGGCGGACCACCTGCGATGGATCACACCCTGCGCATCGTCGGTCTCGACCGGGTACGGGATCGAGAGGATCCGCCCCGCCCGGGTCCGCATCCAGATTGGCTGGTCGTCCATCGGCCAATCCATCACGTAGCGATAGCCGAGCTCCTTGAGCAGATCCGGGGTGTGCGCCGTTTCGTAAGCCCCCGAGCCCATCCAGCCCGACGGCGGCGCGCCCTCGTGCCGCGCGATCGTGTCCGTGACCTCGCGAAGGATGCGCTCCTCGTCGGTCTGCCATAGCCCGCGCAGGTTCTCAGCGTTGGTGCGGCCGTGCGCGATCACCTCGTCGCCGCGCCGGCGGATCGCGCCGGTGATCTGCGGCGCGTATTCGTAGATCAGGCTGTTGGTGCAATGCCCGGCGGGAAGGCCGAGCTCGTCCAGCAGGTCGAACAGGCGCCAGATGCCGATGCGATTGCCGTAGTCCCGCCAGGCGTAGTTGCGGTGCGTCTGCGGCTCGCCGGGCTTGGCCGGATCGTTCCCCAACCCTGCGCCGAACGCGAACCACTCGATGTTCGTGGTAAGCAGGAACGCCAGGCGCTTTCCGCCCGGCCAACTGTAGTCCCGACGTTCAACCAACGGAACGAAATCGTAGCGGCCGTGCTCCGGTAACGGCCTCAATCGACTTTCGCCCCCGACGCCTTCACCACCGGCGCTAGCTTCGCAATCTCGGCGGCAGTCTGCCGCTCGAACTCCTCGGGCGAGGTCGCGATCGGGTCGGCGCCGATGTTGCGCCACACCGGCTGCATCTCCGGCGCCTGCACCGCTCTTGCGAACTCGCCGTTGATCCGGCGCACCAGCGCGCGCTCCATGCCTTTCGGCGCGAGGACCCCGGAGTAGAGCACGATTTCGAAGTTCGGCAGCCCCGACTCGATCATGGTCGGAACCTCGGGCGCGGCGCCGCTTCGCTTCGGCGTGGTGACCGCGAGCGCCCGGAGCTTGCCGCCCCTGACGTTCGAGATCGCGGGCGGCATGGTCGAGAACACGAAAGCCACCTCGCCGCCGAGGATCGCCGCGGTCGCCGGATTGCTTCCCTTGTAAGGGACATGCAGCGCGTCGACGCCGGCCGAGGACTTCAGCATTTCGGAGGAGAGATGCACGATGGTGCCGTTGCCCGAAGACCCGTAGGAGTACTTGCCCGGGTTCGCCTTCAGCAGGGCGATCAGCTCGCGCACGTTGTTCGCAGGCGTCGACGGATGCACGACCAGCATGAGCGGGGTGGAGGCCACCATCGCGACGAAGCTGAAGTCCTTCATCGAGTCGTACGGCAGCTTCGCGTACAGGTTCGCGTTGATCGCGTGCGTGGTGATGTCCTGCAGCCACAGCGTGTAGCCGTCGGGCGCCGATTTGACGGTGAAATCCCCCGCGATGGTCGTGCCCGCCCCGGGCTTGTTCTCCACGATCACCTGCTGCCCGAGCTGCTTGGAGAGCGGAATGGCCACCGCGCGGCCCAGCACATCGGAGATGCCGCCGGCGGCGAAGCCCACCACCAGCCGCACCGGCTTGGTCGGATATTCGGACTGCGCCAGCGCGGTTCCCCCGAAAAGGAGAACCAGGCACATCGCTCTTCTCATGAAAGTCCTTTCATGGCGCGCCATAGCGCCTCGACTTCGCTCTTTTCCACGCCGTTGGTGATGAACACCAGCGCCGGCTCGCCGCCCTCGACGGGTCTCAGGCGGTCGAACACATGGCGCACGCCCTGGACCAGGACCAGCCCGCTTTCCACCGGAACGATACCCTTCACGCGGAGCAAATCGGCGCCGCGCAGATCGACCAGCGTCGAGAGGAAGCGCTGCAGCAGCCCGCGCCGCACCGGCTGCTCGAACCTGAGCGCAAAGCTGCGAATCCTCGAGTCGTGCGCCGCCGCCGCGAAAACGGGGGCCGTCCCCGGTTTCGCTTCGAGGATGACTCGAGGATCGGCCTCGCCGTAGCTCGCCCGAATGCATTGCGCCGCGGGGTTTAGCGCTCGAATTTCTGCTTCTGCCACTGTAGGATCGCCGACGCGGTCCACTTTTGAAAGAACCACGACATCCGCCGCGGCGATCTGCGCGCGGGCGATCTCGGCAGAGACTTTTCTGGATTCAAGATCGAAGGAGTCGACCACCGTGACGATCGGTCCGAGCTTGAAGTCGCGCGCGAGCGCCTGGTCGGCGTAGAGCGTCTGCGCCACCGGGCCGGGGTCGGCGAGGCCGCTGGTTTCCACGATCACGCGGTCGAACCCGGCGATGTCGCCGCGCCGCCGGCGCATCGCGGCGCCGATCAGCGTCTCCTCGAGATCGCCGCGCAGGTGGCAGCACAGGCAGCCGTTCGGAAGCGCCACCGCTTTTTCCGTGGTCCCTTCGACCAGGACGTGGTCGACGGGAATCTCGCCGAACTCGTTCACGATCACCAGGGAATCGGAGAACCGGACGAGCTTGTTGACAAGCGTCGTCTTGCCGCTGCCGAGAAACCCGGTGACCACCACGACCGGGGTCCTGCCGTCCGGCGTCACACGTTCATTTCGAGGCAGTACAGTCCCCCGCCGCCGCGGTCCACCGTGAACACGATGCCGCGGTCGTCGACGAACACGTCGTTCAGCTGCACCGCGCCGGTCTTGGCGCGTTCCGGGGTCGGCGGCACGAAGTACGCGACCTCGCGCGGCGAATAGGGATCGGTCACGTCGTAGGCGCGCACGCCGCCGTTGAAGAAGGTGCCGAGCACGATGTCCTCGGAGCGCCATGCCCCGGGCACCGGCGGATTTTCGTGCAGGTTGTGCGCACCGAAGCGCCCGCCGCGGCTCTTGAACGCATCCACCGGCGGCATCGGCAGCGTGGCGATGCTCACGAGGTGGCGCTCATCGCGCGCGTCGAGCAGCCACACCAGCTTCGGCCAGTCGTCGGCGTTGTCCTTGACCGACTCGTCGCTCACCACCAGCAGGCCGCGGCCGAAGAACGGCAGCGCGGTATGGTTGAAGCCGTTGTACGGCGGCGAATTGGTCCAGTGCGACAGCAGCTTCGGCCGCGCCCGGTCGCTGATATCGAGCACCATGATGCCGCCGTCGATGTAGGCGAGGTAGCAGCGGTCGGGCCGCTCGGGATAGACGTTGGTGTTGTGGGCGCGGAAGCCGGCGTCGAACTTCGCGGGCAGGCGCTGCGGCGGCGGCGCGTCGTCGCTCTCCATGGTCCCGGGCAGGTGCCAGCGGCCGACCGCCACCGGCTTCGACGGGTTGGCCACGTCGACGATGCGGTAGATCTGGTCGTCCTTCGGGTTGCGCGGCTTGAGCTCCGGGTCGGCGCAAGCCATGTGCACCGTGCTTCCGTCGACGAACCAGAGCTGGTGGCAGCCGCGCGAATGCGGGCCGGAGGCGTCGAAGAACGAGATGGACTTCGGCTTTTCCGGAACGCTGATGTCGAACAGCTCGAAGCCGGCGGGTTTCAGGCCGAACTTGGTCACCTGGTAGGCCACCGCCATCAGGTCGCCCGCCACCTCGAGGGAGTTGGAGCGCATCTGCGCGTGCGGCAGATCGGTTTGCACGATCACCTTGGGCGCGCGGGGATCGCTGACGTCGACCGCGGTGAAGTTCTTGGGCGCGCTCTCGTGCGCGAGCCACAGTACGCGGCGGCCGTCGCGCGCAAGCTGCATCGAGGTGCCTTCGCCCATGCCGCCGAAGCCATTGAGGGTGTGCTGCGCGAGCAGCTTCATGTTCAGGAACATGCGCCTAAGATATCCGAGAAACCGGCGCCGCGGACCTCGTGAAGAGCCATGTTTCGAGCGCCGTGACCTCCAGCGGCCGCGAGACCAGCGTGCCCTGGATCTGGTCGCAGCCCAGCGCGCGCAGCAGGTCGGCCGCCTCCTGCTCCTCGACGCCCTCGGCCACCACGATCAGGCCGAGGTTGTGCGCGAGGTCGATGGTCGAGAGCACGATCGCCCGGTCGCGCATGTCGGTCAGCATGCCGCGCAGGAAGGAGCGGTCGATCTTCAGCTCGTCGACGCTGAGCTGCTTCACGTAGCTGAGTGACGAGTAGCCGGTACCGAAGTCGTCGATCGCGCGCTTCACGCCGAGCTTCTCCAGGCGCTTCAGCACCTCGATCGCGCGCGCCGCGTCCTGCATGACCCCGCTTTCGGTGATCTCCAGGCACAGGAGCTCGGGCGGCAGGCGGTGGCGCTCGAGCGCCGCGGTGAGCAGCCCGCTGAGCTCGGGGTTGAGCAGGTCCTGCGCCGAGATGTTGACCGAGATCGGCGTCGGCCGCCCGGCCATGCGCCAGGCCGCGCCCTGCCTGACCGCGGTGTCGATCACCCAGGCGGTGATCGTCTTGATGAAGCCGGTCTGCTCGGCGAACGGGATGAAGCGGTCGGGCGTGATCAAGCCTTTCGCCGGGTGGGCCCAGCGCACCAGGGCCTCCACGCCGCTCAGGATGCCGCTCGCCAGGTCGATCTTGGGCTGGTAGACCAGGCGCAACTGGCCCCGGTCGATCGCCTGGCGCAGCTCCGAGAGCAGCGAGAGCTGCTCCTCGCGCTGCTCCTGGACGTGCGCATCGTAGACCGCGAATCCCGTGTTGCCGCGCTTGGCCGAGTACATCGCGGCATCGGCGCGGCGCATCAGGGTGTCGGCGTCGCCGGCGTGCGCCGGGAAGGCCGCGATGCCGACGCTCGCGCGCACGTCGAGCGAGTGCTGCCCGATCGCGATCGGCGCCTCGAGCGCGGCGACGACCTTCTGCGCCACGCCGCGCGCCTCGTCGACGCCGCTGTTCACCAGCAGGACGGCGAACTCGTCGCCGCCCAGCCGCGCGGTGGTGTCGGACTTGCGCACCACGCGCGTGATGCGCAGCGCCACCTGCTGCAGCACCATGTCGCCGACGTGGTGCCCGAGCGTGTCGTTGATGTACTTGAAGCGGTCCAGGTCCATCACGAGCACCGTGAGCGCCGCGCCGCCGCGCTTGGCGCCCTCGAGCGCGACCCGCAGCCGGTCGTTGAACAGGACCCGGTTGGGCAGGTCCGACAGGGGATCGCGGTAGGCGAGCTTGAGGATCTGCTCCTCGCGCGCGGCGATCGCCTCGCGCATCAGGTTGAAGCGGCGCGCCAGCTCGCTCACCTCGTCCGTTCCCTCGGCCTCGATCGCCTGCGCGTAGTCGCCCTCCTCGATGCGCTTGGTCATGGCCGAGAACAGCGAGAGCGGCCGCGTCACGCTGCGCGCGATCAGCACGCTGCCGACGATCGACGCCACGATCGAGCCCGCCACCAGCAGCACGAGAAGCGGGCCGAGCCGGCGGTACGGCGCCTCGTCGAGAGAGCGCGCGAGGACGGCGACGATGCGCGAGTCGCTTCCATCGAGCGCCATGACGAACGACTCGTATTCCCGGCCGCCCAGGTCCAGCGGCATCGCGCGGTCGCCGGCGGCGTTGCCCTTCGGCAGCGTGCGCAGCACCGCCTCCTGCAGCTCGGAATCGGCGGAGGAGCCGAGCACGCGCCAGACCTGCCCCTCGCGGCTCACGAACGTGACCTCCAGGGCGGCGAGATTCGCGAGGTCGCGCGCCAGGCGGTCGTCCACCGTGAAGCCGACCACCGTCCAGGCGATCGGCGTCGGCGCGCGCACCGGCACCACCGCAACTTGGAACGCGGCGCCGTCGACCAGCACCATCCCGGCCGCTGAGCCGTCGCGCTCGGCGGCCTCGAGCAGCCGCGTGAACGGGAACGGCTGACCGGCGCGCCGCCGGTCGAAGGTGTCGGCGATGAGCTGCCGCTCGAGCGACACCAGCGCCATCGTGTCGGCGCGGATGCGCGAGCCGTGGTTGACCAGCACCGACTCGATGGTCGACACGTCGCGCGTCGCCGCGGCCTCGCGGAACGCGAAATCGAGCGACACGATCAGCGCGGCCTGCGTCAGGCGGGCATGGTTCTGCTCCAGCAGGCGCCGGAAGATCTTCTCGCCCACGACGATCTCGTGGCGCACGTTGTCGCGCGCATTGCGCTCGTTGGCGGCATTGACCAGCAGCAGCGTGATGCCCTGCACCACCACGAGCAGCGCGACGAAGAACAGCACGATGCGGCTTTGCAGGCTGCGCAGGCGCATGGCCGCCCCGCCCCTTAGTAGCGAGCGCCGCGGCGCGAGACCGGCGCGCGCCGCACCCGCGTCTCGGGCTTGAGCGCGACTACCCATTCGAGGGCGGCGTTGCCCTCGGCGCCGAGCTCCGCCGGCCGCCGCGTGGTTTCCTCGGTGGCGGCGAGTCGGGGATGCCAGACGTGCACCGTGTAGCGTCCGGCAGGCAGGCCCGCGATACGCGCGGTTCCCTGGGCGCCGGTGGTGGCGAAATGCGGCGACGGCGAAACGTAGAGGTAGCCGACCATCCAGTCGTGGATGTTGCAGCCGATGGCGACCACGCCGGGCTGGTCGAACACCACCCGCTGCGCCGGCGTGCCGACGTACAGCGGCAGCTCGAAGCGCTTCGCCGGCGAGAACGAATACACGTGATGGCGCACGTCGTCGCGGTTCGGAAACGACACCGCGGTCCCGGTCTGGATCGCCTTCACGTGCGGCACGAACTCGAGGTCGATCTGCTCGACCTGCTCGACGCGCGAGCGCCCTTCCTGCGGCGCGGCGTCTTGCGGAACCGCGACCACCACGGCGTCGGGCACCGCCCTGCCCTGGTCGTCGCGCACCGTCGCGCGCAGATCCGCGGCATGCGCGAGCGGCGCGAGCGCCAGGACCGCGGCGAGCATTCCCGGTCCTGTGCCGAGCCTAGTCACGGTAGACGAGCGACACGCTGTACAGATTCGCGTCGTAGTCCAGCCCGCCGCGCGCGCTGGTGCGCTCGCTCGTAAGCGCCGCGTCGACCGACGCATTTACGCCGAGCGCCCACGAAAGGCCGAGGGTGTAGGAGTCGGTGCGCGCCCCGGTCAGCTTGTACGCGATGTAGTCGGGGCCGAAAGCCGGGTCGGCTGCGATCGCCGCGCTCTCGCGGAAGATCTGCTGGTTGCGCCGAGTGCTCGAGGCGACATCTCCGTGCCGCGCCGCGAGGGCGCCGAAGGCGAGCAGCTTCTCGCCGAACGCGTAGCTGCCCCTGACGGACAGGCTCCTCCCCTGAAGCGAAAACGGCTTGCCCGAGATGCCTGGGACCGTTCCGAAGTCTTCGCTCTGCCAGCGCCGGTCGTAGGCGGCGCCGAGCGAGACTTCGAACGACGGGCCCAATCGCTTGCCGAGCTCGAGCGCGAGCGCCGCGCGGTTGCCGTCGCGCACCGGCTCGGAGTAATCCTCGCCGAAGAACGCCGCGTCGGCGGCGAGCCACGGCGCGGTGAGCCCGAGGCCGAGCTTGCGGCGCCAGGCCGCTCCCGCGCCGAGGGCCGCGTGATCGAGGCCCGGGAAATCGTCGTAGAGCGCCCCGCGCGCTTCTGCTCGCAGGACGAGGTCGCCGCCGGCCACGACGAGCTGCCGCCCGAGTGCGCCACGCAACGCGAGCGCGTGATCGCGCACGATGTCGCTCTCGCGCTGCGCCCGCGACAGGTTGTCGTCGTAGGTGCGCGCGAGGTCGGCGTCGAGCGTCCAGTGCGCCGCCGCAGCCGCCGGCAGCGCCGCGGCGACAAGCGCGAGCGCGGTTCGCATCCTGGCATTGTGAGCCGCGCCGCCGCGGAGGACAAAGCGGTAAGCTCCTCCTGACATGAAATTGCCCATTGCCGCCACTCTGGCCGGCGTGCTTTTTTCACTGTTTGCGCTCTCGGCCGGCGCCCAGGGCTGGCCGGCCAAGCCGGTGCGCATCGTCGTCGCCTACCCGCCCGGGGGAGGCATCGACGTCCTGGGGCGGCAGCTCGCCGACAAGCTCGCGCCCCTCTGGGGCCAGCCGGTGGTGGTGGAAAACAAGCCTGGCGCGAACACCATCGTCGCCACCGACGCAGTCGCGAAATCAGCCGCGGACGGCCACACCATCCTGCTCACCACGGATGCGACTTTCTCGATCAATCCGCACCTCTACGCGAAGCTTCCTTACGACGCGCAGCGCGATTTCGCGCCCGTGACCATGCTGGTCCTGCTGCAGCAGCTCCTCGTCGCGCATCCGTCCTTGCCTGCGAACAGCGTTGCCGAGCTTGTTGCGCTGGCGAAGGCAAAGCCCGGCGCGATCAACTACGCCTCCTATGGCAGCGGCAGCCAGCCGCACCTCGCAGGGGAGATGCTGAAGAACAAGGCGGGCATCGACTTGGTGCATGTGCCGTACAAGGGCATCTCGCTCGCCGTGCCGGCGGTGATGGCGGGAGAAGTGCAGCTCACCTTCGCCGGCATCGCCACGTCGATGCCGCAGCTCAAGGCCGGGCGCATTAAGGCGCTCGCGATCGGCGGCGCGGCGCGCTCGCCGCTCCTGCCGCAGGTGCCGACCTTCACCGAGCTCGGCTACCCGGAAGTGGAGACGCACGCCTGGTTCGGCCTCTTCGTGCCGGCCGGATCGCCGCGGGAAGCGGTGGCGCGAATCCAGCAGGACACAAAGAGGATCCTCGACGAGCCGGACTTCCGGCAAAAACAGCTCGTCGACAAAGGCTATGAAGTCGTTGGCAGCGCCTCGCAAGACTTTGTCATGTATTTGAGAACGGACAGCGAAAGCCGCGGCCGCGCGGTCAGAATCTCGGGAGCAAAGGCTGAATAGAAAAACACCTTGGAAACGGTCTTCGTCGAGCCTGCGCCACGGCTCGCAGTCTCCGTCGCCGGCGAGGGCGAGCTGGTGCTTTTCCTGCACGGCATCCGCGGCAACCGCCGCAACTGGGCCGCGCAGATCGAGTTTTTCTCCCGCCGCTTCAGGGCGGCCGCGTGGGACGCGCGCGGCTACGGCGACTCCGACGACTACGAAGGCGCGCTGCAGTTCGAATACTTGACCGGCGACGTGATGCGCGTCGCGGAGCACTTCAAGGCGCGCAAGCTCCACCTGGTGGGACTCTCCATGGGCGGGCGCATCGCGCGCAACGTCGCGCTGCGCGCGCCCGAGCGGCTGCATTCGCTGGTCCTGATCAGCACCAATCCGGGCTTCGATGCTATGAGCCCGGAAAGCGTGAAGCGATTCGTCAACGAGCGGCGCACGCGCACGCCGCAAACGCTGGCGAAGCTGCTCGGCAGCCGCGCCAGCCGCGCGGCGTACGACGAGCTTCTCGACAGCGTCGCGCGCATCCACGACGCTTCGTACCAGAAGACCCTGGAGGCCTCGGTGGCGCAGGACCGCGCGGCGCCGATCGAGCAGATCCGCGTGCCGACCCTGGTGATCGCGGGCGAGGAAGACACCGTGTATCCCGCGGAGCTCGCCGAGCAGATGGCGCGGCGCATCCCCGGCGCCGAGCTGCTGATGCTCGAGCGCACCGGCCACCTCGCCAACCTCGAGCAGCCGGACCGGTTCAACAAGGCGGTTTTCGACTTCGTGTCGCGGCACAGCGCGCGATGACATAACATCGCCTCTTCCAGGACAGGAGGAGACGATGGCTTCAGCGAAGAGAGTCGCGCTCGTCACCGGCGCGGGCAGCGGCATCGGCAAATCGGCCGCGCTGGCGCTGCTCAAGGACGGCTACCACGTCGCGCTGGTCGGCAGGCGCAAGGACATGCTCGAGAAGGCCGCCGCCGAGTCGGGCGCGAAGGATCGCGCGCTGGTGCTGGCGGCGGACATTACGAAAGATGAGCAGGTGAAGGATGTCTTTGCAAAAACCAAATCAGCCTGGGGCCGCCTGGACGTCCTGTTCAACAACGCCGGCATCGGCGCGCCGGCGGTGCCGATGGAAGACCTGCCGATCGAGAAATTCCGCGAGGTGGTGAACATCAACCTGGTCGCCATGTTCATGTGCACCCAGGAAGCGATCCGCATCATGAAGGCGCAGGACCCCAAGGGCGGCCGCATCATCAACAACGGCTCGATCTCGGCGCATGCGCCGCGGCCGATGTCGGTCGCCTACACCTCCACCAAGCACGCGGTCACCGGCCTCACCAAGTGCATCTCGCTCGACGGCCGCAAGAACGACATCACCGCGAGCCAGATCGACATCGGCAACGCGCTCACCGAGCTCGCCGCGCGCATGGCGAACGGCGTGCCGCAGGCCGACGGCTCGATCAAGCCCGAGCCGCTGATGGACGTTAAGCACGTCGGTCAGGCGGTGCTGCATATGGCCAACCTGCCGCTCGACGTGAACGTGCAGTTCATGACCATCATGGCGACGAAGATGCCGTTCGTGGGGCGGGGTTAGGTCACCGCCAGGTAGGCTTTTTCCAGCGAACCATCGGCGGCAATCTCTGCCGCGCTGCCGCTCGCCACGATGCGCCCGCCCTCGATGACATAGGCGCGGTCGGCAAGCGCGAGCGCGAGACCGGCCATCTGGTCGACCAGCAGGATGGTGGCAGATTCGGCGCGCAGGCGGTCGAGCGCGGCGAAGAGGTCGTTGGCCACCTGCGGCGCGAGCCCGAGCGATGGCTCGTCGAGGAGCAGGAGGCGCGGCTTGGCCATCAGGCCGCGCCCGATCGCGAGCATCTGCTGCTCACCGCCCGAGAGCAGCCCGGCGCGCTGCTGCAGCCGCTCGCGCAGGCGCGGAAAGCGCTCGAGGACGGCGTCGATTTCGGCGCGGTCGACTTTCTTCCGGGAGAAGGCGCCGAGCAGCAGGTTGTCGAGCACCGAAAGCTCAGCGAACACCTGCCGTCCCTCGGGCACCAGCACGACGCCGCGCGCAACGACGCGGTGCGCCGGCTGGGTCGCGAGCTCCTCGCCGGCGAGCGCGATCCCGCCGGCGACCGGCCGGTGCAGGCCCGAGAGCGCGCGCATCAGCGTCGACTTGCCGGCGCCGTTGGCGCCGAGCACCGCGACCATCTCGCCCTGGCGCACGCCGAGGTCGATGCCTTTCAGCACCGGCTCCGCGCCGTAGCCCGCGGCGAGGCGGTCGACCTCGAGCAGCGGCGCGCCCGGTTCTGCACGCTTCGCGACCAGGCGTTGCTGCTCCTCGCCGAGGTAAGCCTTGCGCACCGCGGGATCGCGCTGCACTTCCGCCGGCGTACCGCTCGCAATGCGCAGCCCGGCATCGAGCACCACCACGCGGTCGGAGATTCCCATCACCACCGACATGTCATGCTCGACCAGCACCACCGCGATGCCGGCGTCGGCGATGCGCCGCAGGAGCCCGGCGAGCTTCGCCTTGTCGTGCACCGACAGTCCCGCCGCCGGCTCGTCGAGCAGCAGCACGGCAGGGCGCGTGGCGAGGGCGCGCGCGATCTCGACCAGGCGCTTGTCGACGTGGGCCAGGTCCGCGGCGCGGGCGTCCATGTCGCCGCCGTAGCCGACGAAGGCCGCGAGGCTCTCGTCACCGGAGGCGATCGCCAGGTTCTCCGCCACGCTCATCGAGCCGAAGAGTTGCGTGGTCTGGTAGGTGCGCGCCACGCCGCTGCGCGCGATGCGCCACGCCGGCCGGCCTTCCAGCGCCTCGCCGCCGATGCGGATGCTCCCCGCGGCAGGCCGGTAGAACCCGCTCAGCATGTTGAGCACCGTGGTCTTGCCGGCGCCGTTCGGCCCGATCAGGCTGGTGACCTCTCCCGGCTGCGCCTCGAACGCGATGTCGTGCGCCGCGCGCACGCCGCCGAAGGCAATCCCCAGGCCGCGCACCGCCAGCGCGGCTTTCGCCCTCGGAGCGATCGGGGCCGCCGCGGCGGCGGCGGGCCGGGGCGCGCGTCTTTTCGAAACAAGGCGCAGCACGGTGCCGACCACGCCTTCGGGGGCGAGCCACAGGACGACGAGCAGCAACGCGCCGAAGAAGAGCAGCCGGTACTCGGCGAGCGCAGCGAGGAACTCGGGCAGCAGCACGACGATCGCCGCGCCGACCAGCGGACCCGCGACGTAGCCCGCGCCGCCGATCATCACCACCAGCACGAACAGGATCGACTGCAGGAATGCGAACGAACTGGGCGTGACGAAGCCGGACAGCGGCGCGAACAGCCCGCCCGCAAGACCGGCCAGCGCCGCCGAACCCGCGAACGCGACGGTCTTGACCGTCAGCGGATCGATGCCGACCGATTCCGCGGCGACGTCGCTGTCGCGCACCGCGCGCATCGCGGCGCCCCACGCGCCGAGCGACAGCCAGCGGAACACCAGCAGCGCGCACGCGGCGGTGACGATCGCTACCACCGCCACCGTCCGCTCGCTGCCCGCGAAGCCGAAGAGCGCCGGGCGTGGCAGGTTCATGAGCCCGTTCTGGCCGCCG
>DATBSZ010000189.1:0-18722 GCA_036559525.1 Burkholderiales bacterium
AGGACCGCGTGGTCGCCAATCCGCCGGGAATGGAGGCGCAGCTGCGCGCCCTGCACAAGCAGGCGCTGGCGGGCGAACCCGTGGTCGTCGAGACCGTGCGCGTGCGCAAGGACAGCAACAAGCGCGACGTGGAGCTGCGCGGCGTGCCGATCCAGCACCGCGGCCAGCCGCACGTGCTGTACATCGGCCGCGACATCAGCGAGCGCAAGCGCGCCGAAGCCAGCCTGCGCGCGAGCGAGGAGCAGTACCGCGCGATCTTCAACGCCGCCGCCGACGCGCTGGTGCTGCGCGACGCCGAGGCGCGCGTGGTGGACGTCAACCCGGCGTTCCTCGAGATCAGCGGCTACACGCGCGAAGAGGTGATCAGCGGCAGCCGCTGGATCTTCGCCGGGCCCGACCAGGCAGCGCTGGCCGTCGAGATGCACCGGCGCGTGATCGCCGGCGAGTCGGTGCAGTTCGAGGTCAATGGGCGGCACAAGGACGGCTCGCGCTTCGTGGTCGAGATGCGCGCGGTGCCGATCCGCTACCGCGGCCAGCCGCACGCGCTCGGCATGGCGCGCGACATCACCCAGAGGAAGGCGCTGGAGTCGCGCCTGCGCCAGGCGCAGCGCATGGAGGCGCTCGGCCACCTGACCGGCGGCGTGGCGCACGACTTCAACAACCTGCTCGCCGCGATCATGGGCTACATCGTGCTCGCCTCGGAGCGCGACACTGCCGCGCGCGACGCCAAGCTCTCCGGCTACCTGGACAAGGCGCTCGCGTCCTCGCGCCAGGCGAGGGACCTCATCCAGCAGATGCTGACCTTCAGCCGCGGCCAGCGCGCCTCGCCGCGCCCGCTCGCGCTCGCCGACGCCGTGGCCGAGTCGTTGAAGCTGCTGCGCTCCTCGCTTCCTTCGTCGCTGGAAATCGAAACCCTTCTCGAAAAAACCCCGGCCGTGATGCTCGACCCGGTGCAGCTCGACCAGGTGCTGCTGAACCTCTCGATCAACGCGCGCGACGCCATGGCCGGCCTCGGGCGCATCGAGGTCGCGGTGCGCACCACCGCGCTGCGCGAGAAGGCGGTGTGCGCGAGCTGCCGCAAGCGCTTCCGGGGAGAGTTCGCCGAGCTGTCGGTCGCGGACTCGGGTCCCGGAATCGCGCCGCCCGTACTGGAACGGATGTTCGAGCCCTTCTTCACCACCAAGGAGGTGGGGCGCGGCAGCGGCATGGGGCTCGCCACGGTGCACGGCATCGTGCACGAGCACAAAGGCCATGTCCTGGTCGAGAGCGCGCCCGGCGCCGGCAGCCGCTTCCGCATCCTCCTGCCGATGCTCCCGCCCGAAACCAGCGCGGCCACCACCGTCGCCGCGGCCCCGGCAAAGCCTTCCCGCAAGCGCCTGAGCGGGCGCGTACTGGTGGTCGACGACGAGAAGGCGGTGGGCGAGTTCATGCGCGAGCTGCTCGAGAGCTGGGGGCTGCAGGCGAGCGCGATGTCGAGCCCCGCCGGGGTGCTCGAGCGCATCGCACGCGAGCCTCCGGACCTGGTGATCCTCGACCAGACCATGCCCGGCATCACCGGGATGAACATCGCGCGCGAGATCGCCGCCGCGCGCCCCGGCCTGCCCGTGGTCCTCTACACCGGCAACAGCGACCGGGTGGAAAAGGAAGAGCTCGATGCGGCCGGCGTGCGCGCGCTGCTGCAGAAGCCGGTCGAGCCCGACGCGCTTTATGAACTGCTGAGGACCCACCTGCGCTAGGGTCCTAGAATCGGCGGCTTCGCATGAAAGCGTTGCTCGCCTGGTACTTCGTCGCCGTCTGGGGCGGCGGCTACGTCTTCACCAAGGCCGGGCTGCAGTACGCGCCGCCGTTCACTTTCCTCACGCTGCGCTTCTGCTTCGGCCTGCTGTGCCTCGCGCCGATCGTCCTCATCTGGCGGCCGGTGTGGCCCCGGACCCCGGCCGGATTCGCGCACCTCGCCATGGCCGGCCTGCTCATGCACGTGGTGCAGCTCGGCGGCAGCCACTATGCGCAGTACCTCGGCATGTCGGCCGGGGTGGCGGCGCTCGTCATCTCCTGCCAGCCGCTGATCACAGCCGTCGTTGCAGAGAAACTTCTAGGTGAAAGAGTGCATCGCGGTCAGTGGCTCGGGGTCTTCGTCGGCCTGGCCGGCGTGGCGCTCGTGGTCGGGCACCAGCTCGAGATCCGCGAGGTGACCTTCGGCAGCCTGCTCGGCACGCTCATCGCGCTCGCGGGGGTGACGGCCGCCACGCTGTATCAAAAGCATTTCTCTCCAAGGGCGGACCTCAAGGCCGCGGCAGCGATCCAGTTCGCTGCTTCCGCCGCGGTGCTGGCGCCTCTCGCAGTTGCAGTGGAAAACTTTCAAGTGACGTGGGCGCCGCAGCTGCTTGTTTCGATTGCGGCCCTCGTGATCTTTGCGTCGCTGCTCGGGGTTAGCGTGCTCTACTACCTGCTGCGCCATGGCGAAGCCACCCGGGTGACGAGCATGATGTACCTTCCGCCGGTGTTCGCCGTGGTGCTCGAGGCTGCGTGGTTCGGCGTGGTGCCGAGCGCGCTCGCGCTCGCCGGCATCGCCGTGACCTGCGCGGGCGTCGCGATGACCGTCTGGAGACCCCGCGGGAGATCGTCGTAGTGGAAATCGTCTATTTCGTCGCCCTGAACGCGCTCGGGCACCTCGCCTTCGTCGGCTGCCGGATGACGACGACCCTGTTCGCGCTCGAGCTCGGCGCCTCCGAGTTCACCGTCGGGGTGCTGATGTCGCTGTTCGCCCTGCTGCCGACGTTCCTCTCGGTCAGCGCCGGGCGCCTCATCGATCGCACCGGGCCGCTGCGCCCGCTCGAGGTCTCGATGGGAACGCTCGCCCTGGCTGCGGCGCTGCCTTTCGCCTTTCCGTCCCTGGTCACCCTCTATTTCTCCACCAGCCTGCTCGGCGTCTCTTTCATGTACGTGCACATCGCCATGAACAGCGTGTTCGGCGCCCACGGCTCGCCCGAGCAGCGCGCGGTGAACTTCTCGTGGCTGGCGCTCGGCTTCTCGATCTCGAACTCGATCGGGCCGCTGGTAGCCGGGTACGCGATCGACGGGCTCGGCCATGCGAAGGCGTTCGCGCTGCTAGCCGTGTTTCCGGCCATCGCCCTCGCGCTTCTGTGGGTGCGCAAGGCGCCGCTGCCGCGGCCCGAGCACGTGCCGCTCGCCAAGCGCTCGGGCGTGCTCGACCTGCTGCGCATCCCCGGGCTGCGCCAGACCTTCTGGGTGAGCCTGCTCCTCGCCACCGGCTGGGACCTCTATACCTTCATCGTCCCGCTGTACGGCGCGCGCATCGGCCTCTCCGCCGCCGCGATCGGCGTCATTCTCTCGACGTTCGCGCTGGCGACCTTTACCGTGCGGCTCGCGATGCCGGTTTTAATAAAACAACTTAGACAATGGGTGATCATCTTCGCGGCGCTCGCCATCTCCGGAAGCTGCTACCTGCTGTTCCCGTTCGCCCAGAGCGTGCCGCCGCTGCTCCTGCTGTCGTTCGTGCTCGGCCTCGGGCTCGGCAGCGCGCAGCCGGTCATCATGTCCCTCCTCTACGCAGCGTCGCCGCCGGGGCGCCAGGGCGAGGCGGTCGGCCTGCGCACTTCGCTCCTGAACGGCAGCCACACCCTGATCCCGCTTGCTTCCGGCGCGGCCTCGACCGCCGTGGGCATGGCGCCCGTGTTCTGGCTGCTCGCCGCCGGCCTGCTGGGCGGGGCGTGGTTCGCAAGAAGACAAGTAAAATCTTCCCCATGAGAAGAGTCACGCTGAGCCAGTTCCTCGTCGGACAGCAGCGCGAGAAGCAGCTCATCAACGCCGACCTCAGGCTCCTCATCGAGACCATCGCCCGCGCCTGCAAGGCGATCAGTACGCGGGTGAACAAGGGCGCCTTGGCCGACGGCCTCGGCAACGCCGGCACGGAGAATGTCCAGGGAGAAGCCCAGAAGAAGCTCGACGTGCTCTCTAACGAGATCCTGCTCGAGGCGAACGAATGGGGCGGAAACCTCGCCGCGCTGGTCTCCGAGGAGATGGAGGATCCGCGGCCCATCCCCACGCACTACCCGCGCGGGGAGTACCTGCTGCTGTTCGACCCGCTCGACGGCTCGTCGAACATCGACGTGAACATCTCCGTGGGCACGATCTTCTCGGTGCTGCGCTGCCCGAAGCTCGCCGACGGCAAGTACTGCGACCCGAACGAGCAGGCCTTCCTGCAGCCCGGGCGCAAGCAGGTCGCCGCCGGCTTCGCGGTGTACGGCCCGACCACGGTGTTCGTGCTGACGGTCGGCGACGGCGCCTACGGCTTCACCCTCGATCGCGAGACCTACACCTTCGTGCAGACGCACCCCGCGATCCGCATTCCCGAGGATACGCAGGAATTCGCGATTAACGCCTCCAACGCGCGGCGCTGGGAGCCGCCGGTGAAGCGCTACATCGACGAATGCCTCGCCGGAAAGGACGGCCCCCGGGGCAAGGACTTCAACATGCGCTGGGTCGCCTCGATGGTGGCCGACGTGTTCCGCGTGCTCTCGCGCGGCGGCATCTTCATGTACCCGCGCGACGCGAAGAACAAGGACGGACGCCTGCGCCTGATGTACGAGGCCAACCCCATGGCCTTCATCGTCGAGCAGGCGGGCGGCGCGGCGACCGACGGCCGCACCCCGATCCTCGACCTGCAGCCGAAGGGGCTGCACCAGCGCTGCGCGGTGGTGCTCGGCTCGAGAAACGAGGTCGAGCGGGTCGCCGCGTACCACAAATAAAAAGGCCCCTTGCGGGGCCTCTTCATTCTTTCCTCGAAAGCTGCGTTACTTGAGATGCCGGCTGACCAGCTTGGTCATCTCGAACATCGACACCTGACCCTTGCCGGCGAACACCGCCTTGAGCTTGTCGTCAGCATTGATCATGCGCCGGTTCTTCTTGTCCTGAAGGCCGTTACGCTTGATGTAGCCCCAGATCTTCTTGGTCACCTCGGTGCGCGGCATCGCGCTCGAGCCAACCACCGACGCGAGCGGGCCGCTCGGGGTCATCGGTTTCATGAAAGCGGCATTCGGCTTACGCTTCTTGCCGGCTTTCTTCGCTTTCTTCTTCGCCATCGATTTCTCCTCTAACGAACTGGTCTAGAACGGGATGAAAGGGTTTTGAGCTTCGGTCCGGGTTCCCCCGCCACAGGGCAGCGGTGACGTGAAGATGCCGAATATACATTCGCGTGTCAACGCTTTTCAGAGGGAGATTGCGACACTTTCCCTCGGCAGTCGGATTTCAGCCACGCTCCGGACTAGAATCGCGCGCATGAACATCGCCGACCTGCGCCAGGAATACATGCGCTCCGGGCTCTCGGAAACGCAGGCCGATCCCGATCCGATCCGCCAGTTCGAGCGCTGGTTCGACGATGCGCTGCGCGCTCAGCTGCCGCTCGCCAACGCGATGACGCTCGCCACCGTCACGCCCTCGGGCGCACCTTCGGCGCGCATCGTCCTCCTGAAAGGCGTCGATCGCGGCGGTTTTCTCTTTTATACCAACTACCTCAGCCGCAAAGGACGCGAGCTCGAGCGGCGCGCAGCCGCCTGCCTGCTCCTCCTCTGGACGCAGCTCGAGCGGCAGGTGCGCATCGACGGAACCGTGCAGAAGGTCGGCGCCGGGGAGTCCGACGCCTACTATGCGACGCGCCCCCTCGGTGCGCGGCTCTCGGCCTGGGCCTCGGCGCAGAGCGAAACCGTGGCTTCCCGAAAACAGCTCGAAACCGCCATGGAGCGCTCCCGAGAGCGTTACCGCGACAACCCTCCTCGCCCTCCCCATTGGGGCGGATACCGCGTCGATCCGCAGGAAATCGAGTTCTGGCAGGGCCGCAGCGACCGGCTGCACGACCGGCTGCGCTATACGCGCGCAGGCGGCTCCTGGACGATTGAGCGCCTCTCTCCCTGAAGAGGTTCTCGGGCTGCTGAGAGGCGCGGCGCTCGTTTCACGAAATGAAACGCCCGCCTTCGAGGTGCTGTCCGGCGGCGTGTCCTCCGAAATCTGGAAAGTCGGCGACGTGTGCGTCAAGCGCGCATTGCCCCGCCTGCGCGTCGCCCAGCGCTGGGAAGCGCCGATCGAGCGCAACCGCTATGAGCGCCTGTGGCTCGAGGCCGCGGCCGCTGCTGCGCCCGGCGCCGCGCCGCGCGTCCTTGCCTGCGACGACAAGGCCGGGCTGTTCGCGATGGAATATCTTCATTCGCCGGTGTGGAAGGAGCGACTGCGCCAGGGCAACGCCGATCCGCGCTTCGCAGCGCAAGTCGGCACTACCCTCGCCGCGATTCACGCCGCCACTGCGGGAAGGCCCGAAGTCGCGCAGCGTTTCGCGACCGACGAGATCTTCTATGCGATCCGCCTCGAGCCTTACCTGGTTGCCACCGGAGCGGCCCACCCCGACCTGCGCGAGATTCTGACGTCTCTCGTCAGGCGAACGGCGTCGACCAAGGTCTGCCTGGTGCACGGCGACGTGAGCCCGAAGAACATCCTCGTCGGGCCGCGCGGCCCTGTGTTTCTGGACGCCGAATGCGCCTGGTACGGCGACCCTGCGTTCGATCTGGCGTTCTGCCTGAACCACCTGCTGCTGAAGTGCCTCTGGGTGCCGGCAAGCCGGTCCGCCTTCCTCGCATGCTTCGATGCCCTGGCATCGAGCTACCTGCAGGGCGTGTCCTTTCCGGGCATCGAGCAACGCACCGCTTCGCTCCTACCCGCGCTGCTGCTCGCCCGGGTAGACGGCAAATCGCCCGTGGAATACCTCGATGAGCAAAGTTGCCATCTGGTAAGAGTGATAGCAAAAGAGCTGTTGCCTGCCGCCTCAACCCTCGCCCAGGTCCGCCGCGCATGGCAAAGATCATCGACGTAACGGCCCGGCAGGTCTGGGATTCGCGCGGCCATCCCACGGTCGAGGCGGAGGTCATCGTAGGGCGCGGCACCACGCCGCTCGCCTCGGGGCGCGCGATCGCCCCCGCCGGCGCCTCGACCGGCTCCGGGGAGGCGAAGAACGTCGACGTGCGCACGGCAGTGCATAACGTCCGCACGCGCATCCGCGACGGCCTGCGCGCCCTCAGCGTGTCCGACCAGGCGAAGCTCGACCAGCGCCTGATCGAGATCGACGGCACGCCCGACAAGAGCCGGCTCGGCGCCAACGCCATGGTCGCCGTTTCGCTCGCCTGCGCGCATGCCGACGCGGCCTCGCAAAAGATCCCCCTGTGGAAGAAATTCTCCGGGGAGAAACGGGTATCGCTGCCGGTGCCGCAGATCCAGATCTTCGGCGGCGGCGCGCACGCGCGCGGCAAGTGCGACGTGCAGGACTACATGATCATATGCATCGGCGCGGGCAGCTTCGCCGAGGCGCTGGAGTGGACCTCGCAGGTCTACGCCGCGGCCGGAAAGCGCCTGGCGAAGCGCGGCGCGCTCCAAGGCGTCGCCGACGAAGGCGGCTACTGGCCGGCCTTCAAGACGAACGAGGAAGGCCTCGCCGAGCTGGTGGGCGCGATCGCGGACGCCGGCCTCGAGCCGGGGGCCGACGTGGCGATCGCCCTCGACATCGCCGCCACCCAGCTCTACCGCGGCGGCAGCTACCACCTCGCGCTCGAGGGCCGGGCGCTCTCCGCCGAGCAGCTGCACGCGATGTGGATGCGCTGGATCGAGCGCTATCCCATCGTCTCGATCGAAGATCCTTTTGCCGAGACGGACAACGCTGCGATGCGCGCCTTTACCAAGGCGACCTCTATCCAGGTCGTCGGGGACGATTTCTTCGTCACCGACGCGAAACGAGTAAAAGCCGCGGAAGGCGCCTGCAATACCGTGCTGCTGAAACCGAACCAGGTCGGCACCGTGACCGAGACCCTCGCCTGCTGGGACGCTGCGCGCGCAGCCGGCTACCGCGCGATCGTCTCGGCCCGCTCGGGTGAGACCGAGGATGTCTCGATCGTCCACCTGGCGGTCGGCTGGGGCGTGCCGCAGCTCAAGGTCGGCAGCTTCTCGCGCTCCGAGCGCATGGCAAAATGGAACGAGGCGCTGCGCATCGAGGAAGCCCTCGGCGCGAAGGCCCTTCCCTTCCCCGCCCGCAAGCTCTTCAAATGACCCACCCGAAAAACAGGGACAGACCACGTTTTTCTTGCGCCCTGGAAGGAAAGAAAGCGTGGTCCGTCCCTGATTTGCCGTGAAGGGTGGGGCGGCTGGAGGCGGGGCAAAGCCGTCATATGTCATCTACATGCTGCTAATATCGGGACCCCCCGGAGCGACCGAAAAATATCTCCCAGACAATGAAGACCGAGCGCGCTGAGCCCGCTCGTGCGCTGCCCAAAACGCCCACCGGGATCGAAGGCCTCGACGAGATCACCGCCGGCGGGCTGCCTAAAGGGCGCCCGACGCTCGTGTGCGGCGGGCCGGGCTGCGGCAAGACGCTGCTCGCCACCGAGTTCCTGGTGCGCGGCGCAATGCAGTTCGGCGAGCCCGGCGCGTTCATCAGCTTCGAAGAGACCGGCGAGGAGCTCGCGCAGAACGTGCGTTCGCTCGGGTTCGACCTGGGCGCCCTCGTCGCCGACAACAAACTCGCGATCGACCATGTGCACGTGGAGCGCGCCGAGATCGAGGAGACCGGCGAGTGGGATCTCGACGGCCTTTTCGTGCGCCTCGCCTACGCGATCGACTCGGTGGGCGCGAAACGCATCGTGCTCGACACGATCGAGTCGCTGTTCGGCGGCTTTACCAACGAGGCGACGCTGCGTGCGGAGCTGCGGCGCCTGTTCCGCTGGCTGAAGGACAAGGGCGTGACCGCGGTGATCACCGGCGAGCGCGGCGAACGCTCCTATACGCGCCAGGGGTTGGAGGAATACGTCTCCGACTGCGTGATCCTGCTCGACCATCGAGTGACCGAGCAGGTCTCCACGCGCCGCATTCGCATCGTGAAGTACCGCGGCTCGATCCACGGCACCAACGAGTATCCGTTCCTCATCGACGAGACCGGGTTCTCGGTCCTGCCCCTGAGCGGCCTGCAGCTCGACCACGACGTCAGCGACGAGCGCATCTCGAGCGGCGTTCCGGGCCTCGACGCCATGCTCGACGGCAAGGGCTACTTCCGCGGCTCGTCGATCCTGGTGTCGGGTACCGCCGGCACGGGCAAGACCAGCGTCGCGGCGCATTTCGCCCAGGAGGTCGCGCGGCGCGGCGAGCGCTGCCTGTACCTCGCCTTCGAGGAATCGCCGCAGCAGCTCATCCGCAACATGCAGAGCATCGGCGTGAACCTGGAGCCGTTCGTGAAGAAGGGCTTGCTGACGATCCGTTCGTCGCGCCCCAGCCTGTACGGCCTCGAGATGCACCTGGTGCAGATCCACAAGATGATCGCAAAGTTCGATCCGACTGCGGTGGTGATCGACCCGATCAGCAACTTCGTCAACGGCTCGACGACGGGCGAAGCCTACTCGATGCTGCTGCGCCTGGTCGACTACCTGAAGGTGAAGCGGATCACTGCGCTCTTCACCCACCTCACGAGCGGTGGCCGGCCCACGGAGGCCACCGAGAACGGCATCTCGTCGGTGATCGACACCTGGTTGCTGTTGCGCGACGCCGAGATCGGCAACGAGCGCACCCGCGGCTTGTTCGTGCTCAAGTCGCGCGGCATGCCGCACTCGAACCAGATCCGCGAGTTCCTGCTAACCCCCAAGGGAATCGAGCTCAAGCGAGTCATCGGCAAGGCCGGGAAAGGCGACACCAGGTGAATCAACCCGAGAAATGGGAGCTTCGGCTCTATACCGCGGGCCAGAGCCCGAAGTCGCTGGCGGCGCTGGCGAACCTGAAGCGCGTGTGCGACGACCACCTGGCCGGACGCTATTCGATCGAGGTGATCGACCTCCTCAAGAACCCGCGCCTCGCCAAGGACGACGAGATCATCGCCATCCCGACGCTGGTGCGCAAGCTGCCCCAGCCGCTGCGAAAGCTGGTGGGCGACCTTTCCGACACCGAGCGCACGCTGGTCGGCCTGCAGCTCAAGCCGCGGTCCTGAAGCGAGGGACATCCGACATGGAACAGAACCTGACGCAATCGCCGTCCTTCGAGCAAGAGCTCCAGCAACTGCGTGAACGCCTGCAGGAAGCCGAGGAAATGCACCGCGCCATCAGCCACGGCGAAGTCGACGCCTTCGTGGTCGGTCCGGACGCCAATACCCGGGTGCTGCTGCTCGCGAACGCTTACCAGCGCTACCGGCAGCTGGTGGAGCGGATGAACCAGGGCGCGATCACGGCCACGCCCAGCGGCCAGATCCTGTTCGCCAACCAGCGCTTCAGCGACATGCTGGGCGTGCCGCTCGCCCAGATGTACACCGCCCCGTTCGAGAGTTACGTCGGCGTAGGCGATCGCGCCCGGCTGAGCCGCTTCCTGATGCTCAGCGCGCGCGACTCGCGCGTCGAGGTCGAGCTGAGCCGGCGCGACGGCACGAGCATCCCGGTGCGGTTCTCGATCGCCTCGTTCGCCGACGGCTACGCCACCGTCCTCGCGACGGACATGCGCCCGATGCAGTGGCCGTCGCTGGCGATCGATGCCCTCGACTCCATCCGCAGCTCGCTCGAAAAGCTCAACCACACTCTCGCCGGCAACGGCGCGGCGCGCGACGCGCTGAGCAACATCAGCGAGGAAATCAATGGCTTGGCTCGGATGATCGACCAGATGCTGGACGTCGAGGCGATGGGCGGGCCGCGCAGCAAGGGAAATCCCTAGTCAGGGAAATCCCGACTCCAAAGCGTGTAGTACGCGTCATGAAAGCTGGATAGACGGCTTCGCTATAGCGATTACAGACTCTCGCGATGGCGACCGGGGTCTCGCGAGCGGTGATCGAGGTTCTGCTCGACCGCGTCCATCAGGGCGCGGCGACGCTCTCGCCCGAGGGAATCCTCGCCTACGCCAACCAGCGCCTCGCGTCGATGCTCGGTCGGAGCCGCGCGGAGCTCGTCGGAAAGGCCTTCGCCGATCTCGTCGCCGAGCACGATCGCGAGACCTTCGCGAATGCGCTGGCCGCGGGGCGCGACGGCGCGTCGCAATGCCGTCTCGCGATGCCGCGCGCCAAGGCAGCCAACGTCCCCAATGGCGGCCCCAACGGCGGCGGCGAGCTGCAGGCGCTCGTGACCTTCGCGCCGCTCGGGCACGGGCAGATGAGTTGCCTCCTCACCGACCTCACCCAGGGCCAGCACGTCGGCGTGCTGGCGCACGAAATGCGCAACGTGCTCGGCACGATGCGCAACTCGGTCGAGCTGCTCAGGCGCTCCGCGCTCGACGCCGACGGCCAGCGCGCGCTCGAGAGCATCGAGCGCCAGAGCGGCCGCATCCTCGCGCTGATGGAGGACCTGCGGCGCGTCAACCCGAAGGAATAGTCGCAACCTCCGCATAAGTTCGGCACCGCACGGACCCTCATGCGTCCGACCGCTAAAGTACGACGGGGCGTGATGTTGACGCCGCGCGAACACGGAGGCAATGCATGCGGCTGGCTCAATTCATCACCGAGAACATCGAAGACATCCTGGTCGAGTGGGAGGCATTCGCCGCATCGCTTTCGCCGGGGCAGACCATGACGTCGTTGGCGCTGCGCGACCACGCGAGGCAGATCCTGCAGGCCGTGGCGGCGGATATCGAGACCAACCAGACCGAGCTCGAGCAGGCCTACAAGTCGCAAGGCTTCGTGACCATCGCGGAGGCCACCCGGACGGCCGCGATGACGCACGGCGCCCTGCGCTACCTTGCCGGCTTCGACCTGCGCCAGCTCGCCGCGGAGTTCCGGGCGCTGCGGGCGAGCGTGCTGCGCCTCTGGCTGAAGCAGGGCGTCCACGACCACAGCGCGTTCTACGAAATGACGCGCTTCAATGAGTCGATCGACCAGGCGCTGGCCGAATCGATCGCGAACTACTCCGATGAGGTGGCGCTCTCGCGAGACACGTTCCTTGCGATTCTGGGGCACGACCTGCGAAGCCCGCTCTCCGCGATCGCCAACTCCGGCCTCTACCTCGGGTCTCCGGGCCTGCTGCCCGCCGGCGCGCCGCTCGACGCCGTCGGCCGCATCACTCGCAGCGCCGCGAAGATGGGCTCGATGATCAGGGATCTGCTTGAGTACACGAGGACGCGGCTGGGCCGTGCGATCCCGATATCGCCGCAAGCGGTGAACATGGAGCACATCTGCAGCCTCGCGCTCGACGAAATACGAGGCGCGCACCCGGAAAGGATTTTCCGGCTCGAGATTTCAGGCAACCTTGATGGGCAGTTTGACAGCGAGCGCCTGCAACAGGTGCTCTCGAATCTGCTCAGCAACGCGGTCCGGCACGGCGACAGGAAACAGCCGATCACCCTTTCCGCGCGCGGCGCCCCGGACAGGATCACGCTGCAGGTCAGGAACTATGGCCGCCCGATCCCACCAGACCAGCTGCAGGTGATATTCAACCCGCTGGTGCAAATTCCGTCAGCACTGGTCGACGACGACGGCGGTCCATCCACCAGCCTGGGTCTCGGGCTTTACATCGCCCACGAAATCGTGGCGATGCACGGCGGCACTATCGTGGCCGAGTCCTCGGACACGCACGGCACGGTATTCAGCGCGCGGCTGCCGCGAGCCCCGGGCCAAGCCCGCCGCGAAGCCCGCCCCTAGCGGGCCTCCCACTCTCAAGCGCGGGCGATCGCCTCCGCGCCCGAGCTGACAAACACCAGGTCGTAGTCCGTCTCCAGGACAGCAGCCATCGCGAGAAGAATCGTACCTATTACATTAGGCTCAATCCTTGCGCGGTGAGCCGGTAGCGCCGGTCGCATCCCGCGGCGGCGGCCTCCGAATGCGTCGCGAGGATGGCGGCCGCGCCCCTTGTCTTGACCTGGATCCTGAAGAGATCCAGGACTTGGCGCGCGTTCTCCGGATCCAGATTGCCGGTCGGCTCGTCGGCCAGCACGAGCCTCGGCTCGCCGACCAGCGCCCGCGCGATCGCCACGCGCTGCAGCTCGCCGCCCGAAAGCTCGCGCGGCGTGCTGGCTTCACGCCCGGCCAGCCCCACGGACGCAATAGCTGCTTTTGCCTTTTCAGTTGAGGTAATTCCCCGCAAGAGCAGCGGCAGCGCGACGTTCTGCTCCACATTGAGCTGCGGCAGGACGTGGAACGCCTGGAACACGAAGCCGAAGTGGTCGCGGCGCAGGAGCGTCAGCGCGTCGTCGTCCATCGCAGTCAGGCTCTTTTCTTCGAAAAGCACTTCCCCCGCATCGACCGGCTCGAGTCCCGCGATCACGTTGAGCAGCGTGGACTTGCCGATGCCGGAGTCTCCGATGATTGCGATGTACTCGCCGGCAGCGACCTCCAGGGAGATGCCGGTCAGGACGCTTCGCGCGCCGAAGCGCTTCGTCACCCCGGAAAGCTTCAGCACGTCAGTTGGCGCCGGCCAGGCGCTCGACGTCGCCGAGCATCCGGTCGAGCGCCGCGCGGTCGAAGAGCCTTCCGCCTGCGACGACGGCCGCGATCCGGCGCGTGTTGCGGATGTCCAGGGTCGGGTCGGCGTCGAGCAGCACCAGGTCGGCGATCTTCCCCTTCTCCACGGTGCCGAGGTCCTGCGCGCGCTCCAGGTACATCGCAGGGCTGCGCGTCGCCGCCTGCAGCGCAGCCATCGGGGTCAGGCCCGCCTTCACCAACCATTCCAGCTCGTCGTGCAGGCTGAAGCCGGCAAAACACCATGGGTTGAGCACGTCGGATCCCGCGAGGATGCCCACGCCAGCGCGGTGCATCTCGCCGACGAGCTCGAGCCGTCGCTGGAAGATCCGCTTCTGGTGCTCGAGATCCTCAGGTAGCAGTTCCCGGAAACGCGGGTCGCTGGCCCACATCTCTCGCACCCATGACGGCATGTAGCGCAGCCGCGGATCGGCAGCGTGCTGAGGCTCGCGCGCGTAGGAATTGAAGCGCAGCACCGTGAAGGTCGGCACCTGCCATGTGCCGTTCGTCTTGAGCTTCGCGTAGAGCGCGCGCGCCTTGCCCGCGTCGTAGGTATCGAGCATGCGGGCCCCCAGGCCTCGCAGCATCGCAGCGGTCTCCGCCGCGGGCTGGAGCCGCGACACAGCGGCGAACTCGCGGCGCAGGACCTCCTCGTCCGACGAGACCCCGACCAGCATCCCGGTCAGGTGCTCGATCGACTTCTGGCCGGCGTCGGAAGCGGCCGCGACGCCGACCGCCGCCGGCGTGTGGCCGGAAACCGGGATGTTCAGCTTTCTGGCCTCGTCGACCACCGCGAAGAACACCGCGCGTGGCAGCGAGTCGTAGACCTTGACGAAGTCGTAGCCCTCCGCGCGCGTGCGCCGCACCGCCTGCCGGCCCTGCTCGGGCGTCCCCGCGGCGACCGACTCCTTCCAGTAAGGCCTCGGCCCGTCGATCAGCGGACCCGCGATCACCA
Source organism: Burkholderiales bacterium (assembly GCA_036559525.1). Taxonomy (GTDB): domain Bacteria; phylum Pseudomonadota; class Gammaproteobacteria; order Burkholderiales; family SG8-39; genus SCGC-AG-212-J23. The sequence goes on from DATBSZ010000189.1 coordinate 14,418, forward strand.
TCCTCGGCCCGAGCAGGCTGCCCTCTGCGATGCGCTTGCGCTGCTCGAGGTGCGGCGGCAGCCCCCACATGATGCGGATGCCGGTCACGCCGTTCGCGATGAAGAGCGGCAGGTAGGCGCCGTCGTTCCAGTGGACGTGCATGTCCCACAGCCCGGGGATGAGGAACTTTCCTTTGCCCTCCACGACGCGGGAATCGGCTGGAACGCCGATCTCCCCTGTCTTTCCCAGGGCGGAGATGCGATCGGCGCTGACGAGCACCGTCATGTCGGGCCGCGGCGCCGCGCCGGTGGCGTCGACGACGGTGACGCCCGTAATGGCTAGCGACTGTGCGAGCGCAAGTGCGGGCAGTGAGAGCAGGCCGGCAAGAGCACGCTTCACTTGGCGGCGGCCATCTGCCGCAGTTTGAAGCGCTGCACCTTGCCCGTCGGCGTGCGCGGCAACTGCTCCATGAAGTGAATGCGCTGCGGCCGCTTGTAACGCGGCAGCGTTTTCGCCGCTTCTTCCTTGATCGCGCTTTCGAGAGCCTCTCCCGGCGAATGGCCGGGCCGCAGCATCACGTACGCCGCGGGGATGGTGCCGCCGTGCGCATCGGTCGCGGCGATCACCGCCGCCTCGAGCACCGCCGGGTGCCGGCACACCGCGTCCTCGACCTCGCCGGGTGAGACCCAGAGCCCGGAGCACTTGAAGAGGTCGTCGCTACGGCCTTCGAACCAGTAGAAGCCTTCCTCGTCGCGCCGGTAGACGTCGCCGGTGCGCACCCAGCCGTCGCGGATCGTCTCGGCGGTCTTCTCGGGCTTGTTCAGGTAATACGGAATCGCGCTGCCGCCGCGGGCGTGGAGATGCCCTCGCCCGGCGCCCTGCACCACGGCGCCGCTCTCGTCGACGAGCTTGACCTCGTAGCCCTCGAGCGCGACGCCCGAGCTCCCCGGGCGGTTGCGGTCGCGGTAGTTGTGGATGAAGGCGTGCAGCAGCTCGGTCGTGCCGATGGTCTCGATGATCTCGGTGCCGGTGAGCGCTTTCCACTCGTTCCAGGTCGCGACCGGAAGCACTTCGCCCGCGGAGACCGAGAACTTGAGCGAGCCTGTATCGATCCGGTTCCCCTGGCGCACGTGCTCCAGGATCATGCGGAACACGGTCGGCACGGCGAAGAACACCGTGGGCCGGTACTTGGCGAACACCTCGGCGACGAGCGCGGGCGTCGGCCGCTCGCTGACGAGAATGGTCGAAGCGCCGGTGCCGAGCGGGATCGACAGGCTGTTTCCCAGGCCGTACGCGAAGAACAGGCGCGGTACGGAGAACAGGCGATCGTCGGGCTGCAGGTCGTAGACCCTGCGCGCCACGCTCTCCACGGTCCACGGCATATGGCCATGGCGGTGCACCGCGCCCTTCGGCTGGCCGGTGCTGCCCGAGGTGTAGAGGACCAGGCAGGGCGTGTCGCGCTCGAACGTCCCAAGCTCCGCCGGTCTTGCTCCATCCATCAATTCATTCATCAGGACGGTGCGCGGCGCCCCGCCCTTCTTCGCATTTTCCAGATGCTCGGGAGAAACAATGACCAGCTTCGCTTCGCTATCCTTGAAGACGTAGCCAAGGCCCTCCGGCGGCAGCAGCGTGCTGCACGGCACGGCGATCGCGCCCATGCCCATGATGCCGAGGAACGCGATCACCATTTCGGGCGAATCGCTCATCACCAGGGAAACGCGGTCGCCCGGCCGGATTCCGCGCGCGACAAGCGCCCCACGGCAATGCGCGGCGGCTTCCTCGAGCTCGCCGTAGCTGAACTGCTTTTCCTTGTAGTGAATCGCCACGCGATCCGGGCTGCGGCGGGCGTGTTCCGAGATGTAATCGACTATGCTGCGTTTCATGGGGAAAAACCTGCGTGAACAGTACGAGAAAGCCCAGCAGCTTGGCAAGCCAGCCTTCCTCGAGCGGCCCTACTTCGGTTCGCCCGCCGCGCCGGCGCAGGCCGAGACCAATGCGAGCCAGATCTGGGGGCACATCAACGCGGGGTATTTGATCGCCTACGAATACACGCGCTGGTGGAAGGAATCGCTGGCGCTGCGCAATGCCGCGGTGATCGGCGACTGGAGCTGGCTGAACAAGACCCTGGTCCGGGGACGCGATGCTGCGCGGCTCATGAACTACGCCACGGTCAAGGACCTGTTCAGGCAGCAGGTCGGCCAGGTCATGTACACGCCGATGGTGAACGCAGAAGGAAAAGTCGCAATCGAGGGCCTGACCCTCAAGCTCGCCGAGGACGAATATCTGTTCACGCAGTCGGCCGGGCTCAAGTGGCTCGAGTTCCTGCGCGAGAAAACCGGCCTGAAGGTCTCGCTCGAGGACGTGACGCCGGACTACACCTGCTACGCGCTGCAGGGACCGCGCTCGACCGAGGTTCTCGAGGCCGTCACCGGGGAGGCGTGGAGAGATTTGAGGTTTTCGCGTTTTCGCAGGACGAGGCTCTTTGAGACGGAAACCCTGGTTGCACGCCAGGGCGTCACGGGAGAAATCGGCTACGAGTTCCTGATGCGCACCGATACCGGACGTGCGCACGAGCTGTGGCGCAAGCTGCGCGAAGTCGGCCGCGAGTTCGGCCTGCGCGAGCTCGGCTTCAAGGCGCAGATGATCGGCCACACCGAGACCGGCATCGCCACGGTGATCCGCGACTTCCTGCCGGCGCGCGGCACGCCGGAGCAGCTGCGCCGCATGATGCGCCACTGGATGTCGGTCGAAGAGCTCGAATGCATCGACTATCCGATCGAGGAGCACTTCTGCTCGCCGGCGGAGCTGGGTTGGGGCCATACGATCGACCTCGACAAGGACGATTTTTTTGGAAAAGCGGCATTGACCAGCCGGGCGCCGCGGCGCCGGCTCATGGGCCTCGAATGGTCGAGCGAGGACATGGCCGAGCTCCATGCGGCGCAGTACGGGGATGCCCCCTCGGCGCCGCCGCCCGATCTGCCGACCGGCCAGTTTCGCGTCTTCTTCCTGAAAGTCCTCGAGGGCGGCTGGGCCTCGGGCTATGCCTACAGCCCGACGCTGCGCCGCATGATTTCCCTGGCACGCCTGGATCGGAGCATCCTGCCCGGCACTAAAGTGCAGGTGCAATGGGGCGGGTTCTGCGACGAGCCGAAGATCAGCATCCGGGCGAAGGTCGTCGAGCTTCCGTTCCTTGCCCGAAAACGAGAGGCGGTCATCCCCTAGGCGCATCTTGCGTTATCCTTGCATCCTGCTAGGACTTTCCTGAGGAGGAGGAACGTGCGCAAACCCATTCTCGCGGCGCTCGCCGCGGCTCTCGCTTTCGCCATGCCGGCGCAGGCGCAACAAAAAATCAAGATCGGCTTCATCAGCACCTTCTCCGGCCCGCAAGGCGTGATGGGCCAGTACATGAAGGAATCGGTCGAGCTCGCGCTCGACCACCTGGGGCGCAAGGTCGGCGGCCTCGAGGTCGAGATGCACTACGGCGACGACCAGGTGAAGCCCGACGTCGGCGTGCAGGTCGCCGAGGAGATGCTGAAGAAGCACCAGGTCGATTTCGTCTCGGGGATCATCTGGTCGAACGTGATGATGGCGGTCATGCCGGTCGTCACCGGCGCGGGCAAGATCATGGTCGGCTCGAACGCCGGCGCAAGCCCGCTCGCGGGCAGCCAGTGCAACGAGCTCTATTTCTCCACCTCGTGGAACAACGACCAGACGCCCGAGGCGATGGGCAAGTTCCTGCAGGACCAGGGGGTGAACGACATCTACGTGATGGCGCCGAACTACCAGGCCGGCAAGGACATGGTGGCGGGCCTCAAGCGCTACTACAAGGGCCGCATCGTCGAGGAGACCTACACCAAGCTCGGCCAGCAGGACTACCAGGCCGAGATCACGCAGCTGCGCTCGAAGAACCCGAAGGCGGTGTTCGTGTTCTACCCGGGCGGCATGGGCATCCAGTTCCTGCGCCAGTACGACCAGGCCGGCCTGCACGGCAAGCTGCCGCTCTACAGCGTGTACACGGTGGACGAAATCTCGATCCCGGCAGTGAAGGACGCGGCGCTCGGTGTCAAGGAGGCGCGCTTCTGGAGCCCGGACCTGAAGAACGCGGCGAGCGAGAAGTACGTCGCCGACTACAAGAAAAAGTACGGCAAGCTGCCGGTGTTCTACGGCGCGCAGAGCTACGACGCCATCATGCTGATCGACTCGGCGGTGCGCGGCACCAAGGGCAACCTGAAGGACACCCAGGCGCTAGTGAAGGAAATGCGCAAGGCGAACTTCAATTCGGTGCGCGGCAAGTTCGAGTTCAACACGAACCACCACCCGATCCA
>DATBSZ010000190.1:0-16555 GCA_036559525.1 Burkholderiales bacterium
GACGTGGCCCGGGGTATCGATGATGTTGATGTGGTGTTCCGGATAGGACATGTCCATGCCCTTCCAGAAACAGGTGGTGGCCGCGGAAGTGATGGTGATGCCGCGCTCCTGCTCCTGCTCCATCCAGTCCATCGTCGCGGCGCCGTCGTGCACTTCGCCGATCTTGTGATTGACGCCGGTGTAGAACAGGATGCGCTCGGTCGTGGTCGTCTTTCCGGCGTCGATGTGCGCCGAAATGCCGATGTTCCGATAACGCTCGATGGGGGTTTTGCGGGCCACGTTCATTTTTCCTAGAACCTGTAGTGCGAGAAGGCCTTGTTGGCCTCTGCCATGCGGTGCACTTCCTCGCGCTTCTTCATCGCGCCGCCGCGACCTTCCGCCGCCTCGGCCAACTCGCCGGCAAGGCGCGCCATCATCGACTTCTCGCCGCGCTTCTGCGCCGCCTCGCGGATCCAGCGCATCGCGAGCGCCACGCGGCGCACCGGCCGCACTTCCACCGGCACCTGGTAGTTGGCACCGCCGACGCGCCGGCTCTTCACTTCCACCACCGGCTTCACGTTCTGCACCGCCTGCGTGAACACCTCGATCGGGTCCTTACCCGACTTCGATTTGATGGTGTCGAGGGCGCCGTAAATGATGCGCTCGGCGACCGACTTCTTGCCGCGCGTCATCAGCACGTTGACGAACTTGGCGAGGTCGACGTTGCTGAACTTCGGATCCGGCAGGATCTCGCGCTTGGGAACTTCTCTGCGTCGTGGCATGGTTTAAGCCAATTTCGGCGCCTTGGCGCCGTATTTCGAGCGGCCCTGCTTGCGGTCCTTCACGCCCTGCGTGTCGAGCGAGCCGCGCACGATGTGGTAGCGCACGCCGGGCAGGTCCTTGACGCGCCCGCCGCGGATCAGCACCACCGAGTGCTCCTGCAGATTGTGGCCTTCGCCGCCGATGTAACCGATCACCTCGAAGCCGTTGGTGAGGCGGACCTTCGCCACTTTGCGCAGCGCCGAATTCGGCTTCTTGGGCGTGGTCGTATAGACCCGCGTGCAGACCCCCCGCTTCTGCGGCGAGCCGGCGAGCGCCGGGACTTTCGACTTGGCGCGCTTGGCGACGCGCCCTTCACGCACTAACTGGTTGACGGTGGGCATGTTTTAGCGTTTCCAGAAACGAACAGGCGGCCCCGTTTTAAGCTCCCCGTAGGCCGCCCAGACCCAAAAAAGAGGCCGGATTATAAAGAGGAAATTACCTCAACGCAAGGAATCCGGGGCTGCGTTTGCAGGGTCGGAGACGAAGCCGAAGCGCTTTTCCACCTCGGCGCGCGCGATGCGCGTCAATCGGTCTGCCGAATCGACGTAGCGCTCGAGGTCACGGTCGTCCAGTAGTCCGATGCCGTGGCTGCAGCGGATCAGCACCGACCCCTCTTCGTCGAGAAACGTCTCGAGCGCTTCGGTTGGTCGCCCGCAATGGTCGTACAGGTCCCCGCCCTCGTAGTGCATCACGAATGGCGTGTAGGCCAGCCTCACGTAGACCCGCTGCGGGCCGTTCTGAAAAAACCAGCGGCCACGCTCGTCGGCTTCGTAGTTGCGGGCGATGAACTCGCGCAAGGCTTGATTGCCGATGCGCTCGCCCTTGATCAGCCAGTTGCCGCGCCGGTCGAGCTCGAGCCAGCCGTACACTGCCGGAACGTTGGGCCATTTGGCGAGGCTGCGGGCGACGATTTCGTCCATCGAGGGATAGAATCTTCGGCGGGAGGCGGCATGAGCGCAATCGAGACGTACCTGGCGAAGCCCTGGCTCGCGCATTACCAGAAGGGTGTGCCTGCCCAGGTAGAAGTTCCGCTCAAGTCGGTGGCGCAGGCCTTCGACGAGGCGACCGAGCGCGCCCCGGAGCGCGCCGCGGTAGTGTTCTACGGCCGCTCGATCAGCTACCGCGAGCTGCGCGAGGCCAGCGACCGCCTCGCCTGCGCGCTCGCCGACCTCGGCGTGAAGAAGGGCGACCGCGTCGCGCTCTACCTGCTCAACAGCCCCCAATTCATCATCGCGTACTTCGCGGCGCTCAAGTGCGGCGCGACCGTGACTCCGATCAGCCCGGTCTACACCAGCCACGAGGTGCGCTATCAGCTGGAGGACAGCGGCGCGCGCGCCATCATCTGCCAGGACATCCTGCACGAGAAAGTGACCAAGTCCGGCGCCTCGCTCGACCTCGTGGTGGTGACGAACGTCAACGAATACCTGCCCGCTCTAAAGCGCCTTTTCAACAAGAAAGCCGAGGTTTCCGGAAAGGTGCACTGGCTGCAGGACCTGCTGAAGAAATATCCCGCGAAGCCTCCGGCCGTGACGATCGACCCGAGGAGGGACCTGGCGGCGCTGCCCTACACGGGCGGCACGACCGGCAACCCGAAGGGGGTAATGCTCACGCATTACAACCTGGTCTCGGCGCAAGCCATGGCGCAGGCGGCGTTCTCGACCTTCGAGCCGGGCAAGGAAGTGATCCTCGCGTTCCTGCCGTTCTTCCACATCTATGGCCAGGTCGTGATCATGCTGCAGGGCCTGTGCCAGGGGAACCTGCTGGTGCTGTTCACCAGCCCGGACACCGAGGCGATCCTCGAGGCGATGGAGCGCTACCGGGCGACGGTGTTCTACGGCGTGCCGACGCTCTACGAATATCTCAAGGACCACAAGGACACCAACAAGACCGACTGGAAGCGCCTCAAGCTCGTGCTGTCGGGCGCCGACACGCTGCACGAGTCGACGATGCAGGGCTGGGCGAAGCGCACCGGGTCCAACATCATCGAGGGCTACGGCCTGTCGGAGACCTGCGCCACGAGCCACGTCAACCCGCTGCACCGGCCGAAGACCGGCTCGTTCGGCTGCCCGCTCCCCGGCATGCAGGCCGCGGTGATGAATCCCGACACGCTCGAGTTCGTGCCGCCGGGCGAGACCGGCGAACTCGTGCTATGCGCCGACAACGTGATGCAGGGCTACTGGCAGCGGCGCGAGGAGAGCGCGCGCGCGTTCGTCGAAAAAGGCGGCGTGCGCTGGATGCGCACCGGCGACCTGGTGCGCATGGACGACGAGGGTTACTTCCATTTCTACGACCGCTCCAAGGACCTGATCAAGTTCAAGGGTTACTCGATCTTCGCCAAGGACGTCGAGGACGTGCTGTACGCCCATCCCCAGGTCAAGGCGGCGGGAGTGATCGGCGTTCCGGATCCGGCGGTCGGACAGCGCATCAAGGCGATCGTGGTGCTGCAGGGGGACGCGCGCGGCAAGCTGTCCGAGGACGAGATCAAGGCTTATTGCCGGCAAAGCCTCGCCGAGTACAAGGTGCCGCACATCGTCGAGTTCCGCGGCGAGCTGCCCAAGACCGACGTGGGCAAGGTCTCGCGCCGCGAGCTGCGCGACGAAACCAAGGTCTAGGTCAGCCCACGACCTTCTCGATCGGCTGCGGCTGATAGACGCCGAAGCCCTGGGCAAAGCCGACGTCGAGCGCTTTCAGGCGCGCGAGCACCTCCGGCGTCTCGACGCACTCGGCGACCACGCCGATGCCGAGCGCCAGCGCGACCCGAACGACCGCCTTGAGCTTGCTCTGCGCCCCCTCGTTGGTGAGGAGCTTGCGGATGACGCTGCCGTCGACCTTGACGAAGTCGGGCCGCAGGGCCTTGATCGGCGCGAACGACACGGCGCGGTGGCAGAAGCTGTCGAGGAGCACGCCGCCGCCATAGGCCTTGACCGCCGAGGCGAAGGCCGCCGCGGACTCGGGCCGCGCGAGCGCCTCGCTCTCGTCGATCTCGAACATCACCGCGTCCATCGCGATGCCGGCGGCGCGCAGCTCGGCGGCGACGAACGCCGGGAACCCGGCGTCGCGCATCGTCTGGCCCGAAACGTTGACGGTGAAGCGCGGAATGCGCGAGCCGCGCGCGAGCTGCTGCACCGTGTGGCGCAGCACCCACCGGTCAAGCTGCGGCATCATTCCGTAGTGCTCGAACACCGGCAGGAACTCTCCCGGCGGCAGCAGCGCGCGCTCCTCCTCGCGCATGCGCACCAGCACTTCGGCCATCGGGTAGCGCTCGCGGCTGCCGGGGTCCTTGGCCAGGGCGGCGATCGGCTGGCAATAGAGCGCGAACTCGCTCTTCTCCAGCGCTTCGCGCAGGCGCGCGAGCGGCTTCGGCCAGCCGGTGAGCTCAGCGCTCGTCTGGTCGAGCGACTTATCGTCCACGAGGTATTCTAGCGGCATGCCGGACGCCTTCTTCGCGGTCGAGCGACTTACCAAGCGCTTCGGCGGCCTCACCGCCGTCAACAACGTGAGCTTCACGCTCGCGCGCGACGAGATCGTCGGGCTGATCGGCCCGAACGGCGCGGGCAAGACGACGTTGCTGCGCCTCATCACCAAGATCCTGCGTCCCGACGCCGGGCGCATCGCGTTCAACGGCGAGGACGTCACCGGGCTGCGTCCTTGGGACATCGTCGAGCGCGGCATCGCGGGCACGTTCCAGAACATGCGGCCGTTCCGCCATCTGCCGATCGTGGCGAACGTGATGGTGCCGCTGGTTGCGCCGCGCGCGCGCCGCCGCGGCGAATGGGTGAAAAGCATCGAGGCCAAGGCGATGGACGCGCTGGAATTCGTCGGCATCTCCGACATGGCGCTCGAGCCGGCCTCGGCGCTCTCGCAGGGAGATCTCAAGCGCCTCGAGGTGGCGCGCGCCATCGCCACCGAGCCCGAGCTCCTGCTGCTCGACGAGCCGCTCGGCGGGCTGAGCCCGGCGGAATCGGAGCTGCTCGCGAAGTCGATCAAGCGCCTGCACAAGGGCGGGCGCTTCGGGCGCCTGCATTCCGAAGGCCCCGCGGTGCTGATGATCGAGCACAAGCTGAAGGAGCTGATGTCGATCGTCGACCGCGTGATCGTGATCGACTACGGCGAGATCATCGCCGACGGTCCGCCGGCCGAAGTCGTGAAGAATCCAAAAGTGATCGAGGCGTACCTGGGAAGCGAACATGCCGCTGCTTGAGGTGAAGAACCTCAGCGTGCGCTACGACAAGGCGCAGATCCTGAACGGCGTCTCGCTCGCGGTGAACGCGGGCGAATTCGTCGGCCTGGTCGGACCGAACGGCGCCGGCAAATCGACCCTGCTGCGCGCGATCTCGGGCCTGGTGCGCTTCGAGGAACGCATGAAGCGCGGCACCACCGGCGACATCGTGCTCGAGGGCGAGGTGAGCTTCGCCGGCGAGCGCATCGACGGCCTCGCCGCGCACGAGATCCGCATGCGGGGACTGGTGCACTGCCCGGAGCGGCGCCGTCCGTTCAAGGAACTGACGGTACTGGAGAACCTTCTCGCCGGCGCTTTTCTCTCAAAGAATGCCAAAGAGACGAAAAGCCGCCTCGATCACTGCTTCGCGCTGTTTCCGCGATTGTCCGAGAGGAAGGGCCAGATCGCCGGCACTCTGTCGGGCGGCGAGCAGCAGATGCTCGCCACGGCGCGCGCGCTGATGTACGAGGCCAAGCTCCTCGCGATCGACGAGCCTTCGCTCGGACTCGCGCCGCGCATACGCGAGGAGCTGTTCGCCGCGATCGGCAAGATCCACGCCGAAGGCGTACCGGTGCTGCTGGTCGAGCAGGAAGTCGGGCAGGTGTTCCGGATGGCGAAACGCAGCTACGTGCTGTCGCAGGGGCGCATCATCGCCGAGGGCTCGGCGCAGTCACTGATGGCCGACGAGACGCTTCGCGCCGGGTACCTGGGCTTGTAGTTTCGGGTCCCGTCCCGACAAGCCGGCGCCGCACAGACGGCAGATCTTTCGCCACACCCCGTTGCGCTGCTTGCAGCGCGGGCACAGGGTCTCCATCTTGTCGCGCACCCATGGAGAAAGACCGCGCGGCATAAAGAGCAGCACCAGCAGCACGATGATCGCGAAGATCAGCAGGCGCAGCTCGCCGACTGCGCGGAAGCTGCCGAGCCACTCGGTGAGCGGATAGAGGATGAACACGGCGGCCACCGGCCCATAGATCGTGGCGACGCCGCCGAAGATCCCCCAGATCACCACCTGGAAGGAGAGCGCCACTTCGAGCGTCGACGGTCCCGCCACGCGCAGGTAGTGCGCAAACAGAGCCCCGGCGAAACCGGCGGCCGCGCCGGAGATCGCGAAGACGACCATCTTGTAGCGCAGCGTATTGATGCCCGAGGCGCGCGCCGCCACTTCGTCGTCGCGGATCGCGTGCAATACGATGCCGAACTTCGAATCAGCCAATAGCCACAATGCGAAGACCACGGCGAGCATCGAGACCGCGGCGACGTAGTAGTTGCCCGTGGGCGTCACCATCAGGCGCCGCAGCCCCGAGATGCCGAGCTCGCCGCCGGAGAAATCCGGGAAGGCGAACAGGATCCCGAGCGCGATCAGCGGGAAGGCCAGAGTGGCGAGGGAGAGATAGGAGCCGCGAAGACGCAGGCAGAGGTAGCCCACGACAAAACCGAAAAGCAGAGCGACCGCGGCGCCGGCCCAGACCGTGACCCAGGGCGAAAGGCCGAGCTTGAGCGACATGAGCGCCGAGGCATAGGCGCCGGCGCCGAAGAACAGCGCGTGGCCGAAATTCACCTGCCCGGTGTATCCCGCGAGCAGGTCCCAGCTCGCGGCGAAGATCGCGAAGATGCAGGTCATCGTCAGGATGCGCATCACGTAGGGATCGCCGTAAACCACCGGCAACGCGAGGAGCGCGACGACCCAGATCAGCACCAGCGTACGCGACGGCAGGACGAACACTTCATTGCGCAGCTCGGCCCACCCGCGTCGAAGCCAATACATCAGCGCTCCTCCTCGAACGCGACACCAAACAGGCCTTCAGGCCGCACGAGCAACACGATCACCATGATGAGGAGCGCCACCGCACCCTTGAGATACGCGCCGGCGGGAACCGCGAAGACCGTGATCGCCTCGACGTAGCCGATGATCAGCGCGCCGATCAGGCTGCCCTTCAGGCTGCCCAGGCCGCCGAGCACCACGATCGCGAGCATGGTGACCAGCGGCGCGAGCCACATGAACGGGTCGACCACGTACACCGGCGCCACCACTACGCCGGCGACCGCAGCGAGCGACACCGAGATCGCCACCGTCGCCATGGCGACGCGATTCACGTTCATGCCCATCAGGTTTGCGACCTCGAGGTCGTTGGCCGTGGCCCGGATCGCCAGGCCGAGCCGGGTGCGGTAGAGGATGAACCAGACCCCGGCGAGCATGGCACCGGCCACCACCAGGATCAGAAGCCGCTGGTACGGGATGCTCACGCCCAGAAAGCGCACCGCGCCTTCGAGCGTCGACGGGATGCCGAGGAAATGCCCGCCGAACGTGAACAGCATCAGCTCCTGGAACACCAGCGCGAGCGCGATGGTCGCGATCAGCACCGCCGCCTCGTGCTCGCGCACCGGCTCGATCACCAGGCGGTAGCAGAGCACCGAGAACAAGGTCACGCCGCCGACCGCAATCAGGCCCGAGAGCAGGAAGCCGAGGCCGGTCCTGGTCAGCAGCGTGTAGAAGCAGTACGCCGCCAGCATGTAGAACGCGGTGTGCGCGATATTGACGATGCGCGCGACGCCGAAGATCAGCGAGAAGCCGATCGCCAGCAGGGCGTACACGCCCCCGTTGACGAGGCCTGTTACAAGAATGTCTTGTAACAAAGGCGCGCTAGCGCGCCGGCATCTTGAAGGGCTGCATGCCCTTTACGTTCGGCGGCCAGAACGGCACTTTCTTGCCGTCCTGCCACTGCACCGCGATGCCGGCCGTCTTGCCCACTGCCCAGACGAGGTCGTGGCGCTTGTCCCAGGTCGCGATCGCGCCCGTCCCGACGTGCTCGAGCTTCTCCAGCACCGGCACCAGCTTGTCGGCGTTGGTGGTGCCGGCCTGCTCGATCGCCACCTTCAGCACCATGATCGCGTCGTAGGTCGCCGCGTTGTAGGTGGGCGACTTCTTGTAGCGCTGCTTGAACGCCTGCACGAAGGGGATGGTCTTCGGCGTCATCTCGACCTCGGCGTAGGTGTCGAGCGTCGACACGAACTGCGCCTTGCCGGCGGCGGCTTGCCAGAACTCGTCCTTCTGTCCTTCGACGTTGATGCCCCAGGCCACCGCCTTCATGTTGCGCTCGCCCATCTGGCGGCCCACCGAGATGCCGACCGGGCCCGACAGCATGGTGAACACGATGTGCGCGCCGGCGCGGTCGATCGCCGAAAGCTCCGCGGTCACGTCCGTGGCGGTGGCGGACGGCTGCCAGGTCCCGACCACTTCCATCTTGAGCGCCGGCAGGTTCTTCTGCGCCGCGCCGACCAGCGCCTCGGTCCACACCGCCTTCTCGGCGAGGATCGCGACCTTGGGCGTGTCGGTCTTGAGCTCGGTGCGAATCTGCTGGCCGATCGTGCCCAGCACGGCGAACAGCGTGCGGACCAGATCGACGTCCTTCACCGGGGTGACGCGGAACCAGTACTTGTAGCGGTCGTAGTTCGCTTCGACGTTGGCGCCGAGCTTGGAGTGCGCCGCGCCCGCGCCGAGGAAGATCTTCTTGTAGTCCATCGCCACTTCCTGCATCGCGAGCACCGCCTCGGAGCGGAAGCCGCCGATCAGGAAGTCGGCCTTGTCGCGCGTGATGACGCGCTCGATGGCGTTGGTTGCGTCGGGTACCGACTGGATCTCGTTGGTGTCGGCGCGGATCAGCTCGACCTGCATGCGCTTGCCGCCGACGTTGACGCCGCCCGCCTTGTTGATCTCGTCGCGCGCCATCTCCGCGCCCGCCCAGTGGTTCTCGCCTTGCACGAAAGCCATGGGGCCGAGGATCGCGATCTTGATGGTCTGCGCCTGAGCGCCCGAAGTCGCAACTGCGGCGAACGCGAATGCCGCCAGCCCTGCCGTCAACGAACGCCGCATGCCCTGCCTCCTTTTTGAACTACACTTATCTTGTTGTATTCAAGGATGTTGCCAGCAATTTGATCTGGTGGGAAGACTTCAAGGTCGGCGAGGAAGCCGAGCTCGGGCGGCACACCTTCACCGAGGAGGAGATCGTCGCCTTCGGCAGGCAGTACGATCCGCAGCCTTTTCACGTCGATCCTGAGAAGGCAAGAGCGGGGGTCTTCGGCGGCCTGATCGCCAGCGGCTGGCATACCTGCGCCGTGGGAATGCGCCTCATGTGCCAGGGCTACATCAACCGCACCGCGAGCCTCGGCTCGCCCGGCATCGACAACATCCGCTGGCTGAAGCCGGTGCGCGCCGGCGACACCGTCGCTTATCGCCGCATCGTGCTCGAGTCGCGCGCCTCGATGACGCGCAAAGGAGTCGGCCTGGTCAAGCATCGCTGGGAGGCGGTGAACCAGCACGGCGAGCTCGTGCTCACGATGGAAGGCTGGGGGCTTTTTGGCCGCAAGAATTGATCTCAACCACAAGGTCCATGTGCTCACCAAGAAGGAGGAGCTGGACAGCGTGCGCGTGCCGGGCAAGGTCGTCGTGGTACTCGACATCCTGTTCGCGACCACCACCATGGTCGCCGCGCTCGCGCACGGCGCGAAAGAAGTGATTCCCGTAGTGGACGAGTCCGCCGCCCGCACTCAAGCACAGGAGTTCGAGAAAGGCTTGTACGTACTTGCCGGCGAGCTGTACGCGGAAACGCTTCCCGGATTCGCTCACCCGGCGCCGCTTTCCTTGCTCGAGCATGGCGTCGAAGGAAAGAGCCTCATCTACTCGACCACGAACGGCACCGTCGCCATGATGCAGCCGGCGCGCGGGGCGCGGGTCTATTGCGGCGCCCTCCTCAACGCGCGCGCGCTGGCCGCCCACATCGTGGCGCGGCACCCGCGCGAGACCGTGCTCATCGTCTGCTCGGGCTCGGGCAACAACTTCAACTTCGAGGACTTCTACGGCGCAGGCTACTTCGTCGAATGCTTTCTCGAGCACCTGGGAGATCTTTCGGACGCGGCAAAAGCCGCCCTGACCCTCTACCGCCATGCCAAGGCACCCGAAGCGCTGCTCGATTGCCGCGTCGGCCGAATGATGGTTGCGCGCGGCCTGGCGCGCGAGGTGGAGTTCGCCTGCCGGCGCGACGCGTTCCCGGTCGTGCCGGCGCTGGAGGACGGGCGCCTGCGGCTGGTCACCTGATGCGCGTCGCCGGGTTGTACGTCTATCCGGTCAAGGCCTGCCGCGCCGTCGCCATCGAGGACGCCGCGCTCGGACCGCTCGGGCTGGAGCATGACCGGCGTTTCGCCTTTATCGGCGAAGACGGCTGCGCGCTAACCCAACGCGAGCACCCGCTTCTCGCCACGGTGCAGGCGGCGCTCGGGAAGGATTCGCTGCGGCTCGACTTCGGCAGCCTGGCGCAGGTGAACATCCCCTTGAAGAGCTTTGTTACGAGCATCCCGGTTGACGTGTGGGGAAAGCGCATCGCGGGGCGCGCCGCGCCGGCATCTCTTGTGGCGCCCGCGGCCGACTATCTCGGCACGCGGTTGCAGCTCATTGCCCTGGACGCCGCCGAGGAACGCTCGTTCGCGGACTCGCGGCCGGTGCTGGTGGCGACGACGGGGATGCTCGCCAGGCTCGATCTGCCCGATGTCGGCATGGAGCGCTTCCGGCCGAATGTCGTGCTCGAAGGCGAGCGGGATTGGACTGCGCTGGAGGGAAAGGACGTACTCCTCGAACGCGACAAGCCCTGCGGCCGCTGCGAAGTCACGACCATCGACCAGGCGAGCGGCGCGCGCTGCGGCCCGGAGCCGCTGCGCACGCTCACCGAGCGCTTCGAAGGCAACTTCGGCGTCTACTGCCGCGTAGCGCGAGGCGGCCGGCTGCGGCGCGGCGAGATCCTGCGAGCGTCCTAGGCTCGCTCGAGCTCGGCGCTCACCGCGAGGTGGTCCGAGAGCAGGGACCACGGCTTGCCGCGATGCACCTGTGCCGCCACGACCTTGAAACCGCGCACGTAGATGCGGTCGAGCCGCAGGATCGGCAGCAGGCTCGGGTAGGTCGCAAGCACCCGGCCGTGGCGCGATACGGTCGCCTCCGTCATGCCCAGGCGCCGCTCGAGGATCGCGGTGGCGCGATGGCGCCAGTCGTTGAAATCGCCGGCAATGATGATCGGCAGGTCGCGCGAGGCGAGCTCTTCCAGCCGCCCGGAAATCGCCTCGAGCTGGCGGCTGCGGCCGCGCTCGTGCAGCGAAAGGTGCACGCACACGCAATGCAGGTTGCGCCGCCAGCCGGGGACCGCCACCACGCTGTGCAGCAGGCCGCGACGCTCGTAGCGGTGGTCCGAGACGTCCTTGTTTTCGAACGACAGGAAGCCGAAGCGCGACAGGATCGCGTTGCCGTGGTGGCCGTGGTCGTAGACCGCGTTGCAGCCGTAGACGTGCTGCCAGTCGTCTCCGGCAAGGAAAGCGTGCTGCGGGTCGACCGGGGCGCCGGCGAAGCGCAGCGCGAAGCGCTGGTTCAGGCCCTGGACTTCCTGCAGGAATACGAGGTCCGGATCGAGCGCGCGCAGGCCGTCGCGCAGCTCGTGGATCACCAGGCGCCGGTTGAACTGCGACAGGCCCTTGTGGATGTTGAGGGTGACGATGCGCAGGCGATTCTTAGTCATAGATCCAGATCGAAGCGCCGCTCGAGGAGGTCCGCATCGTCGAAGTGGCGGCGCCCGACGAAAGCCGTGGCATGCCGTCCCCACTGGCGCATCGCGCCGGCCGAGGCGACGCCCGTCGGCCAGAAGAAGAAGCGCTCGGCTCGCTCGGTGCCGGCGATCAGCCCGTCGGGGCCAAAGGCGCTGGCATGGACCCCGCCGGCGCGCGGCAGCGAGCGCAGCTCGTCATACGGGCGCATCGCGTAGCGCACCACGCTGTCGCCGCCACGCGCCATCGTTACGCGCTCGATCGCGTGCGTGCCGGAGGCGAGCGTCACCACCGGGCGCTCGTCTTCTCCGACCCGCGGCAGCGATTGCGGCACGAACGCCCATTCGTCGAGGGAATCCGGCGGCGAGCGCAGTCGCGCCCTCTCGGTCGGAAAGAAAAGATGGAAGCAGCCGCACGCATGGATCGAGTCATAGACCACCGGCTCGCCGTCGGGCGCGAGGGTCACGCGCCACACCACTGCGTCCAGCCGGCCGGCAAGAAGATCGACCGCGCCCACGGGCGGGCGTTCCGGAAACCAGACCGTGTAGACCAGCTGAAGCAGCACCTGGTCGCGGTAGCGCGTGTACACCGCGTGCGTGTAGACCGTCGGCTCCGCAGCGTCGACCTCGGGTACGCC
This sequence comes from Burkholderiales bacterium, assembly GCA_036559525.1. Classification (GTDB taxonomy): domain Bacteria; phylum Pseudomonadota; class Gammaproteobacteria; order Burkholderiales; family SG8-39; genus SCGC-AG-212-J23. Next base: position 12,240 of record DATBSZ010000190.1, read on the forward strand.
GGAGGCGCGGCGCCAGCGCAGCCAGCCGAAGCGGTCATGGTCGCCGCGGATCTCGATCTCGAAGCTGGGCGCGTACGCCATCGCCAGCCGGTCGAGCTCGCGCGCCGACAGGCCGGGATGCCCGAGCGGATCGAAAGTCGCGCGCCCGAGCAGGCCCGCGACCGCGTTCCGCGGCAAGTGCTGCGCCGAAGGCGGGGAATACCGCACGCGGCTCGCAGCCTGATCGGCCTCGCGCTCGAAAGCGGCCAGCGTTTCCTTCTCCCAGCGCCTGATGCTCGAGACGAAGGCGAGCTTCGTCAGCGCATAGAGTCCCACGACGCGCTGTCCAGTCGAGTAATCGTCCGGTACCTGCGCGGCCGCGACCAACGCCTCGCGCCCGCCGGAGCTCACGAGGTCGGCGTCGCGCAGCAGGCTGCTGCAATCGCGCGCACGCTTGAGCATCAGGGTGCGCGCGTTCTCGTTCAGCGCCGGCAGGTTGCGGGTCTCGTGATGCCGCGCCTCGAGATCGAGCTCGGCGAGGCGCTCGCCGAAGGCGCGCAGTCCGAGCTGGCTCTCCGCGGCGCGGCTCTTGAGCGAGGCGAGCGTGCGGTCTACGCGCAGGTGGGGAAAGCCCGGCACGCGAGTGTGCTGCGCATCGCGCACGCCCGCGGCGTCGATCTCGGCGTCGAGCGCCCGGTACCACTGCGCGCACTCGGCGACTGCGGGCGGTCCGGACTCGAGGTGCGCGGCAAGCCGGCCGTCGCCCGTGGCGCAGCCGGCGACGAGAAGCCCGGCGCCGATCATGAGGATCGCGTCGCGGTTGGACCAGGAGAAGCACTTGCGCGCCGCCGCGCGCCACGGCAGCCAGGCGAAGGCCGTGTGCTCCTCGCGCGCGAGCGCTACCGGCGCGCGCCCGGAAAGCTCGAGGCTGAACAACCGCTCGGTGTTGTGGCTCACGCCGGGAGCAAAGCGATGACGCCATTGCGCGTAAATCTCGAAGGTATAGGCGACCTCCCAGCGCCTCAGGCTGACGGCGGCCGCTTCGATTCCGGTTTCCTCGCGCAGCTCGCGCGCCGCCGCGACCTCGTAGGGCTCGTCGGGATGCTCGAGCGAGCCCGTGACCGACTGCCAGAACCCGGGCCGCGCTGCGCGCTCGAGCAGCAGCACCTCGCGCTCGGCGGTATGCACGACGACCAGGACCGACCGCGGCAGTTTCATTTCTCGGTGAACAGGTCGGGCAGCGCCAAGCGCCGCCCGGGGTCGATGAAGACTGCGAAGAACGGCTTGCCGCGCCCGGCCCAGGACTCCGCGCTCGAGCGCAGCACGTCGACCAGGATGCCGAACTCGTCGCTCGCCTTGGGATTCTCGAACAGCACGACATACCCCTCCCCGGGGAGATCCGAGAGGCAGTCTTCCAGCGCGTCCCAGTTGGCGCCGAACCAGTCTGGGAACTCGAGCGCCGCAGCGATGTTCTTCAGGAGCGTTTCCTTGTCTGCAAATCGAATCCTCGCAAGAGAAAGCCTGCCCCCGTCTACCGCGTGCGTGATCTCTTCGGCACGCGCCGCCCGGTACACGCCGGAGCGCGACGCATCCTGCAGCCGCTCGATCAGCTTTCCCATTACTCGATGATGCGCCTGAAGCTGCGGTAGTGATCGTCAGTGTAGTAGTACTCGACACAGCCGTACTCGCCACAGCGCCCGCCCACGATTCGCCGCGCGCCGCGATCCTTCGCACCCGGGGTTTTCACCGTGTACTCGCGGTAGTAGCCACGTTCTTTCCTGGGAAGGATCTTCTCGCGATTTTGAAACGTCTTGCCATCCTGGGAGTAGGGAAACGGTCCGCCTGCCTTGATGAGCGCGATCGTTTCGCGAGCCTCCGGTGGCAGTTTCTCAATGGGAACCTCGGTGGAAAGCGCAAAAGCCACCACCGCCACCGCAAGCCAACTCACGGCTGCGGCGGATTCCTCAGGCGGATGTGCAGCTCGCGCAGCTGCTTCTCGGTGACGGAAGTCGGCGCGCCGGTGAGCAGGTCCTGGCCGCGCTGGGTCTTCGGGAACGCGATCATGTCGCGGATCGCCTCCGCGCCCGCCATCAGGGTCACCAGGCGGTCGAAGCCGAAGGCGATGCCGCCGTGCGGCGGCGCGCCGTACTGGAGCGCGTCGAGCAGAAAACCGAACTTGGCGCGCTGCTCCTCTTTCGTGATTCTCATTGCTTCAAAAACTTTTGCCTGAACCTCGGCGCGGTGAATGCGCACCGAGCCGCCGCCGATCTCCCAGCCGTTCAACACCATGTCGTAGGCCTTGGCGTACGCCTTTCCGGGCGCCGCCTCGATGTATTGCTCGTGGCCGTCCTTGGGGCTGGTGAACGGATGGTGGCGCGCCTTCCACTCGCGGGTCTGCGGGTCTTGCTCGAACATCGGGAAATCGACCACCCACAGCGGCCGCCATCCCTTCTCGGCGAGACCGCGGTCGTGCCCGACCTTGTCGCGCAGCGCGCCCATGTACGCGTCGACCGTGGCGGCGTCGCCGGCGCCGAAAAGGATGACGTCCCCACTCTGGGCCGCGGTTCGATCCAGGATCGCACCGATCGATGCCGCGTGAAGATTCTTCACGATGGGCGACTGCAGGCCCTCGGCGCCCTTGGCGCGCTCGTTCACCTTGATCCACGCGAGGCCCTTTGCCCCAAGCGTCTTGGCGTATTCGCCGTACGCGTCGAGCTCGCCGCGGGTGAGCGCCCCGCCGCCGGGCACGCGCAGCGCGCAGACGCGCCCGCCGGCGGCGTTGGCCGGCCCCGCGAACACCTTGAATTCCACGTCCTTCACCGCGTCGGTGATTTCGGCCAGCTTGAGCGCAATGCGCAGGTCGGGCTTGTCCGAGCCGTAGTCGCGCATCGCTTCGTCATAGGTCAGCACCGGGAAGGGCGCCGGCAGCTCGACGCCGATCGTCTCGCGGAACACGAAGCGCACCAGCGACTCCATCAGGGCGCGGATGTCGTTTTCCGACAGGAAAGACGTCTCGATGTCGATCTGGGTGAACTCGGGCTGGCGGTCGGCGCGCAGGTCCTCGTCGCGGAAGCACTTGACGATCTGGTAGTAGCGGTCGAACCCGGCCACCATCAGCATCTGCTTGAAGAGCTGCGGCGACTGCGGCAGCGCGTAGAAATGCCCTTCGTGAAGCCGCGAGGGCACCAGGAATTCGCGCGCGCCTTCGGGCGTCGACTTGTAGAGCACCGGGGTCTCGATGTCGACGAAGCCGTGCTCGTCGAGAAAGCGCCGCACCGCCATCGCCGCGCGGTGCCGCAGGCGCAGGTTGCGCTGCATCGGCGCGCGACGCAGGTCGAGGATGCGATGCTGCAAGCGGGTTTCTTCGGAAAGGTTTTCCTCGTCGATCTGGAACGGCGGCGGCGCGGAAGGGTTGAGGATCTCGACCTCGTGCGCGAGCACCTCGACCTCGCCCGTGGGGAGCTCGGGGTTCACGGTGCCCGCGGGGCGGCGCCGCACCTTCCCGGTCACTCTTAAGACGTACTCGGAGCGCACGCGCTCGGCGATGCGGAAGGCTTCCTGGCGATCGGGATCGCACACCACCTGCGCCAGCCCCTCGCGATCGCGCAGGTCGATGAAGATCACGCCGCCGTGGTCGCGCCGCCGGTGCGCCCAGCCGCACAGCGTCACCGTGCGATCGACCAGGGTCGCCCGCATTTCCCCGCAGTAATGGCTGCGCATTATTTTTGCGGGGGCACCACGCCCATGGAAATGATGTATTTCAGGGCCTGGTCGACGCTCATGTCGAGCTCGATCACGTTCTTGCGCGCGATGATGACGAAGTAGCCGCCGGTCGGGTTCGGCGTGGTGGGCACGTACACCGCGACGCAGTCGGGCGGCAGGTGGTTCGCCACGCCGCCGCCGGGCGTGCCGGTGAGAAACGCGATCGTCCACATCCCTTCGTGCGGCCACTGCACCAGGAGGGCCTTGCGGAACGCCTGGCCGCTCGACGAGAACAGCGTATCGGAGATCTGCTTGACGCTCGAGTAGATCGAGTTCACCACCGGGATGCGGTGCAGGATCTCGTGCCAGAGCTCGACCAGCTGCGCGCCGAAGAAGTTGGTGGCGAACACGCCGGTGAGGAACACGATCAGGACCGTGAGGATGGCGCCCAGCCCGGGAATGTGCACCCCGAGCCAATTCTCGGTATGCAGCGCCGCCGGCAGCAAGTGCAGCGACTGGTCGAGGACATCGACCACGAGCTTGAGGACCCAGATGGTGATGGCCAGCGGGATCCAGATCAGCAGGCCGGTAATGAAGTACTTCTTCATCGGACGTATTTCTTCATCGGAAACAAA
>DATBSZ010000191.1:0-1754 GCA_036559525.1 Burkholderiales bacterium
GGCTTGTCCTCCTTGATCGGCACCGACACCCACGTGGTGTTCAGGTAGTGCTTGAGGTGCACGTTCTCCGAGACGACGTTGCCGCCCCAGGTGCCGCAGCCCAGGCTGGAGGTCATCGGCATGCCGTTGTTGAACGCGCCGGCATTGGCCTTCGACTGCGGCTGGCGGACCATGATCCGCGACACCGGCGCGGCGAGCGCGAGGCGATGGATGTGGTCGTCGTCGAACGAGTAGATCCCGCAGGAATGACCCTTGCCGCCGACCTCGTAGACGCCGCGCATCATCGCGAGCGCCTGGTCGAAGCCCTTGTACTTGTAGACGGCGAGCAGCGTCGTGAGCTTCTCGCCCGAGAACGGATGCTCGCGCCCGATGCCGTCGCCGTGCACGATGATGAACGCGCGGTCGGCGGGGATCGTGAACCCGGCCGCCTTGGCGAGCTGCTGCGGGGCGATCGCCACGGTGTCGGGCGTGCGGTGCGCCTCGCCGTCCCACATCACGCGGCGCAGCGCCTCCTTCTCCTGCGCGCTCGCCAGGTAGCCGCCTTCCTTCTGCAGCTGGGCGAGCAGCGGCTCGAAGATGCGCTCGTCGATGATCAGGTTGCCGTCGGCCGAGCAGCCGGAGCCGAAGTCCGACGTCTTCGACAGCTTGGTGTTGCGCGCCGCTTCCTCGATGTTCGCGGTCTCGTCGATGATCATCGTCGAGTTGCCGGCGCCCACGCCGTACGCCGGCGTGCCCGAGCTGTACGCCGCGCGCACCATGGGCTGGCCCCCGGTGGCGATGATCAGGTCCGCGCGCGCCATCAACGCCTGCGACATCGGGATGTTCACCTTCGTCAGGCACTGCAGGATGTCCGCCGGCGCGCCTTCGCGTTCGAGCGCCTCGCGCATCAGGCGCACGGTCTCGAACGAGGTCTTCTTCGAGCGCGGGTGCGGCGAGTAGATGACCACGTCGCGGGCCTTGATCGCATAGATCGCGTTGCCGGCGGGCGTGAGGTCCGGGTTGGTCGTCGGCACGATGCAGGCGATGACGCCGGCCGGCTTGCCGTACTTCACGATGCCCTTCTCCGGCAGCTCCTCGATCACGCCGACGCTCCGCTGCCGGAGCGCGTCGCGCAGCACGCCGCGGATCTTCATGCGCTTGCCCATGCGGCTCACCGGATCGCCGAGCCCGGATTCCTGGATCCCCATCTCGACCAGGCGCGTGAACGTCCGCTTGTTCGCGACGGCCCAGGCGACCGCCTGGCAGAGCCGATCGACGCGCGCCTGGTCGTACGTCTCGATGACCGCCAGCGCCTTGCGCGCGCGGGCAAATGCCTGGTCCAGCTCCTGTTGCTGCTCCTCGTTGATGCCCTTTTTCGGATTGGGATCGGCAGGGGTGGCCATGGCGTAGTCCTCGGCGTGGGTCGGCGCGGATTGGGAATCTGGGAAGGCGTGCGTACGGTGCAGCCGCGAATCGTGGCGCGCGCGTGGGTCAGGTCGCCGCGGTGAACGGTCGCCTGCCCGACATGGAGAGGACGATAGGATCGCGCCCGACCTCCGGTCAAGGGCGCATGGCGACAAACCGTGCGCTATGCGCCCCCAAAATGCGCCGGCGGCCGTTTCGCCGGGTATCCTCCGGCGTATCGTGTCGGGCGTTTCCCGGCCTCCTACGACCCCGATGCCCGCCCGCGATCTGAACGCCACGCTGGATGCGGCGGACGTGCGTCCGTCGGCCGGCCCGCCGTCGGCCACCGACCATCACGCGCTGCCGGCGGA
>DATBSZ010000192.1:0-2900 GCA_036559525.1 Burkholderiales bacterium
GGCGCGGCGGCGTTGCCGCGGCGCCGCCAGCGCCCTGCGGTCGTGCGCCGGCTGCTCATCGCCCACCACTTGCTCCTCGGCGACACGATCATGCTGACCCCGCTCATCAAGAAGGCGCGCGAGCGCTTTCCGCAGACCGAGATCGTGATGACCTGCCCACGGGCGTACGCGCCCATCTACGCCGGCAGGCCCTACGGCCTCACCGTTCTGCCGTTCGACCCGCGCTCGCTGAGCGACCACCGTGCCCTTCGCCGGCAGCGCGGCTTCGACCTCGCGCTCGTCCCCGGCGACAACCGCTGGTCGGCGCTCGCCCGGGCGCTCGATGCGCGCTGGATCGTCGCCTTCGCTCCCGATGAGCGCAGCTACAAGGATTGGCCGATCGACGAGATGCGGGCCATGCCGGACACGCCGATGGCCTGGGGCGACATTGCCGCGCGCCTGGTCGACGGCGACGATCCGCAGCCGTACTCGCCCGCGGAATGGCCCGCGCCACCTTGTAAAAAATATCAACTTCCGAAAAAACCGTACTGCGTGCTGCATCTCGGGGCGAGCAGCCCGCACAAGCTCTGGCCGAGCGAACGCTGGCGGGAAGTGCGCGACTGGGCCGAGGCGCGCGACTATGAGGTCGTGCTGAGCGCGGGCCGCGGCGAGGAAGACCTGCTCGCGCCGGTGGATCCGGAGCGTACACGCAGCGCGCTCGCCGGCCGCCTGGATCTGGCGCAGCTTTGGGACCTCCTGCGCAACGCCGCTTTCCTCGTGTGCCCCGATACCGGCGTCGCCCATCTTGCCCGCCTGGTCGGCGTGCCGACGGTGGCGCTCTACGGGCCCGGCTCGCCGGTGAGCACCGGCCCGGGCCTGTTCTGGGCGAAGAGCCCGTTTCGGGCGGTATGGGACCCCGACGTGGCGTGCCGCGACCAGAATCGCCTCTTCGAGCGGCGCTTGGTCTGGCTGCGCCAGTGCTGGCGCAGCGTCGAGGAGTGCGGCAACCCGGTGTGCATCCGGCGGGTGGCGGTGCGCGACGTAATCGCGGCGATCGAGGAGCTGACGTGAGCGACCTGGAGCAGTACTTCTCCCGGAACACGGGCCGGCAGATCCACAAGTGGATGCACTACTTCGAGATCTACGAGCGGCACTTCTCGCGGTTTCGCGGCACCCGCGTCCATCTGGTCGAGTTCGGCGTCGACCAGGGCGGCTCGCTGCAGATGTGGAAGCACTACTTCGGGCCCGATTGCCGGATCTTCGGCGTCGACATCAATCCGCAATGCCGGCAGGCGGAGGAGGAGCGCATCGAGATCCTGATCGGCGATCAGGGGGACCGGCAGTTCCTGAGGTCTCTCAAGACCCGCATTCCGCAGATCGACATCCTGATCGATGACGGCGGCCACACCATGAAGCAGCAGATCGCCACGTACGAGGAGCTGTTCCCTCACGTCGACGCCAATGGCGTCTATGTCTGCGAGGATCTGCACACGTCGTACTGGCCGGACTGGGGCGGCGGCTTGCAGAAGCGCGGCACGTTCGTCGAGTACAGCAAGCGCTTCATCGACGAGCTGCACGGGTGGCACTTCCGGCGCCGCGGACGCGCCGCCATCACCGCGCTCACCAGGACGGCGCACTCGCTGCACTACTACGACAGCGTCTTGGTGATCGAGAAACGGCCCATCGAGCAGCCCCGCCGCCAGCAAACCGGCACGGCCGCGATCCCGCAGTGGTCTCCTCCCGAGAGCGCCGTCAAGCGCTTCAGGAAGGAAATGAAGCGCAAGGCGAAGCGCTGGCTAGGGCGCTCGACCTGAGGTAGTAGGAGCGTTACTTGTTCTCGGACTGGCGCAGCTCGATCAGCTTCATGTACTTCACGTAGCTGTTTATGCAGCCGATCGAGATGTGCAGCAGGCCGGGCAGGCCGTCGAGGAAGCCGAGCCGCATGATGTAGAACTTGATGAAGCGCACGACCGGAGAAAACAGGAGGTACAGCACGTTCGCGCTGCGCCCCTGCTCGAACGCCTGCCGAGCGGCGAGCGTGGTGTAGCGGTTCTGGCGCTCGAGATAGGCCGAAAGATCGTCGAACGAATCGTGCATCAGGTCGCCCTCGAGGGTGCCCGGCGTCACCGCGAACAGCACCTTCTCGTGCACCAGGTCGTCGCTCCAGCGCGCGTTCATGCGGTTGAAGAGCCGCGGGCTCCAGTCGGGGTAGCCCTCGCCGTGCGACAGCCAGCGGCCGAGAAAACGGTTGCGTCTCGGCATGCGGTACACGGGCGACACCGGTGCGGCGAGCGCCCGCTCGATCGACCGCGCGAGCCGCGGCGACACCCGCTCGTCGGCGTCCAGGCATAGCACCCAGTCGTGGCTCGCCTGCTCGACCGCGAACTGCTTCTGCCGGCCGAAGCCAAGCCACTCCTTCGGCACCACGCGCGCCCCCTTGCGGCTCGCAAGCTCGACCGTGCCGTCGCTCGAGGACGAGTCGACGATCACGACTTCGTCGGCAAACGCGAGGCTGTCGAGGCAGGGCTCGAGAACGGCGGCGGCGTTGCGGGTGATGAGGACTGCCGAGAGCGGCGCTCGTGGCGCGGGGCTCAAATTCGCTATTCCTTTAGAATCAGCGAGCCGTATTCTAGCCAATGACAACAATACTCTTCGTCAAGACGTCCTCTCTTGGCGATGTGGTGCATAACTGTCCGGCAGTGAGCGACGCGGCGCGGGCGCTGCCGGGCGTAGCCATCGACTGGATCGTGGAAGAGCCCTTTGCCGGCATCGCCGCGATGCACGGGGCGGTGCGGCGCGTGATCCCGGTCGCCGTGCGGCGCTGGCGCTCGGGGCTGTGGAAGCCCGAGGTGTGGGCCGAGATCGGGGCGTGGCGGCGGGAGGTCCGCCGCAGCCGCTACGACGCGGTGGTCGACACGCAA
>DATBSZ010000193.1:0-12882 GCA_036559525.1 Burkholderiales bacterium
GCGGCGCTACTGGCAGCCGGTCGCCCTGGTGGACGAGATGCAGGGCGAGCGGCCGGTGAAAGCAGTTCGCATCCTCGGCGAAGATTTTGTTTTATTCAGAAATGGAAAGCAGTTTGGGTTGATCGACCGCCACTGCGCGCATCGCGGCGCGGACCTCGCCTACGGGCGTCTCGAAGACGGCGGGCTGCGCTGCTCGTTCCACGGCTGGCTCTACGACGCGAGCGGAAAATGCCTCGAGACGCCGGCCGAGCCGGAGGGCAGCCGCCTGTGCGAGCACATCCGCCTGCGCGCCTGCCCGGTGGTGGAGAGGAGCGGCGTGCTCTTCGCCTACCTCGGCGCTGGCGAGCCGCCCGCGTTTCCGCACTTCGACTGCTTCGTCGCGCCGCCCGAGTACACGTTCGCGTTCAAGGGCTACTGGGACTGCAACTGGCTGCAGGCGCTCGAGGTCGGCATCGACCCGGCGCACGCCTCGTGGCTGCACAAGTTCTTCGAGGACGAGGACCCCGCGGCGAGCTACGGCAAGCAGTTCCGCGGCGTGCCGTCGGATTCGGCGCTGCCGATCTCGAAAGTGCTGCGCGAGTACGACCGGCCGGAGATCCGCGTCGAGCGCACCGGCTACGGCATGCGGCTGCACACGCTGCGCAGGATCAGCGATGCGCACACCCACATCCGGGTGACGAACATCCTCTTTCCGCAGGCCTTCGTGATCCCGATGAATGCCGAGATGACGATCTCGCAGTGGCACGTGCCGGTCGACGACACGGGCTGCTACTGGTACTCGATCTTTACCAGCTTCACGACCCCGGTGGACAAGGACACGATGCGCAGCCAGCGCCTGAAAACCTACCCGGCGCCGCACTACAAGCCGATTTTTGGCCGCCACAACGGCTGGGGCTTCGACGCGGAGGAGCAGAAGCACCGCACCTTCACCGGCATGGGGTTCGACATCAACATCCACGACCAGTGGGCGTGCGAGTCGCAGGGACGCATCCAGGACCGCACGCGCGAGAACCTCGGCAGCACCGACAAGGGCATCGTTCTCTATCGCCGGCTGCTCCTGGATGCAATCCGGAAAAATGAAACTGGGGAACAGCCCATGATGGTTTCTGATGCTGACCAAGCGGTGGGCCCGCCGGCGATCGACGGCATCGGGCCGACCGCCAGCATCGACCAGTACTGGAAGGAGTCCGACGAAACCCGGCGCAAGCGCTCGGCCTGGGCGGCATGAACCTTCCGAAGGGGATCAAGGCGGTCCGCTTTTCGTTCGCCGACCAGCACGGCGTGCTGCGCGGCAAGACGCTCGCCGCGTCTGCGGCCGAGGCGGCGATGGGGCGCGGCGTCACGGTCACGAGCACGCTGCTCCTCAAGGACACCTCGCACAAGACGGTGTTTCCGGCCTTCACACCGGGCGGCGGCGTCGGCCTGCTCGAGATGCAGGGCGCGGCCGACATCCTGATGGTCCCCGACGAGTCAACCTTCAGGGTCCTGCCCTGGGCGCCGGACACCGGCTGGTTCCTGTGCGACCTGCAGTTCCTCGACGGCCGCGAGGTGCCGTTCAGCACCCGGGGGCAACTCCGCAAGTGCCTGGAGCGGCTGGAGAGCGCGGGGTACGAATTCGTCGCCGGCCTGGAAGTGGAATTCCACGTCTTCAAGCTGCGCGATCCGCGCCTGCAGCCGGAAGATGCCGGTCAGCCGGGCACGCCGCCGGACGTGGAGCTTCTCACCACCGGCTATCAGCTCCTCACCGAGCATAAATACGACCAGCTGGACCCCGTGGTGGAGATTTTCAGGACCAATCTCGAGCAGCTCGAGCTTCCACTGCGTTCGTTCGAGATCGAGTTCGGCCCGAGCCAGCTCGAGTTCACGCTCGCGCCGCGGACCGGCATTTCGGCGGCGGACGCGATGATCCTGCTGCGCAGCGCGGTGAAGCAGATCGCGCGGCGCCACGGCTACCACGCCACCTTCATGTGCCGGCCGAAGCTGCCGAACGTCATGTCGAGCGGCTGGCATCTGCACCAGTCGCTGCGAAGAAACGGGCTGAACGCGTTCACCTCCGACCGCGACGATCTCTCCGAGACCGGAAAGCAATACCTCGCCGGGCTGCTGGCGCATGGTCGCGCGGCGGCCGCGTTCGCCACGCCGACGATCAACGGCTACAAGCGCTATCGCCCCTACTCGCTCGCGCCCGACCGCGTCATCTGGGGCAAGGAGAACCGCGGCGCGATGCTGCGCGTGGTCGGCGCGCCGCGCGATCCGGACACCCGCATCGAGAACCGCATCGGCGAGCCGGCGGCGAATCCGTACCTCTACTTCGCCTCGCAGATCTACTGCGGCATGGACGGCGTCGAGCGGCGCCTGCCGCTCGCGCGCGCGGCCGACACGCCGTACGAAGCGAAGGCCGATTTCCTGCCGCGCACGCTCGAGGAAGCGCTGCAGCACCTGCGCATCGACAAGGCGCTGCGCGACGGCTTCGGCGCCGGCTTTGTCGACTATTACTGCAGGATCAAGGAAGCCGAGATCGCGCGCTTCAACCTCGAGGTGAGCGACTGGGAGCACCGGGAATATTTCGACCTGTTCTAAGGAGAATCAACGCATGGATCAACGCGAACTCGGCCGCAGCGGAATGAAGATCTCCGCCCTCGGCCTCGGCCTGATGTCGATGTCGGGCGTGTACGGCAACGCGAACGACGAGGAGTCGATCGGCGTCATCCACTACGCGCTCGACCAGGGCATCAATTTCCTCGACTCGGCCGACATGTACGGCTGGGGGCACAACGAGACGCTGCTCGGGAAGGCGCTCAAGGGACGGCGCGACAAGGCGATCGTCGCGACGAAATTCGGCCAGGTGAAGCAGGCCGACGGAAGACAGACCGTCGACGGCCGGCCGGAATACGTGATGCAGGCGTGCGACGCGAGCCTCAAGCGCCTCGGCATAGACGTGATCGACCTCTACTACCAGCACCGCGTCGATGCCAATACGCCGATCGAGGACACCGTCGGCGCGATGAAGCGGCTCGTCGAGCAGGGCAAGGTGCGCGCGCTCGGGCTGTCCGAGGCGCGTCCCGAGACCATCCGGCGCGCCCACAAGGTGCACCCGATCGCGGCGGTGCAGAACGAATACTCCCTGCTCTACCGGAACGAGGGCGAGGAAACGCGGCAGGCGACGCGCGAGCTCGGCATCACGCTCGTCCCCTACGCGCCGCTCGGCCGAAGCATGCTCACCGGCACGGTTCACGGCAAGGCGGACCTTCCGGAAGGCGACCGCCGCCTGCAGCATCCGCGCTTCCAGGGCGATGCACTGGACAAGAATGTCGCCCTCGTAAAGCGCATCGAGGAAATCGCCCGGGAAAAGCGCTGCACGCCTGCGCAGCTCGTGCTGGCGTGGCTCCTCGCGCAGGGAAAGGACATGGTGCCGATCCCCGGCACCAAGCGGCGCGAGCGCATCGACGAGAACCTCGCGGCACTGAAAATCAGGCTGACGGCCGAAGATCTGAAGCGCATCTCCGATGCCGCGCCTCCCGGAGCAGGAGCCGGAACGCGCTATCCCGCAGAGACCATGAAACGCGTGTACCTCTGACGGCTCACCAGACCACACGGTGGCTCACCCTCGCCATCGTGTGGTCGCTGCAGTACATCTTCCTGCGCGTGGCGGTGCCGGTGTTCGGCACGGCGACGGTCGCCGAAGGCCGCGCGCTCTTCGCCGCGCTGTTCCTCCTGCCCTGGGTCGCCTGGGTCGCGCACCAGCGCATCGGCCTGCTCGAGCACTGGAAGGATCACCTCGCGGTCGGGCTGGTGAACAGCGTGCTGCCGTTCGTCTGCTTCGCGTGGGCGGCCACGGTGCTGCCGGCGGGCTACCTCGCGATCATCAACGGCACCGTGCCGCTCTGGACCGCCGTGATCGCCGCGCCGGTGCTGAAGGAGCGGCTGGGACCGGGGCGCATCGCCGGCTTCGCGCTCGGCATCGCCGGCATCGCGCTCATCGTGAACCTGGGCCCGGCGGAGCTCAGCCTGCGCACCGTGCTCGCGGTGCTCGTGAGCCTCGCCGGCGCGGGCTCCTGGGCCTGGGCGGGCGTCATGATCAAGGAGCGCTCGGGGCGGCTGCCGCCGGTCAGCCTCGCCGCGGGCTCGATCGCGCTCAGCGCCCTGATCCTGGCGCCGCTCTGGGCCGCCGCTCCGCCACCCCAGGAATGGACTCTGCCGGCCTTCGCTTCGCTGGTCGTCCTCGGCGCGGTATGCAGCGGCCTCGCCTACCTGCCGTTCTTCACCCTGGTCCGCGACATCGGCCCGTCGCGCACGCTGACCGTCGGCTTCGTCGTGCCGGTTCTCGGGGTCCTGTGGGGCTGGCTGTTCCTCGATGAGGCCGTGACCCTCGGGATGCTGGCGGGCACCACCCTGGTGCTCGCCGCGCTGACCCTCGTTCTGCGCCGTTAACCCTGCCTCCTAACCCTTTTCCTTGGCCGCCCCGTTTAACGGGGACAAGGAGGCAACACCAATGCCCATGATGAAAAAAGTCACGCTCGCTGTGGCGCTGGCCCTTTCCCCGGTCGCCTACGGCGCCGTAACCGAGAAACCCAGCACCCTGGCCGACCAGCAGTCGGTCGCGGTGACCATCTACAACGAGAACCTCGCGCTGGTGAAGGACCAGCGGCGCGTCGCCTTCGAGTCCGGCCGCAACCGCCTCGCGCTGCGCGAGGTGAGCGGGCGGATGCGCCCCGAGACAGCGCTGCTGCGCAGCCTGTCGCACCCCGGCGCGCTGACGCTGCTCGAGCAGAACTTCGATTTCGACCTGCTCACGCCGGCGAAGCTGCTCGAGAAATACGTCGGCCGCGACGTGCGCATCGTCCGCACCCACCCGACCACCGGCGCCGAGTCGATCGAGACCGCGACTGTCCTCGCGGCCACCTCAGGCGTGGTGCTGCGGATCGGCGACCGCATCGAGACCGGGCTGCCCGGACGCATCGTCTACGACGGGGTGCCGGCCAACCTGCGCGACCGTCCGACGCTCGTCACCGAGCTCGACGCCGCGCGCGCCGGCAGCCAGGCGATCGAGCTGTCGTACCTCACCGGCGGCCTCGCCTGGAAAGCCGACTACGTCGCCGAGCTGAACGGCGCCGACACCGCGCTCGACCTGAACGGCTGGGTGACGCTCACCAACACGAGCGGCACCGCCTACCCCAACGCAAAGCTGCAGCTCGTCGCAGGCGACGTGAACCGCGTGCGCGACGAGATGCGCCTCGCGGCGAAGGCCGGCGCGATGCGCGAGAGCGCGGCCGCCCCGGCTTCGCAGATGTCGCAGGAAGCCCTGTTCGAGTATCACCTGTACACCCTCGGACGCCCGACCACGATCGCCGACAACCAGACCAAGCAGGTGGCGCTGCTCAACGCGCAGCGCGTGCCCGTCGCCAAGGAGCTGGTCCTCCAGGGAAGCGACTACTACTACCGCTCGAGCGTCGGCGGGATCGGGCAGAAGATGAAAGTCGGCGTGTTCGTGCAGCTCGAGAACCGCGAGTCCTCGCACCTGGGAATGCCGATGCCGAAGGGCGTGGTGCGCGTGTACAAGAAGGACAGCGCCGGCAACGCCCAGTTCGTGGGCGAGGACAGGATCGACCACACGCCGAAGAACGAGACCGTGCGCCTCAAGCTCGGCGAGGCCTTCGACGTCACCGCCGACAAGAAGCAGACCGACTTCAAGCGCCGCGAGCCCACCAATCGCGCGAGCTACGTGTTCGAGAGCGCCTACGAGATCGTGCTGCGCAACGCGAAGAAGGAAGCCGCGACCATAGTGGTGCGCGAGCCGGTACCGGGCGACTGGTCGATGCTCGAAGAGACCGAGCGCCACGCCAAGGTGGCCGCCGGCGCCGCGGAATGGCGCGTCCGGGTGCCCGCCGAGGGCAGCACCACCCTGCGCTACCGCGTGCTGGTGCGCTACTGACCTACAGAGTGCTTCGAATTCTTTGCAACAGTTGCAGCCACAGGTCGCCGGGCTGCAGGCTGAAGATCTGCGCGGCGTGCGGCTCGGCGACGAGCCACTCGCCGTCGCGAATCTCCTGCGCGAGCTCGCCCGGCTCCCAGGCGGCGTAGCCGGCAAAGAAGCGCGCCTCGCCCGGCCATTGCTGGATCACACGGTCCACGGTCGCGCCGCTGATTGTGACGAAGACGTCGTCGAACAGCTTGCGCGCGCCCTCCCCGGGATCGCGCCGCACGACCGCATACATCCGCTGCGCGTCGTTCGGCCCGCCGAAGTAGATCGGGTCGACCACCTTGGCCATGTCCGGCTCGTCGGGAAACGCCCTCGCCACGGTGGTATGGCTCACGCGGTTGATGATGAAGCCGCGGTGCTGGCCCTCGTGAATGGGCACGACGACCAGCACGGCCTGGGAGTAGATGCCGTCCGCCGTCGGCGGGGCGATGAGCAGCATCGGCCGGTCGAGCGCCTGCGCGTGAGCGAGGGCGGCCGTTGCGACGAGGGCGCAGCCGGCGGCGAGCCGCTTGAGGAAACCGCTTGGTGGCGTGTCCATGGACCCCACACTACGGCCGCGCACTGCGCAGCCGCAGGAAGTAGCCGCACCGCAGGACAGACTCTTGCCGCCTCGACTATTTTCTTACCGTCCCGACGATTTTTTGCGATCAGCCCTCGATCGGAAGGGCGTGGATACTGTACTCGTGCTTCAGCTTGCGCTTCGCGGGGCGGCCGCGCACTCGCTCGGGCTTGCCCTGGGAATTCAAAAGTCCAGCTTGACGCCGATCCGGTAATTGGAAACTACCGCGGAAGTTTCGACCACGAGCACCCCGCCCAGGAATAGCCTCCTCTCGGGCCGCGGAAGGACGTAAGTCACCCCTACCATGAGGAGAGAGGCGAGCGCGAAATACTGGTCGACTTTTGTGGTCGACGGGTGCTCGCCCATGATGGGATTACGCTCCGAATAGCGGCTCGGATGGCGAACGGCGTACCTCGTCTGCGCCCAGTCGAGCGCCATCATCGTAGCGGCTCCGGTCGCTAGCGAGTAATCGAGCGCCGTCCAGGCGGGAGTCTGCGCCTGCGCGGTGGCGGCTGCAGCGACGAGAAGGCAGCCGGCGGCGAGCCGCTTGAGGAAACCGCTTGGTGGCGTGTCCATGAAGCCCACACTACGGCCGCGCGCTGCGCAGCCGCAGGAAGTAGCCGCACCGCAGGACAGACTCTTGCCGCCTCGACTATTTTCTTACCGTCCCGACGATTTTTTGCGATCAGCCCTCGATCGGCAGGGCGTGGATGCGGTACTCGTGCTTCAGCCTGCGCTTCAGCACCGGGTCTTCGAGCTCCATGGCAAAACGGCCTGCGGGCCGGATGCCGCCCTTGGCGGCGAGCGTTCCGCAAAACATGGCCCAGCCATTTTTCAAGCCTCCATACCTCTGGAGAAGGTCCTCGGGGGAGCGCATCGCGGTGACCGGGCCTTCTTGGTAGAGCTCGCCGTCGGCCCAGGAGCGCAGCACGAGCGTCTCCCAGTGCGGCTTCACCTCGTCGTAGCGCCAGGATTCGCGCGACACGGGCTTCGCGCAGAGCTGTTTCGAGAGCGACACACCGATCGTTTCGGCCTTGCGGTCGGTGTGGTCGGAGCCCACGGCGACGCGAAGCTCCTTGCCCTGCATCAGGACGAATTCGACTTCGCCGCTGGTGTCGAGGCCAGACACCTGAATGGCGGTTTCATGGGTGAAGAGGTTGGCGGAAACCCGGTAGAAGATCGGAGTGGTCTTCGGCGCCTTGACGCCGATCTCTTCCAGCTCCTTGATGTGCTTTCGCAGCGCAGCCTCGTCGCGTCCCGTCCAACCGGCGATCACCAGTTGCTGAAACTCGCTCATCGCACACCCCGGAAAACGTGGTCTGTCCCGGATTCCTTGGCGGGCATGTCGTAGCTCGCCATCAGGTCGTCCACGACCTTGTGAAAGCCCTCCCACGGCGCTTCGCGAAAGCTGTGATTCCTCACGATGAACGAGGCGCCGGCGTAGAACTTCTCGTACTGCAGGTGCCGGCCGGCGAACTCGGAGCCGATCAGGTCCCAGGCGAGCTTGTACAGCTTCATTCTTTCCACCGCGCCGAGCTGCGGCGTCTGCCAGTAAGTCTCGAACATCTGCTTCAGCTTCGCATCGTGCATCACCGTGATGTCGGCGGGCATCTGGAAGATGCCGCCGCCGATCAGCTCGCGCAGCGCGTCGATGATCGACGAGTGGCTCTCGGTGCACCAGTTGAGCGCGGCGTACATCATGCGGCGGTTGAAGGTCTTCCAGCCTTCCGGCCAGTCCTCGGCCTCGTGCAGCTGCCCGGCGATCATGCCGCCGAGCGCGGCCTCGAGCGCGGCGAAGCGGCCCAGCACCTCGCGCACCGCCGGCACCTCGTTGGCGCCCGAGGCGTGCGCGATCTTGCTCGCCAGCCCGACGATGAGCTGCATCTTGGCGTGGAAGCGCACGTTCGACTGGTGGTTGCCGTAGCAGTGGCCCGGGGTCTTGATGTAGATCTCGCGCGCGAGGATCGCGTCCATGTGCACGAACACCCGCTCCCAGGGCACCTTTACGTTCTCGCACATCACCATCGAGTCGGTCTCGTCGAAGCGCCAGGTGAGCGGGTTCTCGAACTCGCTCGGCGCATAGCGCTCGAAGGGCTTCCTCGACCACAGCGTGACGCCCGGGGCGTTCACCGGCAGCGCGCAGGTGATCGATTCGGCGAGCTGGTTCGGCGCGAGCGGCAGCAGGTTGCCGATCCAGAGCTCGTTGGCGAACACCGCGCCGGTGGCGAGCATCTTCATGCCGGTGATGGTGACGCCGGCGTCGTCTTCCTTCACCACGCGCAGCGACGGCACCGGCAGGTTCTGCTTCACGTAGAACTCGGGGTTGCGCGCCGCCTGCGGCGGCAGCACCGCGTACACCCCGTAGACGTCCTCGCGGCGCATGTGCTCGTAGTAGTCGAGCAAATTCTTTCTGAAGCCCTTGAACACCTCCGGATTCATCGCCATCCCGGTGACGAAGCTCGACACGTGGTCGGGCGAGCGCCCGAGCAGGCCGTGGCTCATCCGGGCGATAGCGCGGTGCAGCTCCGTTCTCTGGACAAGATCGTCTTTCGTCTTCGCACGCAGGAAATACGCGCTGAATCTTTCCCCGTTTTCTTCATATGAAAAATCCGGGTTCGCGGCCTTGAGGTCGTAGATCGCCGCCATGGAGCGCGCGCCATTGCGAAACGCCGGGTGCGTGGTGACGTCGTCGACCTTCTCCGAGCCGATGTAGACGACCCGGCCGTCGCGCAGCGACTCGAGGTGGGCCTTACCGGTCTTCAGCATAGTAGTGAATCTCGTGCAGGATGCAGCCGCCGCGGGAGGTGAAGGGGCCGTGGTGTACGCCCGGCGGCCGGCAGGCGTAGGTGGGAGCGAAGCACTGCTGCCCGCCCTTGCCCTGCTTGTCGTTGCCGACCACGAGGTCGCCCTGCACCACGTACACCTCCTCCCAGTGGTCGTGCACGAAAGGCTCGGTAGAAAACGCGCCCGGCTCGATCTTCAGAAGCCGCGTGCGGCTGCCCCGCTTTGCCTTTTCATCCAGATCCGACGCAAGAATCTTCTGGTAGAACCCCGCCGGGTATCCGGGCGGGACTTCCCAGCCGCTCTTCAGGTCGACTTTCACGAATTCGAGATGCTGCTTGGGTTTCACGGCCATACCTCCTCGCTCTGCATCGCCTGGTGCGTCACCGTGCCCTCGAAGGTCATGAAGCGCTTGAAATCCTCCCGCGCCTCTGCGCGCTCGCGCGAGGCGAAAGCGCGGTTCATGGCTTCCTCGCTCTCGAACTCGAGCTGTGCCATCAGGACCGCGCGACCGCGGTTCACGGGAAACGGGTCCTTCCAGTCCACGGGCGTGTGAAGCGTCATGCGCTGCAGGCCCGGCCACGCGGTCACCATGGGCACGTGGTCCCGGCGATAGCGCTCGAGAAACGCCTCGAGGTCGGCGACCGCGATGTCGTAGCGCACGAAATACGACACGCTCATGCGGCCTGCGCCTCGTGCCGCAGGAGCTCGAGCATCGCCACCGCGCGGTCGCCGCTGCCCACCAGCTGCGCGGCGAGAGCGCGCAGCTCGCGGAAGCGCTTCGCGTCGAGGAACTCGAACAGCACGTCGTTGACGCGCCGCTGGTAGGGGGCGAGGCGTTCCAGCAGCGCGAAGCTTCTTGACGTATTTTTCAGCAGAACCCGCCTGCCGTCGGCGGGATCCGACGCCTTGTCGAGGATGCCGCGCCCGGCCAGCTTGTTCGCCTCGATGGTGATGAACGCGCCCGAGCGGTGCAGCCGCGCCGCCACCTCGCCGACCGCCAGGCCGTCGGCGCGGCTCACCAGCATCAGGATTTCGTATTGCACGCCGGAGACGCCGGCGATCGCCGCGAACGCGTCGCGGCAGGCGTCGAGCTTGTGGCCGTAGGCGATCAGGTCATGGATCAGCCCGCGGAACTCGGCGTCGCTGCCGCGCGCGAGCAGCGCCGGGCGCGATACCGTGGGCGGCGGATTGCGCGGCGGGGTCTGCCGGCGGGCGCGGGCCATTTGCCGGGCGATTCTCCACCCGGCAAATTACCTTTGTCAATTAGCTTTCTAAGTCGAACTTCCGCGCCAGCTTGACCAGGAACTCGGCGAAGTTCGCGTGCTTGCCGAAATGCGGCAGGTCCCACCCCGGCCGCCCGCCCCAGTCGATGCAGGCCTCGCGCCGCCCGTCGCTCTTCACGTTGAACTCGACCTTCACCGCATTCGACACGTTGGTGCCGTCGGTGAACTCGTACCAGAACGAGTCCTTGCCGTGGAAGTTCGCGTCCGGCCGGTAGGTGAACGAGCCGTCGGCGTTGAAGGTCAGCTCGCCGTGGTCCGGACCCTCGACCAGCCGCGCGGTCAGCGGCAGGCTGCCCGGCGCGCGGTCGTTCCTGAGCACGCCGTGCGCCGCATTTACCTGAAGCACGCCGTCTTCCCTGAGCTGGTACTCGTCGTCGCGCGCCTTCAGGTGCTTGTCGGGATCCTTCACCGTGACCGTGAGCGTGTCGCTGCGGCTCGCGCCGTCGTCGTCGGTGACCGTCACCTTGACCGTGTAGACGCCGGTCTCCTTGTAGGTGTGGGTGCCGGTTACGGTACCGTTGGCGCCCGCCGTCGATCCGGGCGGTCCGAACGGCGATTCGCTCACGGCTCCCTCGGTGACGTCACCGTCGCCCCAGTCGATCGTCGTGTAGCGGTTGGCGTGCGTGTCGAGCGTGCCGAGGTCGTTGAAGGTCGCGGAGATGCTGACCGTCGCTTCGCCCTTCTTGTGGCCATGGCCATGACCGTGACCGTGGTGGTCATCATCGTCATGGTCGTGGCCGTGCTTCTTCTGCAGGCCGACCACCTGGTCCGCGCCGGCATTCACTGTCGCCGCGACGTTGGTGGCGGTCAGCACCACTTCCATGGTGTCGGTGGCGCCCTCCGGATCCAGCACCGTGAAGGTCACGGTCGCGATCGCGTTGTCCGCCGGGATCCAGACGAGCTCCCGCGTCATCGCATTGAACGTGGCGCCCGCGGGCAAGGAGGTGGCGCTGAAGACCAACGAGCTCTCGGGATGGTCCGGGTCGATGGCGCTGACCGTGAAGCGCAGCTCCTGGCCCTCTGTGATCGTCCGGTCCGCGACCTCGACGAAGACCGGGGCATCGTTGTCGTCGGCCGCGTCGACCGTGACGGTGACCCGGCCGACGTCGCTCCCACCCTGGCCGTCGCTTGCCGTGTAGTCGAAGAAATCGGTGCCGGAGAAGCCGGCGTCTGGCGTGTAGGTGACCGCGCCGGCGCTGAACGTTACCGTGCCGTTCGCGCCTTGCGTAACGCTGCCCACGTTCAGGGAATCGCCGTCCACGTCCTGGTCGTTGGCCAGTACCGAAATCGTCACCGCCACGTCCTCATCGGTCGTGGCCACGTCATCGATCGCCACCGGCGGGTCGTTCACCGGCGTGACCGTAACCGTGACCCGTCCCGTGTCGATCTCTTCGCCGTCGCTTACCGTGTATTCGAACGTGTCGGTGCCGTGAAAGTTCAGGTTCGGCGTGTAGATCACCGCGCCGGCGCTGAATGTGACCGTGCCGTGCGAAGCGAGACCCACGTCGGTCACGAAGAGCAGATCGTTCTCCACGTCGGTATCGTTGGCGAGCACTGCGATGCTGACCGCCACATCCTCGGCAGTCGTAGCGCTGTCATCGACCGCCACTGGGCCGTCGTTATCTGCAACGACCGTGATCGTCACAGTCGCGGTGTCCGTCCCGCCCTGTCCGTCGTTTACCTCGTAGATGAACGTGTCGGTGCCGAAGAAGTTGAGATCCGGCGCGTAAAGGAAGCTGCCGTCGGCGGCGAGGGAAAGCGTGCCGTGGTCGACGTCGTCCATTACTGCCGCGGTCAGCACGCTGTCGACGTCGCTGTCGTTGCCCAGGACCCCCGGCGCCGCCACCGCGAGCAGCTGGTCTTCCAGCACCGTATAGGTGTCGTCCTGCGCATCCGGCGCGTCGTTCACGGCGTTGATCGAAATGGTGAGGTTATCGGTATCGGTGAGTGCGCCGCCGGCACCGGTCTGACCGTTGTCGCTAAGAGTGAGCGTGAGTGTCGCCGCAGCGGTGCTGTTGATCGCCGGGTTGTATGTGACGCTTGCGAGCGCCGTCTGGATACTCGCGATCGTCCCGTTGAAGATCATCGCCCCGTCGGCCGTGCCGTCGCCGGCGCTGAACGAGAGCCCGGCAATTCCGCCGAGCGTGAGCGTCCCTGCGGTCACGGACAGGTTCACCGTGAGGCTCGTCGCGTCCACGTCGGCGACGTTCAGCCGCGTCGCTCCCGTGAGCACCAACTGCGTGTCCTCGTTCGTGCTCTGCGCCCCAGGTACCGTC
>DATBSZ010000194.1:0-1810 GCA_036559525.1 Burkholderiales bacterium
CTCGCCGGTGATCGGGTTGCAGTCGAGGCTGCCGACCTGCTGGAAATAGGTGAACTGCGTGATCTCCATGCCGTTCAGCCACACCTCCCAGCCGAGCCCCCACGCGCCGAGCGTCGGGTTCTCCCAGTCGTCCTCGACGAAACGCACGTCGTTCTTCGCGAGGTCGAAGCCGAGCGCCTCGAGCGAGCCGAGGTAGAGGTCGAGGATGTCGGGTGGCGAAGGCTTCAGGACGACCTGGAACTGGTGGTGCTGGAACAGCCGGTTCGGGTTCTCGCCGTAGCGGCCGTCCTTGGGTCGGCGCGACGGCTGCACGTAGGCGGCGCGCCACGGCTCGGGGCCGAGCGCGCGCAGGAACGTTGCGGTATGCGACGTGCCCGCGCCGACTTCCATGTCGTAGGGCTGCAAAAGCGCGCAGCCGCGCGAGCCCCAGTACTCCTGGAGTCGAAGGATGACCTGCTGGAACGTGAGCATGACGCCGGGTCGCGTAGCGCTAAACCATTGATTCTACCGTCTCGACCGTGCGTCGCCCGTGGTCACCGCGTCAGGCGCCCTCCGCGGTAGCATGCGGCCATAGTCAGTGGAGGGGCAGTGGCCGAATCGCTCGAACCGGTGATCAGCGTCGTCGTTCCGGCGTACAACGCCGAGCGCACGCTGGACTCGGCGCTCGCGCCGCTGGTCGGCCTGCTGCTGGACCGCGAGATCCTCGAGCTGATCGTCGTCGACGACGGATCGACCGACTCGACCGCGTGGATCGCGAAGGAGGCCGGCGCGCGCGTCGTGCCGTCGGGCGGCCGCCTCGGCCCGGCCGGCGGACGCAACGTCGGCGCCGCGCTGGCGAAGGGCAACGTGATCTGGTTCGTCGACGCCGACGTCGTCGTGCATCCCGACGGCGCGCGCGTGCTGAAGGACGCGTTCGAGCGGACCAAGGCGGCGGCGGTGTTCGGCGCTTACGACGAGTTCCCGGCGGCGACCAACTTCCTGTCGCAATACAAGAACCTCGCGCATCGTCACCACCACGTGCGCTCGGGGCGCGAGCGCGAGACCTTCTTCGCCGGGTGCGGCGCCGTGCGCACCGCCGCGTTCCGCGCGATCGGCGGCTTCGATGCGAAGCGGTACCCGAAGCCGTCGATCGAGGACATCGAGCTCGGCGTGCGCCTGCGCCGGCGCGGCTTCATGATTCGCCTCGAGCCCGACCTGCAGGCGCGTCACCTCAAGTCGTGGGATTTCGCGGACATGGTACGGACGGACATCCTCCAGCGCACCGTCCCGTACGTGCGCCTGCTCGGGGATCACCGCGTGCCGGATGCGCTGCGGATTTCGCCGCTCGAATGGGTGCGCGTGGCGATCGCGTGGGGGTTCCTGCTCTCCGTGCTCACTTTCGGCATGGGCTTCCTGAGCTGGTGGATCCCGCTCGCGCTGCTCGCCGCTGCGATCGGCCTCAACCTTAACCTGGTCACGCTGTTCTACCGCGCCAACGGCATCTGGTTCGCGCTGCGGGCGATCTTGTTCCACCAGTTCCACTACGCGTACACGTCGGCCGCGTACGTCGCGTGCCGGCTCGGCTGGACGCCGGATCGGCCGCGCGAGGCCAAGGGAACGGGCGCGACCTAGGGCCTGTGAGCGCTACCGGGACGCTCGCGCCCGTGCCGCGCTGGCCGCAGGGCTAGGCGCGAAGGAGGCCATGTGCTTCCAGCACATAACGACTGAGCAACAACGCCCTGCGGCCAGCGCGGCATGGGCCCTCCGGGTGATCTCAGCAAATGGCCGCCCTCATCGTTGCACATCCTCGCCGTAGTTGCGCTACGGCTTG
>DATBSZ010000195.1:0-6115 GCA_036559525.1 Burkholderiales bacterium
CATGCGAAAAGACGCGGAGAGCAACGGGACTCCCCAGTGGGCGGCGGCTGACGACGACCGCATCACCCGGGTGGGGCGGTTCCTGCGCAAGAGCCGCATCGACGAGCTGCCGCAGATCTTCAACGTGCTCAAAGGCGAGATGAGCTTCGTAGGCCCGCGGCCCGAGCGGACGGTGTTTGTCGACCAGCTCGCCAAGCAGATTCCGTTCTATGCGCTGCGCCACAGCGTCAAGCCAGGGATCATCGGCTGGGCGCAGGTGCGGTACTCGTACGGCGCATCGGTCGACGACGCCGTGGAGAAGCTCCAGCACGACCTGTACTACGTGAAGAACAACAGCCTGTTTCTCGACGTCATGATCATGATCGCCACCGCGGAGGTCGTGTTGTGGGGAAGAGGCGCGAGATAACAACGAGTCGGCCCGGCGCAGCAGCGCACGCGGCCCACGGTAAGCGGTGTTGGGAGAGGAGTTGCCGATGATGCAGTCTATGGGGGGAAACATGAAGGTTTTGTCGAAAGTGAACGTGCTGGCGGAAAGAAACGGCTGGTCGATCGATCGCGCGCAGGGTTTCGTCGACGGCGAGATGGCTCGCCGCCGCAGCACGGCGCCCTCGATCTACGCGCGGGTCGGGATCGATGACTACAGCATGGGCTTTCGCGCCGGCTACTATGAGCGCGGGACTTCGCAGCCCAAAGGCGCCGCCGCGCTGCTTGGCAGCGCGTTGAACGACAACGCTGCGGTCGGAGGCGGCGACTAGCGGGACCGGCCCCGCGCAATCACCTGCGCACCAGCTGGTTCATCTCGATGATGGGCATCAGGATGGCCAGGACGACGAGCAGCACCACGATGCCCATCGCCACGATGATCGCGGGCTCGAGGATGCCGGTGAGCAGGCGCACGCGGTGCTCGTTCTCCATCTCCTGATGCTTCGCCGCCTGCGCCAGCATGTGCGCGAGGCGCCCGCTCGATTCGCCAGAAGCCACCAGGTGGATGAAGATCGGCGGAAAGACCTTGCGGCTGTCGAGCGCGCGGTGCAGCGGGCTCCCCTCGCGCACCAGGCGCGCGACCTCCTCCACCGCGCCGCGCAAGGGCAGGCTCCCTACCACCTTCGCGCTCGCCGCGAGCGCCTGAAGGAGCGGCACTCCCGCGCCAACCAGGATGGCGAGCGTGCTCGCGACGCGCGCCGTGCCGATGCCGAGCAATAGCGACCCGATCCCCGGCACGCGCAGGAGCCGCGCTTGCCAGCGCGCGCGCCATGCTTCGCGCGACCAGGCGAAGCGCAGGGCGGCGATCAGCGCGGCGGTGGCTACGGCGATGGCGAGGAGGTTCCCCTGCAGCGCGCCGCTCAGCCATAGCAGGGCACGCGTGAGGAACGGCAACTCCTGCCGGCTGTTCTGGAACACCTCCACTACCTGTGGGACGACGTAGGTGAGGAGCCCGATCACGATCGCGAGCGCCACCGACGCCACGATGGCGGGATAGAGCAGCGCGAGCCCCGCGTGCTGGGACACGGCGCGCCGGCTCTCCAGGTAGTCGGCGAGCCGCGACATTACGCCCGCGAGATCACCCGACTGCTCCCCGGTGCCCACGAGCGCCCGGTAGATGTCGGGAAACGAGCCCGGGAAGCGCTCCAGCGCGTCGGCGATGCTATGGCCCGCGAGCACCTCGCCCCGCACCGCGCTCAGGATACGGGTGCTCGCCTCATCCTGTGCCTGCTGGATGAGCGCGTCGAGGCACTGCTCCACCGTCAGCCCCGCTTCCAGCAGCAGCGCGAAGCGCCGCGTGACGAGGGCAAGCGCCGCGCCGCCGAGGCGCTGCCGGCCCCTTCCCCAGCGCCAGCCGCCTCCCTGCGGCGCGGCGGCCTCGGGCTCGACCGCCGACACCTCCATGGGGACGAGGCCCGAGCTGCGCAGGTTCGCGCGCGCCTGCCGCGGCGCTTCCGCCTCCACTACACCGCGCCGGGTGCGGCCTTCCGCGTCGACTGCGACGTAGCTGTAGGCCGGCATGCCGCTCAGGACTCGCGCGTCACCCTGACGAGCTCTTCCAGCGAGGTCGCCCCGGAGACCACCCAGCGCATGCCGTCCTCGCGCAGGCTTTGCATGCCCTGCGCCCGCGCGTGCTCGCGCAGCCGCTGCTCGCCGTCGGCCGCATGGATGAGGCGCTTGGCCTCCTCATCGACGACGAAGAGCTCGTAGATGCCGGTGCGCCCCGCGTAGCCCGAGCCGTGGCAGGCATCGCAGCCCGCCGGGCCGAAGAGCTCCCCCACCCCGGCGCGCCCGCCGAGCTCGGCCAGATCGGCGTCGGTCGGCGCGAAGGTGCGCTTGCACGATGGGCAGAGCTTCCTCACCAGGCGCTGCGCCAGCACCCCGAGCAGGCTCGAGGCGAGGAGGTAGGGCTCGATCCCCATGTCAGTCAGGCGCGTGGTGGCGCTGATCGCATCGTTCGTGTGCAGGGTGGCGAGCACCAGGTGGCCGGTCAGGCTCGCCTGCACCGCGATCTGCGCGGTTTCCAGGTCGCGGATCTCGCCGATCATGACCACGTCGGGGTCGTGCCGCAGGATCGAGCGCAGGGCTCGCGCGAACGTCATGCCGATGCGCGCATTGACCTGGGTCTGCGCCACCCCGGCGAGCTCGTACTCCACGGGGTCTTCCACGGTCATGATGTTTTGCCCCAGGGCGTCGATGCGCGAGAGCGCCGCGTACAGGGTGGTGGTCTTGCCCGAGCCCGTAGGCCCGGTCACCAGCACAATGCCGTGCGGCTGGTGGATGAGCTTGTCCACGCTCGCCAGCGTGCCGGGCGCCATGCCGAGGGCCGGCAGCTCGAGCTTGCCGTCCTCCTTGTCGAGCAGCCGGAGCACCGCACGCTCGCCGTGGCTCGTCGGCAGCGTGGCCACGCGCACGTCGACCTGGCGACCCGCGAGGCGCAGCGAGATGCGCCCGTCCTGCGGCAGCCGCTTCTCCGCGATGTCGAGGTTGGCCATCACCTTGATGCGCGAGAGCATGGCCGCGTGCAGCGCACGGTGCGGCTCTACGACGTTCTGCAGCGTGCCGTCCACCCGGAAGCGGACCACCGAGCGCGACTCGTAGGGCTCGATGTGGATATCGGAAGCGCGCTGCCGCAGCGCCTGCGTGAGCAGCACGTTGATCATGCGGATGATGGGCGCGTCGTTCTCCGAGTCGAGCAGGTCCTCGACCCTGGGCATCTCGCGCACCAGGCGCGAGAGGTCCATGTCCTGCTCGAGGTTGTCGGCGACGTAAGCGGCCGACTGGTTGGCGCGCGTATAGGCCTCCGCCAGCTGCCGCTCGAAGACTTCCGGCGGCTCCACGCGCGCGACGCGGATCGGCACCCCGAGGACGCGCCGCAGCTCGGCGAGCGCCTGCGCCCTCGCGCCCTCGCGCAGGCAGACGGTCGCCTCCTCCGTCGAGAGCTCGAGCAGCAGCGCGCCCTGCGCCTTGGCGAACTGGTAGGACACCAGGCGGACCGGCGACTCGCGTGGTTCTGCCATGCCGCTCAGTCGTCGCCCGGCAGGGGCGGCAGCTCCGGAGCCGGGTAATCCGGCAGGATGAGGTGCGGCGGGGGCTTCGTTTCCCTCTGCTCGCCGATCATCTGCCGGTAGCGCTCGGCGGAGGCGTTGCTATGCGCCACGCCGTCGCGCAGCACGACCGGCCGCAGGAACACCATGAGGTTGGTCTTCGTCTGCTTGCGCGTCTCGTAGCGGAACAAGTACCCGAGGAGCGGAATGTCGCCGAGCAGCGGTATCTTCTCGATCCCGGCGCGCACGTCGTCCTGCACCAGGCCGCCCAGCGCGATGATCTGGCCGTCGTCGACCAGCACCGTGGATTCGATGGCGCGCTTGTCGAGGGTGACGCCGGCGAGGGTGGTGTCGCGGACCGCCGAGGCCTCCTGGTAGATCTGCAGCCTGACCGTGCCCCCTTCGGAGATCTGCGGCTTCACGCGCAGCGTCAAGCCGACGTCGCGCCGCTCGATGGTCTGGAACGGCGTGACGGTTGTCGCGGCGCCGGTCTGCGCATACTGCCCGGTGACGAGCGGAATGTTCTGGCCAATGATGATCCTGGCTTCCTCGTTGTCCAGCGTGAGCAGGTTGGGCGTAGAGAGGATGTTGGCTTTGGCGTCGGTCTCGAGGGCTCGGGCGAGCACGGCGAGGTTGGTCACGACGCCTATGCCGGGAATCGTGACCTGGCCCCGGACTACGCCGACGTTGATGCCGGTTCCCAGGGTGAGGGGGTTGACCGACGCATTCAGGATGTTGGCGCCCGTTCCGGTGCCCTGGAAGTTGGTGCCGCCGAACCCCCGGGTCGCCGAAGTGCTGACATCCGGGAGCGATTGCCACTGCACGCCGAACTCGGCGGCCTTGTCCGCCGTCATCTCAACGATCAGCGCTTCGACGTAGACCTGCGCGCGGCGCACGTCGAGCTTGTCGATGATCGCCCTGATGTGCGCGAACACCGCATCGGGCGCCGAAATGAGGAGCGCGTTCGACGCGGGGTCCGCCTGCACCATGCCGCCCCCCTGCGCGATAGGGGACTGCGCGCCGCCCCACTGCCCGATTGGGGGCTGCGCCATGCCGCCGGTGCCCTGCGGGGCGCCCGGCGGGGCGCCCGCCGGCGCGCTCGTGGGCACCGGTGCCGCCACCTCTCCGGAGAGAATGGCGCGCAGCGTTTGCGCCACGCGCGTCGCTTCGGCGTTCTTCAGGTAGACGACGTGCACGTTGGCGGCGGTGCCGGTCTGCACGTCGAGCTGGCGCACGAGGGCGCGCACCTGCTCGACGCGCGCCGGATTCTCGGAGCGAACCACGATGCTGTTCGTGCGTGGGTCCTGGGCCACGTACAGGCGCGCCGAAGGATCGATCGCCCCCGCCTGACCCGGGGTGCCGGCCACGCTGTCGGGCAGGACGCGGTTCAGGGTCTGCATCACGTCGGCGACAGCCGCGAAGCGCAGGGGTATGACTGCCGGCTCCCCGCCGCCACCGGGGCGGTCGATCGCCTCGATGATGCGCTCGATGCGGCGCAGGTTGTCCCCGTAATCGGTAACCACCAGCGAGTTGTTGCCGACGAACGCCGCGATCGTATTGTTCGGGCTGATGATCGGGCGCAGCACTGGCATCAGCTGCGCAGCCGAGGTGTACTGAAGCGTGTAGACCTGGGTCTGCAGCTGGTCCCCGCTTGCCGCGCCGCGCGACCCCACCACCCCGCCGTGCAGCTTCGCGTCGGCCTCCGGCAGGATCTTGGTCACCCCGCCGCTCTCCACTGCGGTGAAGCCCTGCAGCCGCAGCGCCGACAGGAAGATGCCGTACACCGCGGAGCTCGGCACCGCCCGCGCCGAGACGATGTTGATCGTGCCCTTCACCCGCGGATCGATGATGAAATTGCGGTTGGTCATCTTGCCGACCGCGGCGGCAACCGCCTCGATGTCGGCGTTGACGAAGTTGAGCGTCACCGGCTCGCCCTGCGAGCGCGCGGTGCCCGCGAAGAGCATTGCGGCAACGAGCATCGCAAGCGATGCGCGGCGCATCATTTGCCGGCCGAAGCGGGCGAGGACGCCGGCGGCCGCGATGCACGCGACCCGCCGCGTTCCAGCTCGATGCGCTCGGGCATCCCTTGGCGCAGCACGATCACGTGATCCGCATGCACTTCCTGCAGCTCGACGCCGTCGGCAATCGGCTCGCCCGCCGCGACGAGCGCCGGCCGGCTGCCCTGCACTCTGAGGATGGCGCGGCCCGCGCGCGGCTCCGGCCTGGAGAACACTCCGAGGAGCACGAGGCCGCTGGCAGTCACCACGGGCTTCGCGCTCGACACGCTGCCGGCCGCACCGAACATCTGTCGCGCCGCAGCTGCGCCCGCTTGCGGCTGCGCGCTCTCACCGAACGCACTCGGTGCAGCCGCCGTGCGCGGCGCCCACGCGAGCCAGGTCACGTGCGCGAGCCCCACCCCAAGCGCCGCGACGAGCACGAGCTCAAGCAAATCGGTCCAGGCTTCGTGCTTCATCCAGCGCATCAAGTTCTTCTTCTATCCCCGCGTGTGATAAACGAGAAAATGGTATCCCCCCCACCCTCAAGGTATAGTACACCGTCCCAATCACCGGGTCCCAGTGTGAACG
>DATBSZ010000196.1:0-22759 GCA_036559525.1 Burkholderiales bacterium
CCAGACGTTGCACCCAGTCGCGGGCCAGGGCTTGAACCTCGGCCTGCGCGACGCCTGGGACTTGGCACAGATCATGCGCGAGGCGCGGGATCCGGGCGACGCGGCCTTGCTTGCGCGCTTCGCCGCGCGCCGCCGCCTCGATGCCGGCGCCGCGATCCGCGTGACCGATCTGCTTGCGCAAGCTTTTCTGCGGTCCAACCCCTTCATGGGCGCGGCTTTGACGGCGCTGGATATTTTTCCCGCACCGCGGCGCTTCTTCGCGCGGCGCATGATCTTCGGTCCGTCGGCGTTGCCGTAAAAATACAACAATCGGGCCCGAGCGGTTTTTTTTGCCAGGGAAAGCGGATAAAATCCGCTTCCCTTCGTATCGCAATCTCGGCAATGAGGATCGGAGCCCACGCGCTCTCCAACGGATTGTTCGTCGCTCCGATGGCCGGCATCACCGACCGGCCGTTCCGGCGTCTCGCGCGGCGCTTCGGCGCCGCGCTCGCGGTCTCCGAGATGGTTTCGTCCCGCCCCGAGCTGCGCGAGTCGCGCAAGACGCGGCTGCGCCTGGACCATGCCGGCGAGCCGGGTCCGATCGCAGTGCAGATCGCAGGCAGCGACCCGCAGATGCTCGCTGAGGCCGCGCGCTTCAACGTCGCCGGCGGCGCCGAGATCATCGACATCAACATGGGCTGCCCGGCAAAGAAGGTGTGCAATGCCGCAGCGGGCTCGGCGCTCCTGTCAGATGAAGACTTAGTGGCAAAGATTCTGGAGGCGGTCGTGGCGGCGGTCGACGTACCCGTGACCCTGAAGATCCGCACCGGTCCGGCTCCCGGGCGGCGCAACGCGCTGCGCGTCGCGCGCATCGCGGAGTCCGCCGGCGTGCAGGCCCTCGCGATCCACGGCCGCACGCGCGCGTGCATGTTCGAGGGCCGGGCGGAGTTCGACACCATCGCGGAAGTGAAGGCCGCCGTGCGCATCCCGGTGATCGCCAACGGCGACGTCCAGTCGCCCGAGGACGCCCGGCGCGTGCTGGAGGCGACCGGCGCCGACGGCGTGATGATCGGCCGCGCGGCGCAGGGGAGGCCGTGGTTCTTCCGCGAGGTGGCGCACTACCTGGCGACCGGCGAGCGGCTCGCGCCGCCGCCGGCGCGCGAGATCGGCGCGGTTCTCGCCGAGCACCTGGAAGGGCTCTACAGCCTCTACGGCGCCGAGCAGGGCGCGCGCGTCGCGCGCAAGCACATCGGCTGGACGGTGCGCGCGCTGCCGGGAGGAGAGGCGCTGCGCGCGAGCGTCAACACCTTGCATGCCGCCCGCGAGCAATGGGCCGCGGTCAACGATTACTTCGAGAGGCTCGCCGCATGAGCAAAGGAAACGAGCTTTCGGACGCCGTCAAGCGCTCGCTCGAGCGCTATTTCAAGGACATGGACGGAGAGAAGCCCACGTCCATCTACGAGATGGTGCTGAAGAACATCGAGCGACCGATGATCGAGACCGTGCTCGGCCACGCCAAAGGCAACCTGACCCACGCGGCGGCGATGCTCGGCATCAATCGCGCCACCCTGCGCACGAAAATGCACCAGCTGCGCATCAAAGGGTAGTGACGAAGGTCAAGCGGGCGCTCGTCAGCGTCTCGGACAAGTCGGGCGTCGTCGAGTTCGCCCGCGGGCTCGCCGCACTCGGCGTCGAGCTTCTCTCCACCGGCGGCACCGCCAAGCTCCTGCTGAAGGAAGGGCTGCCGGTCGTCGAAGTGTCGGCCTACACCGGTTTCGCCGAGATGCTCGACGGCCGCGTGAAGACGCTGCACCCGAAGATCCACGGCGGCCTTCTCGGGCGGCGGGACGATCCGACTCATATCAAGGAAATGCGGGCAGCGGGGATCGAGCCGATTGACCTGCTGGTCGTCAACCTGTACCCGTTCCAGGCCGCGGTCGCCGATCCCGAATGCCGGTTCGACGATGCGATCGAGAATATCGACATCGGCGGGCCCGCGATGCTGCGCTCGGCGGCGAAGAACCATGCGTCGGTGGCCGCGGTGGTGGATCCGGCGGACTATTCACGGGTTCTTCAGGAAATAAGACAGCAAGGAGGGGTGAGCGAGGCGACGCGCTTCGGGCTCGCGACGAAGGTGTTCGCGCACACCGCCGCATACGATGGCGCGATCGCCAACTACCTCACTTCGCTCGACGAGCATCGGCGGCGGCTCGACTACGCCGAGGTCCTGACCCTGCAGTTCTGCAAGGTCGACGACCTGCGCTACGGCGAGAACCCGCACCAGAGCGCCGCTTTCTACCGCGACCTGCATCCGGTGGCGGGAACCCTGGCGCAGTACCGCCAACTCCAGGGCAAGGAGCTCTCCTACAACAACATCGCCGATGCCGATGCGGCCTGGGAATGCGCCAAGAGCCTCGCCGAGCCGGCGTGCGTGATCGTCAAGCATGCCAATCCATGCGGGGTCGCAATCGGGACCACGCTCGTGGGGGCCTATGAGAGCGCCTTGCGCTGCGACCCGGTGTCGGCCTTCGGCGGCATCCTCGCCTTCAACCGCGCGCTCGACCTTGCGACCGCGCAGGCGATCGGCAAGCAGTTCGCCGAAGTGGTCGTCGCGCCGCGCATCGAAGCCGATGCCCAGAAGGAGCTGTCCGCCAAGGAAAACCTTCGCGTGCTCGAGGTTCCGCTGTCGCACGAGGCGCAGGCGCACGACTACAAGCGCGTGGGCGGAGGCTTGCTCGTGCAAAGCAGCGACTCGCAGCTACTTGTCCGCGACCAGCTGAAAACCGTGACGCGAAAGAAGCCCACGGAGGATCAGGTGCGCGACCTGCTGTTCGCCTGGCGGGTAGCGAAATTCGTGAAGTCGAATGCGATCGTGTTCTGCCGCGGCGGGGCGACGGTGGGCATCGGCGCCGGGCAGATGAGCCGGCTCGACAGCGTGCGCGTGGCGGTAATGAAAGCGCAGGAAGCGAAGCTGAGCCTCGACGGCGCCGTGGTGGCCTCGGACGCGTTTTTTCCGTTCCGCGACGGCCTGGACGCGCTGGCGGACGCCGGCGCGACGGCGGTGATCCAGCCCGGCGGCAGCCTGCGAGACGCCGAGGTGATCGCCGCGGCCGACGAGCGCGGCCTCGCCATGCTCTTCACGGGCATGCGCCACTTCAGGCACTGAAGTGAAGCTCCTCGTCATCGGCTCGGGAGGCCGCGAGCACGCGCTGGCGTGGAAGCTCGCGCACAGCCCGCGCGTGCAGAAGGTGTTCGTCGCGCCGGGCAACGGCGGCACCGCGACCGAGAACGGCGTCGAGAACGTGGCGATCACGCAGATCCCGGATCTGGTTTCCTTCTCGAAGAAGGAAAAGATCCACCTGGCGGTGGTCGGTCCGGAAGCGCCGCTCGCGGCCGGGATCGTCGACACGTTCCAGGAAGCCGGCCTGAAGATCTTCGGGCCGAGGCGCGCCGCGGCGCAGCTCGAAGCGTCGAAGGATTTCGCCAAGCGCTTCATGGCGCGCCACGGAATTCCCACGGCGCTGCACCGCACGTTTGACAGCGCCGGCGAGGCCAAGGACTACGTCGCCGCGCAGGGCGCCCCCATCGTAGTGAAGGCCGACGGCCTGGCCGCCGGCAAGGGCGTGGTGGTGGCGGCAAGCGTGCCCGAGGCGCACGCCGCGATCGACCAGATGATGACGCAAAAGAGCCTCGGCGCGGCAGGCAGCCGTCTGGTGGTCGAGGAGTTTCTCGAGGGCGAGGAGGCGAGCTTCATCGTGATGAGCGACGGCAGCCACGTCCTCGCGCTTGCGACCAGCCAGGACCATAAGCGCCTGCGCGACGGCGACAAGGGGCCGAACACCGGCGGCATGGGCGCCTACTCGCCCGCGCCGGTCGTCACGCCGAAGGTCCACGCCCGTGTGATGCGCGAGGTCATCGTGCCGGCGATCCAGGGCATGGCGCAGGACGGCGCGCCCTACGTCGGGTTCCTGTACGCCGGCCTGATGATCGACGAGAGCGGCGCCCCCAGGACCCTGGAATTCAACTGCCGGCTCGGCGACCCCGAGACCCAGCCGATCATCCTGCGGCTCAAGTCAGACCTGCTGGATCTGATCGAGCACGCGCTCGAGGGCACGCTCGACGAGGCGGAGGCGCAATGGGACCGGCGTGCCGCGCTCGGCGTGGTGGTCGCGGCCGCGGGCTACCCCGAGGAGCCGCGCAAGGGCGACGTGATCAGCGGCCTGCCGAAGCCCGATGCGGATTGCCGCGTGTTCCATGCGGGCACCCGGCTCGACGGCAAGACCCTCGTCACCAGCGGCGGCCGCGTGCTGTGCGTGACCGCGCTCGGCGACTCGGTGAAGCGGGCGCGCGCGCGGGCCTACGAAGCGCTCGATGGCATTCGCTTCGAAGGCATGCAGTATCGCAAGGACATCGCCCACCGCGCGCTCAAGAAGAGCTCCTGAGGTGGACCGGCAGGCCGTACACGAGTATTTCGCGGGCTTGCAGGAGCGGATCGTGTCCGCCCTGGAAGTGGTCGACCGCAAGGGCTTCGTGCGCGATTCGTGGCAGCGCCCCGAAGGCGGCGGCGGCACCACCTGCATGGTCGAGAACGGGCAGGTTTTCGAGCGCGGCGGCGTGAACCTGTCGCGCGTGCAGGGGCGGCAGCTTCCGCCTTCGGCCAGCGCGGCCCGGCCCGAGCTCGCCGGCCGCGCCTACGACGCAATGGGCGTGTCGCTCGTGCTTCACCCGCGCAACCCTTACTGCCCTACCGTGCACATGAACGTGCGCTTCTTCACCGCCGGAGACATCTGGTGGTTCGGCGGCGGGATGGATCTCACGCCCTACTACGGCTTCGAGGAGGACGCGCGGCACTTCCACTCGGTATGCAGGGATGCACTCGCGCCGTTCGGCGCCGACTACTATCCGCGGTTCAAGAAATGGTGCGACGAATACTTTCACCTGCGCCATCGCGGCGAGCCACGCGGCATCGGCGGGATTTTCTTCGACGATCTCGCGGGAAGCTCTTCGTTCGCGCTGGTGCAATCGGTCGGCGATCATTTCCTCACCGCCTACCTGCCGATCCTCGAGCGCCGCAAGCACCTGCCCTTCGGCGAGCTGGAACGGCGCTTCCAAGCCTATCGCCGCGGCCGCTACGTGGAGTTCAACCTGGTCTACGACCGCGGCACACTGTTCGGGCTGCAGTCGGGCGGCCGCACCGAATCGATCCTGATGTCGCTGCCGCCGCGCGCCGAATGGCGCTACGACTGGAAGCCCGACCCCGGCTCGCCCGAGGAAAAGCTCTACACCGACTTCCTGAAACCCCGAGACTGGCTTAGCTGAGCTCCGCCGCGCGGCGGAAGTGGCGCTGCGCCTCGTCGGCCTGGCCGAGGCGCTCGGCGAGGTGCGCGAGCTCGACGCGGGCGGCGCGGCTCTCCTCGAACGACAGGCTCGCTTCGAGGAAGCTGCGCGCCTTGCCCCACAGCTCGGCCTGGGCGCACAGGCGCCCGAGCGTGGCGAGGAGCTGCGCGTCGCGGCTGCGCTCGAGCAACCAGCGCTCGGCGCGCTCGATGCGAGCGCGAGCTTCCGAGACTCTTTCGTCCTTGATTCCCAGGGTCAGGTTGCCGTAGAGGGACACGAGCGTCGGCACCCATTCCGCGGCGAGCGCGTTCTCGATGATCTCGCGCGCCATAGCCGCCTTTCCGAGGGCGGTGGCGTGGCGCGCGCCGGCGGCGGCGATGCGCGGCTGAGTGCGATCGCCGGCCGCGATGCCGCGCCAGCGGCTCTCGAAGGCGCCGGCGTCGTCGGCCGAGCGCGCGAGCAGCTCCACCGTCGCCTGCACCTTGTACTCCTCCGCGAGCGCGGGCGAGATCGCGTCGCGCTTCGAGAGCTGCGAGGCGAGCCGCAGCACTTCGTCCCAGGCGCCTGCGCCGCGCTCCGCGCGCAGCAAGAGGCGCGTGGTGGCGACGTGCTTCGGGCCGGCGCCGTGCAGGTTGCGCAGCGCGTCGCGCGCCGTGGCGAAATCACGGTCCTCGAGCGCAAGCTCGGCGCGGCTCACCAGCCGCGCCGCCTGCAGCGCATCGCCCGAGCCGTCGGCGCGCTCGAGCCAGCGGTCGCGGCGCTCGAAGTCGCGCATCTGGTGCGCGGCACGCGCTGCAAGCAGCGCGGCGACCCCCGGCGTCGGCCCGCTGTCGAACGCGATCCCGGCCTCCTTCTCCGCGCGGGCATAACGGCCCTCGTAGTAGGCCTGGAGCGCAGCGGCGAGCGCGGCATGGGCGCGCGCACCGCGGCGCCGCGCGCGCCAGACGCGCACCGTGGCGGGAAGCGCGAGCGCATGGCCGAGCAGGCGGAACAGGAGGTACAGGACCAGGAACGACGCGGCCGCTGCCACGGCGAAGAACACCACCGACATCTCGACGCGCCACGGCGGATAGAAAAACAGCACGTAGCCGGAGTCGACGCGTGCGAGCAATACCAGCGCGACCGCGGCGGCGGACACCACGAGCAGCCAGAACAGCGCTCTCATCCCGCGCTTCGCGTGCGCCGCGACTTGAAACCGCGCACCGCATCGAGGCTTTCGGAGATCGACGGCATCTCGAAGCTGATCGAGGTCGACGACAGTTGCTTGAGCTGCGTTTGCGCGTCGACGGTCTGCTTGCTGCGCGGATCGAAATAGCGTTTGATCCAGGCCTGCGCGGCGCGCAGGTCCTCGCGGTAGCCGGCCTCGTCGCGCGCCAGGAGCGAAAGGCGTGCGTTGAGGAGCCGCAGGCGCAGGTTTTCGCGCAGAAAATACGCCTGCGGCGGCGGCAGCAGCGGCGGCTCGTTGGAGCCGACCTGGCGCACCACCACGAGCTGCTTCACCTCGCTCCACACCTCCGACCCCAGCCTCGACCAGAAGCCCCGTTCCGAATCCTTGGTCTCATTTTTTACGGCGACCGATTTCTCTTCGAAGGCGAGGGGCAGAGAGTCGACCCCCGCCACCAGAGTATCGATGCGCGAGCTCATCGCCGCGATGTCGAGCACCGGCAGCGCCTTGAGGCGCTCGATGTCGCGCGCGAGCGCGCGCCGCACCGGCAGGAACTGCGGCCGGTCGGCCTTCGCCACGCGCGCCTCGGCGAGCTGCAGCGCGAGCAGCGCCGCGCGCACGTTGCCGGCGAGCTGCAGCTGCTGCTGCGCGATGGCGAGGACCTGCTCGATCTCGGCGAGCTGCCACTCGTCGCGGTTGCGCGACATCTCCTGGTAGAGCGCTTCGAGCGCAAGCTGCTGGCTCTGCGATTCGGCGAGGCGGCTTTCGAGCTGCAGGACCTTGACCTGCGCCTCGCGCATGCCCTCCTGCGACTGGCGCGCGATCGAGCGCGCCTCGCGCGCGTCGTTCTCGATGTCGCGCAGGCGCCGGGCCAGCTCTTCCTGCGTCGCGCCGATTCGGCTGCGCGCGTCCAGCCAGTAGAGCGTGGCGAGCCCCGCGGCGAGCGCGATGGCGATCAGCAGGAGGAGCGTCGCGAGGGTTCGGGGTTTCGCCGAATCTTCAGCCATGGGAGCGAAAGTATGCCACCAGCGCGTCCCGCATTTCCTCGTCCGAAGGCCCCGCGACGAGCACTTCGGGCACCGCCCGAGCGCGCGCGTCCCCGGCGATCCGCGGGTGCGGCACGAAGAGCGGCCGCGCGCGGAGCCAGGCGGGATCGAGCATCTCGAACAGGTTCGCCAGCCCCTCCGCGGAGGAGACGGTAATGGCGTCGATCTCCTCCGGCCTCCAGTCCACCGGACCTTTTTCGGGAAGCCTGCGGCGGTAGCACGCCGCATACTCGACCTGCGCGCCGCGCTCGCGCAGCGTATCGCCGAGAAGCGCGCGCCCGCCCTCGCCGCGGAAGATCACGATGCGCTTCCCCGCGACCTTTCCAAGCTCCGATTCTCCGAGCAACGCCTCGCTGTCCGCGCCTTCGTGCGGCGCGATCACGTTGGTCACGCCGTAGCGCTCGAGCTCGCGCCGCGTCCCCGCGCCGACCGCCGCGGCGCGCACCGCCGCGGGCCATGCGCCCATCCGGCTCAGAGTCTTGCCGACCGCCGTCGGGCTGACGAAGACCGCAAGATCGAATTGCTCCACGCGCGCGAGCGCCGCGGGCGCAGGCAAGTCCTCGATCGCGATCGCGGGAAAGACATGCGCGCGGCCGCCCGCCTCCTCGATCAGGCGCGCAAGGCGCGCGGCTTGCTCGCGCGGACGCGTGACGAGAATGCCGCGATCAAGCAGTGAATTAGAGTCCAAGAATTTCCGCTGCGCCCTGGCGGCGCAGATCGTCCGCGGCGCACTCGCCGAGGCCCTGCGGATCGGCCGGGTCGCCTTGGAGGTCGCAGCGAATCACTCGCTTGCCGTCGGCGGAAGCGACCAAGGCGCGCAGCCGAAGTCTTTTTTCAAGGTATTCCGCATGAGCCGCCAGCGGCAAGGTGCAGCTCCCGCCAAGAGCACGGCTCACCGCCCGCTCGGCGCGCACGCAGATCGTCGTCGCGCGGTCGGCGAGCGGTGCGAGCAGCGCAGCGACCTCGGCGCCGTCTGCCCGGCACTCGATGCCGAGAGCGCCCTGTCCGGGCGCCGGCAGCATCTCGTCGACCTCCAGGCGCGCGGTGATGCGCACATCGAGGCCGAGCCGCGTAAGGCCCGCGGCGGCAAGCACGATCGCGTCGTACTCGCCGCGATCGAGCTTTGAAATCCGCGTGTCGACGTTGCCGCGGAGAAGGCGGATCTCCAGACGGGGAAAGCGCTCGGAGATCTGCGACGAGCGGCGCAGGCTGGAAGTGCCGACGGTGGCGCCCTCGGGCATCTCTCGAAGAGACTTGAATTTTTTCGAGACCAGCACATCGCGCGGGTCCTCCCGCGCGGTGATCGCGGCGAGGGCGAAGCCCGCCGGCAGGTCTGCAGGCACGTCCTTGATCGAGTGCACGGCGAGGTCCGCGCGCCCCTCGGCCATCGCGGTCTCGAGCTCCTTGACGAACAGGCCCTTGCCGCCCGCCTGGTCGAGCCGCCGGTCGATAAGCTCGTCGCCGCGCGTGCTGAGGGGCAGCAATTCCACCTTCAATCCGGCGTGGAATCTCTTCAACAACGTCGCGATGTGCTCCGCCTGCCACAGCGCGAGGCGGCTGCGCCGCGTCGCGATCACCAGCTTCTTCATGTCACGAGATCGCGCAGCAGCGGCCATTGCCGCCGGCTTACCGGCAGGCGCTCGTCCAGGCCTTCGAGCACCACCAGCCAGTGCGCCTCTTCGTCTTCGCCGGGCGCGCGCTCGAACCCGCGGATCGCGGCGCGTGCGACCAGGCAGTTGCGGTGAATTCGGACGAAGCGCACGGCGAACTCGCGCTCGAGCGCGACCAGCGACTCTTCGACCAGGTGCTCGCGGTCGCGTGTGCGCAGCGTGACGTATTTCTGCTCGGCGCGCAGGAACAGGATGTCGCGCACCGGCACGAGCACGATGCGGCTGCGTTCCGTCACGGAGAGATACTCGCGCGGCGCCTCAGCCGCCTTTGCAAGTCGCTCTTGCGGCGGAACGGAGGCTTTTTGCAGCGCCGCAGCCAGGCGC
The DNA here is from genome assembly GCA_036559525.1 of Burkholderiales bacterium. GTDB lineage: Bacteria > Pseudomonadota > Gammaproteobacteria > Burkholderiales > SG8-39 > SCGC-AG-212-J23. The sequence goes on from DATBSZ010000196.1 coordinate 9,522, forward strand.
TCGGCACGCACGGGCTTCAGCAGGTAGTCGAGCGCGTTGAGCTCGAACGCCTCGACCGCGTGGCGCTCGTGCGCGGTGACGAATACGATGCGCGGCGCGCGCTCGAGCGCGCCGAGATGGCGCGCGACCTCGAGCCCGCCCATGCCCGGCATCTTGATGTCGAGCAGCACGACCTCGGCCCCGCTCGCCGGCACCCGCTCGACCGCTTCCACGCCGTGTCGCGCCTCGCCGACCACGCTGGTCGCCACCTCGGCCGCGATGTCGCCGAGTAGCGCCCTCAGCCGCTCGCGCGCCGGCGCCTCGTCATCCACGATGAAGACCTTGAGGGTCATGCCATCCTGATCTTGTAAGGGATCTCGATCTCGACACGATAGCGCCCGTCCGCGGCCACGGTCGTAATGCGCGCCTCGGCGTCGAAGAAGAGCTGCAGCCGCTCGCGGATGTTCTCGAGCGCCATGCGGTTGCCGGCACGCCCGGCCTCGGCTTCGAGAAACGGATTCTCGATCAGCGCGAGCACGCGGTTGCCGCGCCGCTCGATGCGCACCAGCACTTCGCCGGCTCCCGTGCCCGGCTCCACGCCGTGGTACACCGCGTTCTCGAGGAGCGGCTGCAGCACCAGCGGCGGCAGCAGGGCATCCGGGGGCGCGCCGTCGAGCTCCCAGGTGACGCGCAGCCGCTCGCCGAGGCGAAGCTGCTCGAGCCCGGCATAGCGCTCGAGGAGCGAGATCTCGTCGGCGAGTCGCACGAACGCACGCGGGTCCGACATCAGCGTGCGAAAGAGATCCGCCAGATCCTCGAGAGCGCGCTCGGCGCGCTGCGGGTCGCGGCGGATCAGGGCGAGCACCGCGTTCAGGCTGTTGAACAGGAAATGCGGCCGGATGCGCGCTTGCAGCGCCTGCAGCCGGGCTTCGGCAAGCGCCGGCGAATGCGCCTTGGAAAGAAGACGCAGGTATGCCAGCAGTGCGGCGGTGATCAGCACGGTGAGAATCAGCACGCGCGCGAGCGCCTCGGTCGCGCCGATCGTCGCGAGGTAGCCGGCGACGACTGCCGCGACGAGCGCCACGACCGCCACGCAGCCCGCCCAGTAAGGCAGCCGGCGCAGCGTTCCGGAAAGCGCGAACAGCACGGCGATGATCACTAGCAGCAGCGGTTCAAGGAGCGCGGCGGCCTGCACGAAGCGATCGAGGGCCTGTGCAAAAGTCGCCGTGTTGAACACCAGACCCGCGAACACGGCCGCATTCACCGCAAGCAAAACGCGGGCGATGATCCCCAAATTGCGGAAATCCGGCACAAGGTCCAAATAGGTATTTTGCCTTATACTGACCATGGTTACGAAGGGGTCTTCAACCGTATTCTTATGACAAGAAAGCCCTCGCCTTGGTCCGCGCGTTTCTCCGAGCCCGTCGACGAGCGGGTCAAGCGCTTTACCGCGTCGGTCTCCTTCGACCAGCGACTGGCCAAGTATGACATCCAGGCGTCGCGCGCCCACGCCCGCATGCTCGCCGCGCAGCGCATCCTCACCCGCCGCGACCTGGCGGCGATCCAGCGCGGGCTGGCGCGCATCGAGCGGGAAATCGCCGCCGGACGCTTCCGCTGGTCGCTGGAGGCCGAGGACGTGCATCTGAACGTGGAACGGCGCCTTACGAAGCTGGTGGGAGACGCGGGCAAGCGCCTGCACACCGCGCGCTCGCGCAACGACCAGGTGGCTACCGACCTGCGGCTGTGGCTGCGCGCGGAGATCGACGAGCTGCGCGCCCTGATCGCAGCGCTCGAGCACGCGCTCCTCGACCAGGCCGCCCGCCATGCCGCGCTCGTCATGCCGGGCTACACGCACCTGCAGGTGGCGCAGCCCGTGACCTTCGGCCACCACCTGCTCGCCTACGTGGAGATGTTGGAGAGGGATAGGCAGAGGCTGCTCGAAGCGCGCGCAAGGGTGAACTGCTTGCCCCTCGGCGCGGCCGCCCTCGCCGGAACGACCTTCCCGATCGACCGCCGGCGCGTGGCGCGCGAGCTCGGCTTCGAGGCGCTGTGCGAGAACTCGATGGACGCGGTCTCGGACCGCGACTTCGCGGTGGAGTTCTGCGCCTGCGCCGCGCTCGCGATGGTGCATCTATCGCGGCTCGCCGAGGAGCTCGTGCTCTGGGCGAGCCCGCGCTTCGGCTTCGTGCGCCTGCCCGAGGCGTATTCCACCGGCTCGTCGATCATGCCGCAGAAGAGGAACCCCGACGTGCCCGAGCTGGTGCGCGGCAAGACCGGGCGCGTGGTCGGCGCGCTGGTGGCGCTCCTCACTCTGATGAAGGCCCAGCCGCTCGCCTACAACAAGGACAACCAGGAAGACAAGGAGGCGCTGTTCGGCGCGGTCGATACGCTGAAGGACTGCGTTTCCATCTTCATCGGGCTGGTGGAAGGCCTCGAGCCGCTGCCGCGCGCCATGCGCGCCGCGGTGCTCGAGGGCCACGCCACCGCGACCGACCTCGCCGACTATCTGGTGCGCAAGGGCGTGCCGTTTCGCGACGCGCACGGCGTGGTGGCCCGCGCGGTGCGGGAGGCCGAGCGCGCGGGCGTCGATCTCGCTTCGCTACCAATAAAGAAGTTAAAAGAATTTTCAGCAAGAATCGACGCGGACGTCGCGAAAGTGCTCACCCCGGAAGGCTCGGTGGCGGCGCGCAAGCATCCGGGCGGCACGGCGCCGGTCGCGGTGCGCAGGGCAGTCGCGCGCGCCCGCAAGCGCCTGCGGAAATGAGCCGTCGGGAGATGCTCGCGCAGATCGGAAAGTACCCGGTCTTGCGCAAGCTCGGCGAAGGGGCGACCTCCGAGGTCTACCTGTGCAGCGACCCGTTCAACCTGCGCGACGTCGCGATCAAGGTGGCGTTCCCGGAGTCGTTCCAGGACCCGGCACGCGGCAAGGTGTACCGCAAGCTGTTCCTCACCGAGGCCAAGCTCGCCGGCAAGCTGGTGCACCCGCACATCTGCCAGATCTACGATGCGGTCGCGGAAGAGAAGCTGCACTACCTCGTGATGGAGTACGTCGACGGCGGCACGCTCGAGAAGTACTGTAACGGGCAGGCGCTGCTTCCGGTCGAGCGCACGGTCGAGATCATCTTCAAGTGCACGCGCGCGCTCGAGTTCGCGCACAAGCTCGGCATCACGCACCGCGACATCAAGCCCGCCAACATCCTGCTCACCGGCGAGACCGGCGTGAAGATCACCGACTTCGGCACCGCGCTGATCGCCACGGCCGAGACGACGCAGGTGGCGGGCGTCGGCTCGCCGGCGTACATGTCGCCCGAGCAGGTGAAGGATCTGCCGCTCGATCATCGCACCGACATCTATTCGGTCGGCGTGGTCATGTACCACCTGCTCACCGGCCGGCTGCCGTTCCAGGCGGCGAACAATTACACGCTGATCTACCAGATCACCAACGCCGAGCCCGACGCGTCTACCAGCTTGCGGCGGGACATCCCGCCGGCAGTCGACGCCATCGTGCGGCGCGCGATGGCCAAGGACCTCAACAAGCGCTATGCGCACTGGGGCGACTTCTCCGACGATCTCGGCGCCGCGTTCCGCTCCGAGCATTTCGGCGCGCGCAAGGTCCAGTCGTTCGCCGACTCCGACCGCTTCGAGACCCTGCGCCGGCTGCAGTTCTTCGAGCGCTTCTCCGACGCCGAGCTCTGGGAGGTGGCAAGTATCTCCACCTGGCGCCACGCCCCGGCCGGCGAGATCCTGATGAAGGAAGGCGAGCCCGGCGACTACTTCTGCATCCTCGCCCAGGGCGAGGTGAAGATCACCCGGCACGGCAAGCTCCTCAACGTGCTGCGCGCCGGCGAGCCGTTCGGCGAGATGGCCTACCTTTCCCGCAACGAGCATGCGCGCGGCGCCGACGTGACCGTGTCCGCCGACGCCAGCATCATCTCGGTGCCCACCAACCGGCTGAACCAGGCCTCCGAGGGCTGCCGCCACAAGTTCGACCGCGCCTTCATGGAGATCCTGGTCGAGCGCCTCACGATGGCCAACCTGCGGGTCTCCGGGGTCTAGAGAACGAGATTCGGCTAAGGATCCGGCCCTGGACCACGTCGCCAACTACCCGATTATCCGCAAGCTCGGCGAAGGCGCGACCTCGGAAGTGTTCCTGTGCCAGGACCCGTTCCGCGGCCGCGAGGTCGCGGTGAAGCGCATTTTCCCGGAGTCGCTGCGCGACCCGGCGCGCGGTCGCCTCTTCAGGAAGCTGTTCTTCACCGAGGCTTCGCTCGCCGGCAAGCTCGATCACCCGCACATCGCGCAGATCTACGACGCCGGCATCGGCGAGGACTCGGGCTACATCGTGATGGAGTACGTCCCGGGCGGGACGATCGAGCGCTTCTGCGCGCCGGACAACCTGCTGCCGGTCGAGCAGACCGTCGAGATCATCTTCAAGTGCGCCCGCGCGCTCGCCTACGCGCACCAGCAGGGCGTGACGCATCGCGATATCAAGCCCGGCAACGTGCTCTACGCTGCCGCGCCGACCGACGTGCGCATCAGCGACTTCGGCCTCGCGCTCAACGTCGGCGCCGAGACCACCCAGATCACCGGCGTCGGCTCGCCGGCGTACATGTCTCCGGAGCAGATCCGCGAGGAGCTGGTCGATCACCGCACCGACGTCTACTCGCTCGGCGTGGTGATGTACCAGATGCTCTGCGGCAAGCTGCCGTTCCAGGGCTCGAACAAGTTCAGCATGATCTACCAGATCACGCAGTCCGACCCGCCGCCGCCGTCTGCGCACCGGCCCAAGGTGCCCGAGGTGCTCGACCGCATCACGCGCCGCGCGATGCACAAGACCACCCGGGCGCGCTACGCGAGCGCCGACGAGCTCGCTGCCGATCTGGTCGAGGCGCTGCGCACGGGTCTCGGCCGGACACGGCGCAACCGGTTCGGCGACGCGGACAAGTTCGCTGCGCTGCGCGCGATGCAGTTCTTCAAGCGCTTCACCGAGCCCGAGCTGTGGGAAGTGGTGCGCGTGGGCGAATGGGAGCGGGTGCCCGCCGGCACCGAGATCGTGCGCGAGGGCGACCCGGGCGACTTCTTCTGCGTGCTGGTGGAGGGCGAAGCGCGCGTCACCAAGAACCGCAAGCTCCTCACCGTGCTCGGGCAGGGAGAGTGCTTCGGCGAAATGGCGTACCTGTCGGCCGACCGGCGCGAGCGCGGCGCGACCGTGACTGCTTCCAAGGACGCGCATATCGTGCGCGTACGCACCGCCGAGCTCGAGCAGGCCTCGGTCAACTGCCGCAGCCACTTCGACCGCGCTTTTATCGGTATCCTCGTGGAACGCCTCAACCTCGCCAACACACGCCTCACCTCCGGGTAGGCCAGCATGCGTTTCGGAGCACTCTTTATCTTGTTTGTGGCTTGCGGTGTGCTGCGCGCTGCGGAGCATGAGGAGCGCGACCGCGCCCTGCTGAGCGTGGCCCAGGGCTGCGCACGCCAGATCCCCGGCGCGCTCGTCACCGGCGTCCGCAACGGCGTTGTCCAGATAAAGCTGATGAACCAAGGTGACGGGGCGGGCTTCGACCGCTGCTACCAAGAAGCGGCCCCGCGCACGCTCCAGGCCCTGGCGTTGGGCCGGCTGGCCGAGCACGCAGCCCACACCAGTGTGGCGCTCGAGACCGCAGGCTCGCTGATGTTCGTGCCCGCGCTGGTCAACGGCGTGCAGGTGCGCCTGCTTCTCGATACCGGAGCCGGCAAGACGATCGTTCGGCCGCTCATCGCGCAGCTCGCCGGCATCGAGCCCGGCCGCCAAGCGCCGCTCGCGCAGATCACCGTCGCGGGCGGCGGACAGCTCTCGGTGCCGCTGGCAAAGGCGCGGTCGCTGGCGATCAACGAGGCCGCAGTGCTCGCGATTGAAATCGGCATCTATGAAGCGCTGCCCGACCTGCCCGACGTGGACGGCATCCTGGGGAGCGACTACCTGAGCCATTTCACGGTGACGATCGACCGCCAGAAGGGCACGCTCCTGCTCGTGCCCGCGCGTCGTCAAGTTCGCTCCGATTGAGCCCGGCATGCACGCCGCGCTGCGCAAGCAGCTGGGCATCGCCGCCGCAGAACCTGTCTCCGGCGGCTGCATTCACCGCTGCTATCGGGTAGCGATTGCCGGCACCCAGCGGTTCCTCAAGGTCAACAGCGGCGCGCATGAGGATGCGTTCGCCTCGGAAGCCGATGGTCTCGTAGCCCTGCGCAATGCCGGACTGCACGCGCCCGAGCCGCTCGCGCACGGCGTCGCCGGCGACGAGGCCTACCTGCTGCTCGAATACCTGGAGCTAAAAACCAAGGGCGACTTCCCCGCGCTGGGACGGATGCTCGCCAATGCGCATCGAAAACCCGGGCCGCGTTTCGGCTGGCACCGCAACAACTACATCGGCTCCACCCCGCAGCAGAACGGCTGGTGCGACGACTGGGCCGAGTTCTGGATCACGCGAAGGATGAAGCCGCAGCTCGCGCTGGCGCGACGCAACGGTTTTGATCTCGAAGTGAAGATCGATCTGGGAAACCACCGCCCCCAACCGTCGCTACTGCACGGCGACCTGTGGAGCGGAAACGCGGGCTTTGCGGCGCAGGGGCCGGTCGTGTTCGACCCAGCGGTGTACTACGGCGATCGCGAGGCCGACCTCGCGATGACCGAGCTGTTCGGGGGATTCCCGCGGGAGTTCTACAAGGCCTACGACGAGGCGTTCCCGTTACCGGCCGGGTACGAGAAGCGGAAGCACCTGTACAACCTCTATCACCTGCTCAACCACCTCAACCTTTTCGGGGGTGGCTACCTCAGCCAGGTGAAGTCGACCCTAGGCCTTCTCGGTCTCTAGGAGCTTCTGCAGCTCGCCGGACTGGTACATCTCGCGCATGATGTCCGAGCCGCCGACGAACTCGCCGTTGATGTAGAGCTGCGGGATCGTCGGCCAGTTGGCGTATTGCTTGATGCCTTCGCGGATTTCGGCGTCGGCCAGAACGTTGACGCTGTGGAAATCCTTGACGCCGCAGGCGCTGAGTACCTGGACGGCGAGGGCCGAGAAGCCGCATTGCGGGCCCTGCGGGGTGCCCTTCATGAAAAGCACGACGCGGTTGCCGGTTACCTGCTCCTTGATGCGCTGTTGAGTATCCATGGGGTGCATTTTATCGCTTTCCGCCGCTGACTCGCGGGATTCCAGCCAGATCGGGCCAGCTTGCGGTGGTTTCAAGCCCCGCGGCCTCGAGCAGTGCGCGGACCGCTTCGTGCTGCCCTGCGCCATGCTCGAGCAGGAGCCAGCCGCCGGGCAACAGATGGTCCGGGGCCCCGCGCGCGAGCATCCGGAAGCCATCGAGGCCGTCGGCGCCGGCGACGATGGCGAAGCGCGGCTCGTAGTGCAGGTCGACGAGATGCGGGTCGTCCGCGACGACGTAGGGCGGATTGCAGATGATGGCTTCGAAGCGCTCGCCCGCGAGCGGCTCGAACCAGCGGCCGTGACGCAGCTCGACGTCGAGGGCGAGGCGCACGGCATTTCGCTTCGCCACCTCGAGCGCTGAGGCGCTCGCGTCGGTGGCCACCACGCGCGCGGCAGACAGATGGCGCTTGAGGGCGAGCGCGATCGCCCCCGAGCCGGTACCGATGTCCACCACCGAGGCGGGCTTGCGCGCGAGCGCCAGGTCGACGAGGAGCTCGGTCTCCGGGCGCGGAATCAGCACCGCCGGCGTCACGACCAGATCGAGCCCGTAGAACTCCTTGCGGCCGAGGATGTAGGCCACCGGCTCGCCGGCGGCCCGCCTCGCCGTCATTTGGGAAAACGAGGCCTCGACGTCGGACGGCAACTGCCGTTCCGGATGGGCAAGAACGCTGGCTTCCGAAAAGCCGGTCGCCGCCGCGAGCAGCAGCCGCGCCTCGCGCCCATCGATGCCGCTCGCACTGAGTGCTTCTACGATTTTCAAGCGGCTTCTTCGCGTCCTTCGGTCAAGCGGCTTCTTCGGTGAGGCTGGCGAGCTGCTCGGCCTGGTGCTCGTGCGCGAGCGCGTCGATGATCTCGTCGAGCTCGCCGTCCATGATGCGCTCGATCTTGTACAGCGTCAGATTGATGCGATGGTCGGTGACGCGGCCCTGCGGGAAGTTGTACGTGCGGATGCGCTCGGAGCGGTCGCCCGAGCCGATCAGCGACTTGCGCGTCGAAGCGGTCTTCGCCTGCTGCTCGCGCTCCTGCTTGTCGCGGATCTTCGCCTTGAGCACGGAGAGCGCCTTCTCGCGGTTCTTGTGCTGCGAGCGCGAGTCCTGGCACTCGACCACGATACCCGTCGGCAGATGCGTGACGCGGATCGCCGAATCGGTCTTGTTGACATGCTGGCCGCCGGCGCCGGAAGCGCGAAAAGTGTCAACGCGCAGCTCGGCGGGGTTGAGCACCACATCTTCGATCGCGTCGGCTTCGGGCAGGACCGCGACGGTGCACGCCGACGTATGGATGCGGCCCTGCGCTTCGGTCTTCGGGACGCGCTGCACGCGGTGACCGCCGGACTCGAACTTCAGGCGCGAGAACGCGCCCTGGCCGACGATGCGCGCGATCACCTCCTTGTACCCGCCGAGCTCGGAGGCGCTCTCGGAGATGATCTCCACCTGCCAGCCTTTGCGCTCGGCAAAGCGCGTGTACATGCGAAAGAGATCCCCGGCGAACAGCGCCGATTCGTCGCCGCCGGTGCCGGCGCGCACCTCGATGAAGAGGTTGCGCTCGTCGTTCGGGTCCTTGGGCAGCAGCGCTTTCTGCAGCTCGGCCGCGAGCCGCTCCATCGCGGCGCGCGCCTTCTTCAGCTCCTCGTCGGCGTAGGCCTTCATCGTCGCGTCGGACGCAAGGTCGCGCGCCTCGTCCGCTTCGCGCTCCGCCTGCAAGTAGCTTTGAAAAAGAGAAACCACGGAAGAAACTTCGGAATGCTCGCGCGAGAGGCGCTTGAACTGCTCCATGTCGCGCGTCGCGTTCTCGGCGGCGAGCAGGCGCTCGAGATCGCCCAGCCGCCCGACGAGGCTGTCGAGCTTCGTCCGCAGCCGCGGATTCACTCGTCGCGACTAGAGTTTCGAGGCGGGCGCGAGAAGGTAAAAGTGAGCGCCTCGGTCGGAACGTGCATCAGCTTGTTGGTGAGGGTCCGCGACAGCGCTTCCACCACCTTGGCCGGGTCCTCGCCGCGCGCGAGCGACTTGAGCGCGCGCTCGAGCTCCTGGCGGCGCGTGTCGTCGGCTTCCTCGCGCAGCGCGCGGATCAGCGGCACGCCCTCGCGCGCCTGCACCCAGTGCATGAAGCGACCGACCTGCGTGTCGATGATCGCTTCGGCCTGATCGAGGGCGGCGCGACGCGAGTCGAGATTGGCGCTCACGATGCTGGCGAGGTCGTCGACGGTATAGAGGAACACGTCGTCGAGCTCGCCCGCCTCCTGCTCGATGTCGCGCGGCACGGCGAGGTCGACCATGAACATCGGCCGGCGCCGGCGCGCACGCAGCGCGCGCTCGACCAGGCCCTTGCCGAGGATCGGAAGCGACGAGGCGGTGCACGACACGATGATGTCGTAGTCCTGCAGGTGCTCGCCGAGCGCGCGCAGCTCGATCGCGCGCGCGTTGAAGCGCGCGGCGAGCCGCTCGGCGCGCTCGAGCGTGCGGTTGGCGACGGTGATGCGCGCCGGCGCCTGCGCCGCAAAGTGCGTCGCCGTCAGCTCGATCATCTCGCCTGCGCCGATGAGGAGCACGCTCTGGTCCTTGAGGCTCGGAAAAATCCGCGCCGCGAGCTTCACCGCCGCGGCGGCCATGGATACGCTGGCGGCGCCGATGCGCGTGGTGGAGCGCACTTCCTTGGCCACCGCGAACGAGCGCTGGAACAGCCGATGCAGCAGGCTGCCGAGGGTTCCGGCCGACTCGGCGGCACGCGCCGCCTCTTTCATCTGGCCGAGGATCTGGGGCTCGCCGATCACCATCGAGTCGAGACCCGAAGCGACCCGGAAGGCGTGGCGCACGGCCTGCTCCTGCGGCAGGGCGTAGAGGTAGGGCTGCAGCTCCCCCCGGGCGAGGCGGTGGTACTGCGCGAGCCACTCGGTCAGCTCACCGGGCTTTTCTCCGGAAACGTAGATCTCGGTGCGGTTGCACGTCGAAAGGATGGCGGCCTCGTTGGCGAGGCCGCGCTTGAGCTCGCCGAGCGCTTCGTGCAGGCGCTCGACGTGAAATACCACGCGCTCGCGCACGGCGAGCGGCGCAGTCTGGTGGTTCAGCCCAAGAGCGAAGAGCGAGGCATTCAAGCCCGCTGATTATAGGAGAGTTTCGACCCCCGGCCGCTATCGGCGGCGCGAATGGCTATGCGTGAATCCGATCGCAGCGCAGACTGCTTTCGTCGAAGTCATTTCCAGGAAAGGCCGATGCTCGACACCGTGTCGACAAATGCCTCGACGCGCACCGGCTTTACGAGATAGCGGTCGACGCCGAGCCGGTAGCTCTCCAGCACGTCGCGCTCCTCGCTGGAGGAGGTCATTACCACCACCGGGATCGCTCTGAGCTCCGAGCCCTTGACCCGACGCAGCACCTCGATGCCGTCCACCTTGGGCATCTTGATGTCGAGCAGCACGAGCTTCGGCGGGTGGCGGGGACTGCGGCCGGCATACGCGCCGCTGCAGAAAAGGTAGTCGAGCGCCTCCGCGCCGTCCTTTACCCAATGCACGTGATCGGCGAGGCTGCGCTTGCGGAGCGCGCCGAGCGTCGTCTCGGCATCCTCCGGGTCGTCCTCCACCAGCAGGATCTCCACCTGTTCGAAGCCGCTCACGCCGCCCCCCTCGGCCGTCGGTGAAGCTAGCGCGAATCCCGCTCGCTGTGTGTCAGGATGTTTGTGATCAGGCGCTGGTGAGACCGCGCCGGATGGCGAACTTCACCAGCGCCGTGAGGTGATCGACGTCGAGCTTCGTCATCAGCCGGCTGCGGTAGGTGTCGATGCTCTTCGGCGACAGGCCGAGCAACTGCGCGACCTCGTGGCTGGTGTTGCCTTCGACCACCAGCTTGAGCACTTCCATCTCGCGCGCGCTCAGTCGCTCCAGCGGATCCTCTACCACGGCCTCGCCAGAGCCGCGCAGCGCGATCCCCGCGCTCAGGTAGCGCTTGCCGGCGTGCACCGCGCGCACGGCGGCCACGACCTCGGCGCCCGCCGCCTCCTTGAGCACGTAACCGTTGGCCCCGGCCCGGAACGCCTGCTGGACGTACTCCGGCCGCGCGTGCATCGACAGCATGAGGAGCCGCGTCTTGGGCGACACCGCGCGCAGCCGCCGCGCCAGGTCGATGCCGCTCGTCCGCCGCATGGCGACGCCCACGATGGCGACGTCGGGCTCGGCACGCGCCGCGAAGCGGACCGCGGCCGTGTCGTCGTCGAAGGAGCCGATGACCCGCAGGTCCGGCGCTTCCTCCAGCAGCCGGGTGACGCCTTCGCGCACCGGGGCGTGGTCGTCGACGATGACGATTCGGATCATGCGGACACGATACGGCGCGGCGCGCCGCAGCACTTTCCAGGGGTGTGAAAACACGGGAAGGATTCGACCGGGCGGTGTGCGTTTACGCACACCTTCCGGGCAATACTCCCCGAATCGGGCGATTGCGCCCCACGCACGTCCCCCGCAACCACCGTCAGGGCGGCACCCCGACACCACCGCCTCACCTAGGCGCACGCGGCAAGAGAAACCTTTCATTGTTTCCCACGGGTAGGCCCTTGATGAAGCAGGCGCCGCGCGTGCACTTTGTGCACGCCGCCGGATCACCGGCGGGCAGATCCCTGAAGTTTCTGACCCAACGAGGAGAAGCCCATGTCCAGCAAGAAGCAGAACCAGTCTGTCGTCCGCAAGCCCGCGAAAAAACTCACCGCACCGCGCGTCGTGCGCGCGCAAGACTCCGCCACCCGCGACTCGGGCACGATCCGCTTCGGAAGCGGCTCCGCGCCGGCCAGCCTCCGGAAGTGAGGCACTCTTCCCATGAATGAAGCACGCCAGCCGAACCCCGCGGTCACGTTTTACGGGGCGATACCGGGTTGTCGCGCGCCGATGCGCGCCGATCCCTCGGTACTCGGGACGCTGCCCGCACGAGGCTTCCAGTATTGCGAAGCGCTGAGGGCGGCTTCGTCCTTCGGCTGGTACGCTTTTTCGCCGATCGACTTCAGCCTTCTCTGGGATGGGTCGGAGGTCATCTGGACTTACCGCGGCGCTAAAGCGTGGTATCCGCTGAAAAGCGCGCAATTCCCCGGCTTTAGCCGCTACTTCGACGACACGGCGCCCAAGCGGCTGCGCGGCTTCGCGCCGCCGTTCCTCACCTCGACCTGGGATCCTTCGCTGATCCAGGTCTGGACAGGACTCTTCGTGGAGAGCGCGCCGGACTGGAGCATTCTCGTGCGCCCCCCGGCCAACCTGCAGCGCCACGAGGGCTACCACCTGTACGAGGGGATCGTCGAGTCCGACCGCTGGTTCGGCCCGCTCTTCACCAACCTGCGGCTCGTCAAGACCGACGTGCCGATTCACTTCAGCACCGAGCTGCCGCTCGTCCAGGTGCAGCCGCTGCACCGAAGCGCCTACGCCGAGGAAATCTCGAACCACTTCGGCCTGGTGCCCGATCTCGCCGATCTTCCGGCCCACGCGTGGTCGCGCTACGAGGAGGCGATCGTGAAACCGAGCATCGAGCCGCGCCCGGCCGGTGCGTATGCCGCTTCGGTGCGACGGCGGCGCAAGAGCGGCTGCCCGGTGCACGCTGAATGAATGGCTATATCGCGGCGGCTATCGCGGTACTCATCTGGGCGTCGTACCCGGTGGCGACCCGCGCCGGCGTCACCGGATCGTTCACGCCGCAGGAACTGGTAACGCTTCGCTTCGGCGGCGGAGCCCTGCTTTTCCTGCCGTACCTCCTGCTGCAGTGGCGGCAAGTCAGCCGCTCGGCCTGGCTGCAAGGCGTACCGCTCACGCTCTTCCAAGGCGCGGGAATGGGAGCTCTGGTGATCTGCGGGCTGCAATTCGCCCCGGCGGCCCATCAGGCAGCCCTCGGTCCCGGCGTATCGCCGGCTTGGGTTGCGCTGCTTGGCTTCGTGATTTTCGCGCGGCGGCCGTCCACGCGGGCAATCGTGGGGGCAACGCTATGCGCAACCGGGGTGCTCGCGCTCGCGAGCTGGAGCGGTATGGCGCATGACGCCCGCGTGCTCGCGGGCGACGCGATGTTCCTTGCCGCCTCGGTGCTCGGCGCGCTCTACGTGCTGCAGTTG
>DATBSZ010000197.1:0-18131 GCA_036559525.1 Burkholderiales bacterium
CAGGGCATGGATATCGCGACCGGCTCGCCGGAAGAGCTCGCCCGCGTCATCCGCGAGGACGACGCGCGCTGGGGCAAGGTCATCCGCGACGCCGGCATCAAGCCCGAATGAGCGCACCATAGGCCCATGCGCGACGTCCCGGTAGCGTCACCAACTCAGGAGAACCTCTGGGGGAGCGACGCGATCGCGGCGATGCTGCGCGCGCTCGATATCCCTTACCTCGCGCTCAATCCCGGTGCGAGCTACCGCGGCCTGCACGACAGCATCGTCAACTACCTCGGCAACGAGCGGCCGCAGATGCTGCTCTGCCTGCACGAGGAGGCGGCGGTCGCGATCGCGCACGGCTACGCCAAGGCCTCGGGCCGCATGATGGGCGTGGTGCTGCATTCCAACGTCGGCCTGATGCACGGCTCGATGGCGATCTTCAACGCTTGGTGCGATCGCATGCCGATGCTGATCCTCGGCGCCACCGGCCCGTGGGACGCCGCGCGCCGCCGCCCCTGGATCGACTGGATCCACACCGCCTCGGACCAGGGCGCGCTGGTGCGCGATTACACCAAGTGGGACAACCAGCCCGCCTCGGTGCCCGCCGCCTACGAGGCCTTGCTGCGCGCGGTGCAGATCGCCGACACGGCGCCGCGCGGCCCGACCTACGTCAACCTCGACGCCGCGCTGCAGGAGGCCAAGATTGGCGCGCTGCCGCCGGTTCCCGACGCTTCTCGATATCGGGCTCCGGAAGCGGTACTACCCAGCAAGCAGGGGGTGGAGAAGGCCGCGCAACTTCTATCCGGCGCGAAATCGCCGGCGATCCTGGTCGGGCGAGTGAGCCGCAGCGAAGCCGCATGGAAAGCGCGCGTTGCGCTCGCCGAGAAATTGCAGGCGAAGGTATTCACGGATATCAAGACTCCGGCCGCGTTTCCCACCGACCATCCGCTGCACGCGGCGCCGCCGGCCACGTTCCCGGACGGAAAGCTGTTGCGCGATGCGGATGTCGTCCTGTCGCTCGACTGGGTCGACACCGCCGGAACGCTCAAGGCGGCGTGGGGCGATGCGCCGATCGGCGCCAAGGTGATCCGCGTATCGGTGGATGCGCACATCCATCGCGGCTGGAGCATGGACTACCAGGGGCTGCCGCCTTCGGATGTTTACCTAATGTGCGAGCCCGACGTTGCAGTTCCCTTGTTAAATGATCAGGTAAGAAGCAGGCCGGCGGCGGTTCTGCCGAAGCAGGAATTTCCGGCGGGCAGGGACGATGTCGTGTCGATCCGCACGCTGGCTAAAGCGTTCAACGAGCTGACCGAAGGCATGGACATCAGCCTGTCCAAGCTGCCCCTGGGCTGGAACGGCGCGTACCGGCACTTCCGGCATCCGCTCGACTACCTCGGCGCCGACGGCGGCGGCGGCGTCGGGGCGGGACCGGGATGCACCGTCGGCGCGGCGCTCGCGCTGCGCGGTTCGGGCCGCATGGTGGTGGGGATCATGGGCGACGGCGACTACCTCATGGGCGTCACGGCCCTGTGGACGGCGACGCATTACAAGCTGCCGTGTCTGATCCTGGTCGCGAACAACCGCTCCTTCTACAACGACGAGCTGCACCAGGAGCGCGTCGCTCGCGAGCGCGGCCGACCGGTGGAGAACAAGTGGATTGGGCAGCGCATCGACGAGCCCGACATCGACCTCGCGGCGATGGCGCGCGCGCAGGGCGCGGTGGGCATCGGGCCGGTGAAGGAGATTTCGCAACTCAAGTCTTCCCTCGCGGAAGGGATCAAGCACGTCAAGAGCGGCGCGGTATGCGTGGTCGACGTGCGCGTAATGCCCGGATACGACGCGCCGATGAGCGGAGCACCGCCCGCAAGGCGCTAAGGCCCGGGCCGGCCCCTTCTTGTGGCGTCGCCGCTGGCGTACCGTGAGTTTCGCTCGCTGTGGACGGGCTCGGTGCTCTCGTGGTGGAGCCAATGGATCCAGCACGCGGCGCTCGGCTGGGTGGTCTACGAGATCACCGGCTCGGGCGCGCTTCTCGGCGCGGTGATGGGCGTGCGTGCGATCCCGATGGTGCTGCTTACGCCGGTGTCCGGGATGGCCGCCGACCGCTACGACCGCCGGCGCCTCATGCAGGCGAGCCAGGCCCTCGCCGCCGCGGTCTCGCTTGCCTTCGGCGCGGCGCTCGCGCTCGACATGGTCAGCCTGTGGATGCTCTTTGCCTTCACCATGCTGATGGGCGCCTCAAACGTCATGGACCGGCCGGCGCGCTTCACCACCTCGTTCGAGCTCGTTCCGCGCGAGCTTGCGGTGAAGGCAGTCGCGCTGAATACGATCGGCTTTTCCCTCGCGCGCGTGCTCGGCCCGGCGGTGGCCGGATATCTCATCGCCGCGGTCGGAGGCGCCGGCACGTTCTTTCTTCAAGGCGTCCTGTATGCCGCCTCCGGCGCAATGGTGCTGATGGTCGCGTTCCCGCCGAGAGCTCCCCGAAAGGAGACGCGGTCCGCATTCGCCGACATGGCGGAAGGCCTGCGCTTCGCGCTATCGGACCCGCGTACCCGCGTTCTTCTCGTGGTCGGCGCGCTGCCGTTCTTCCTCCTGATCCCGGTGTTCGGGACGCTCTATCCGATCTATGCCAAGGACGAGTTCGCCGCCGGGCCCACCGGCTTGGGGCTGCTCCTCACCGCGGTCGGGGTCGGCGGCACGCTCGGCGGTTTCATCGCCAACGCGCTCGGCCGCGTCCAGCGCCAGGGCGTTCTCCAGGCCGCATGGGTGGTGGTGATGGCCGCGTCGATCATTGGTATCGCCATGAGCTCGTCGATTTCCTGGGCGATCGCCTTTAGCGTCATTGGTGGCGCGGCGGAGATGGCGCACGCGTCGAGCAACATGGCGATGCTGCAGATCGGCGCCCCCGAAGCGATGCGCGGACGCATCTCGGCGCTGCTGATGCTCAACCCCGCCTTCATCTCGCTGGGCGCCTTCATCGCCGGACCGCTCTCCGACGTGGCCGGTGTGCGCAACGCCTCCATGATCCTCGCCGCGGGCGCCATCGCCGCGATCGCCGTGCTTTACCTCGTCTCGCCCATCCTGAGAGAACTCCGACACCAATGAAGACCAAGCTCTCCGCCAGCCGCGCGCTCGTCGACGACGTCGTCGCCGCGAGCCGCATCCTTGCCCAGCACGAGGTGCTCGACGCCTACGGCCACGTCAGCGCGCGCAGCGACAAGAAGCCCGCGAACTTCATCATGTCGCGCTCGCTCGCCCCGGCCCTGGTGACCGCCGCGGACCTGATGGAGCTCGACGCGGACAGCGAGCCGCTGCCGGGCGAGAAGCGCAAGGGATTCATCGAGCGCTACATCCACGGCGAGATCTACCGCACGCGGCCCGAGGTGATGGCTGTGGTGCATAGCCACTCTCCGTCCGTCATTCCGTTCGGCGTTACGCGCACCAAGCTGCGCCCGATCTACCACATGGGCTCGTTCCTGTATTCGGGTGCACCCGTTTTCGAGATCCGGAAGGAAACCCCCGACAACGATTTGCTCATTCGCGACAATCGTCTGGGCAAAGCGCTCGCGGGCACGCTGGGGAAGTGCAACTGCGTGCTGATGCGCGGCCACGGCATGACCGTGATCGGGGACAGCGTCCCCGAGGCCGTGTTCCGCGCGATCTACACCGAGATGAACGCGCGCCTGCAGCTCCAGGCGACGCAGCTCGAAGGCCCGATCGAGTTCCTCAGCGAGGAGGAGGGCAGGCGCTCGATGGCGTCGAACCGCGGCACGCTGGAGCGCCCCTGGGAGCTGTGGAAGAAAAGCGTCAGCGCGCGAGGTCGACCTTGACCAGCTTGTCGTGAGGCAGCAGGCCGAGGTTGAGCTCCAGACCCTGCACCCGGTCGGCGTAGGCGGCGACGCGGATCGCGTGATAGAGGAACACCATGGGCGCATCCTCCACGATCATGCGCTGCGCCTGCGACAGCATCCGGTTCTGCGCCGGCCCCTCGGGCATGCGCAGCGCCTCGTCGAGGATCTTGTCGAGCCCGGGGCTGCGGTAATGCATGAGGTTCGTGGTCCCCGCCGATCTGGAGTGGAACAGCGGAAGCAGGAAGCGCTCGGGATAGGGCGCGCGCACGTTCCAGCTGTAGAGAAACATGTCCCCTTCGCGCTTGCGCACGGCGGCGACGACCTCCGGCCAGCCGGGCTTGCCGAGCAGCTCGACCTGGATGCCGATGCGGCGCAGGTCGCTCTGGATCGCTCCCGCGATCTCGGCGGTGAAGGTCAGGGCGCTGTTGTGGACCACCCTGACCGTCGGAAGCGCCGTTGGGCCGCTCTTGTTCAGCAGTTCCTTGGCCGCCTGCGGGTCATACGGTCCCTGGCCCACCTCCGGGTCGTAGCCTCTCACCCCCGGAGGTAGCGAGCCCTTCGCTGGCACGGCTACGCCGCGCCCCAGGAACAGGGCGGCCCGAGGCGCATTGATCGCCTGGGCAACGGCCCGCCGCACGATCGCGTTGTTGAACGGCGGCCGCTCCGTGTAGAACCCGAGGTAGTAGAGATTCAGTCCCGGGAAGGGCACCGACTTGATGCGCGGGCTCTCGCGCAGGCGCTCGAACCACACGGGATCGGGCAGCCGTGCCACGAAATCCACTTCGCCCTTGAGCAAGGCATCCACCACCGCTTTACCTTCCGCGATGAAACGGAAGACCACGCGGTCGATCTGCGGGCGGCCTGCCCAGTACTGGTCGTTGGCAACCAGCACGATCTGCTCCTTCGTCCAGCTCTCGAACTTGAACGGGCCGCTGCAGACGGGATTGCGGCCGAAATCCTTGCCCAGCTTGCGCAACGCCGTCGGGCTGACGATCTCGCTCTGACTGAGATAGTGAAGCCCGGGGTACTTCAGCTTGAGCGTGAGCGTCCGGGCATCCAATACCTGGATGTCCTGGACAAGCTCGGCCAGCACCTGCGCCTGCACGTTGCTGGGTTCTGCCGTATAGAGCGGGTGCGACGGACGAAACTGGCGCTCGATGCTTGCTTTGACCGCGGCGGCGTCGAGGGGCGTCCCATCGTGGAACAGGACGCCCGGGCGCAGCTTCATCACCGCGCTCAGGCCGTCGGCCGAAAATTTCCACGACTCGGCAAGACCCGGCTCCAGGCTCTGGCCATCCTTCGAGACGTTGACCAGCGCATCGCACAGCAGCCACGCCACCCGGATGGCGCGCTCGGTCGAAGTCTTGGCGAAATCGAGCGACTCGGGCGCGCCTTCCAGCGCGTAGGTGAACACCTTGTCCGCCGCCGTAGCCGCAGAGGCGGCAGCAACCAGAATCAGCGCCGCAAGGCGCGCAAGCAGTCTTCGGGCAGCTAGGTTCCTGGAGATCTCAGCACCCGCCATTACCGCAGTACCACTGCCAGTCGCGGAACCACAGCCGCTCGGGCATGCAATCCTGCTTAAACTTTTTCCGGAGCGCTGGATTTACATCTTTCTCCAAATGCTTCGTCAACTCCTTCCACCAGCGGTACTCGCGATAGTGGTAGAACCACTCGACATGACGGAGCATTTCGGCGCGATTCTGGTATAGCGAATTCGGGAAGGTGTGATGAATCTCAGCCCGGAAGCTGATCATGGTCTGATCTGGGTGCGGATAATCGACCTTCAGGTCCCATTGGCAGGGACTGTAGTTCATGAGAACGAAGCCCTCCGGCCATCCGCCGGTGTCTCTCTCGCCAGGTACGCCTTCTCCACCCCGGGGAGTTCTGAAGACTTGGCCGAGCACTGAGAGAACGTCCTTCTCCTTGAGGTTGCCCTCCAACCTTCCTCCGATCCTGAGCAGATACTGTCCGCGCGATGCCATGGCCTTGACCTCCCCTTGAATGTTTGCTCTTTATCCTCGCGTACGTGCGGGCCTGCGCTTGTCCGAGTGCGCCACAGGTAATACAGGCCCCCTGGGTTGTCAAGACAACGAAGCTACAGAGGTGCTGCCCAGCCCTCACGCAGTGCCCGGCGAGCGTTCGCGTAGACTCCCCCCGCATGGCCGATCTGACCTACCTTTGAGGCCAGCTTGGGTTCATTGCTGCACCGCTACCGGAACCTGAGCCTTCGCGCCAAGTTCGCGCTACCCATCGCGCTGTTCGTCGTATTGCTGTTCGGTGCGCTTATTCCCGGGGTGCTGTATCTCCAGACCCGGACCGTCCTCGACGGCGCCCGCGAGCGCGGGCTCGAGCTCACCAAGATCTTCGCGCATTCGAGCGTCCAGGCCGTGGTGGCGGACGATTTCCTGGTGCTGCGCCAGATGATCAACAGCATTGCGACCGAGCAGGACGTCCTTTACGCGATGATTCTGGATCCGAATGGACGGCTGCTGGTCCACAGCGACATGCGGCAGGCGGGTCGGACGTACACCGATGCGCCCAGCCGGCGCGCCATGGAAACCACGGAGCCGCTGGTGCAGGAAGCCCAGGCGGGCACGGTGCGGATGTACGACTTCGCCGTGCCGATCTATGTCCTCAACGAGCGCCGCGCCGTCGCCAGGGTCGGGATTTCCCTCGAGCGCGAGTGGGCGGGCATCCGGCGCACGCGCAATCTGGTTCTTGGGCTTGGCGTGCTCGCGCTCGCCATGGGTCTCGGGCTGGCAAGCTGGCTCGCGCGGAGCGTGACGCGGCCGGTGCGAGAGCTGGCCGAAGGCGCGCAGGAAATCGCCGCCGGCAACCTCGACCGCGTGATCGCGGTGCGCCAGATGGACGAAGTCGGGCGGCTGGGGGAGACGTTCAACCGGATGGCCGGCTCGCTGAAAGCGCGCTGGGAGATCGACCGGGACCTTTCTTCCACGCTCGACCTGGAATCGGTGCTCGAGACGATCACGCGCCATGCGCGGGGCTTGCTCGGCGCCGACATCGCTTGCGTGGCTACGGTCAATCCAGCCACCAAAGGCGCGACCATCGTCGCCAGCGCCGGAGCCCAGACCGACGCATTGCGCAATCTGAGGGTCGCTGCCGGGCGCGGGCTCGGCGGCGAAGTTCTGTCGACGGGACGCGCGGTGTCCGTGGCGGACTGCGCCAAGGACCCGCGCATCGCGGACGAGCACGGCGATCTGCTCAGGCGCGAGGGGATCGTCTCGGCGCTCGTGGTGCCGATTTCGCTCAAGGGCCGCACGACCGGGCTGCTTTACGTGGCCAACCGGCGCGCGACCGCGTTCAGCCGTCAGGACGAGGACACGCTCAACCATCTCGCGGCGCAGGCGGCGATCGCGATCGAGAACGCGAGGCTCTACGCGGAAGTCACGAGGCACGCCGAGGATCTCGAGGGCAAGGTCGAGGAGCGCACGCGCGAGCTCCAGGAAACCAACCGCCGCCTGGAGACGGCGTCGCGGCACAAGTCCGAGTTCCTCGCGAACATGTCCCATGAGCTGCGCACGCCGCTGAACGCCATCATCGGCTTCACGCGCCTGGTGATGCGGCGCTCCAAGGAGGTGCTGCCGGTCAAGCAGTACGAGAACCTGGAGAAGATTCATCTCAGCGCCGATCAGCTCCTGCTGCTGATCAACGACGTGCTGGATCTCTCCAAGATCGAGGCTGGCAGGATGGACGTGCGCCCGATCGCCTTCAACCTCGAATCCCTCATCGACGTGTGCCTGCGCACCGTCGAGCCCATGGTCAAGAGCGAGCAGATCCAGCTCGCCAAGGACCTCGAGCCCGATCTGCCTCCGCTCGTCACCGACCAGGACAAGTTGAAGCAGATCCTCATGAACCTCCTCAGCAACGCCATCAAGTTCACCGAGGCCGGCACGATCACGGTGAGCGCCCGGCGCCACGGCGACCGGGTGGCGGTGGCCGTCACCGATCCCGGCATCGGCATCCCGGAGGAGGCGCTCGATCTGATCTTCGAGGAGTTTCGCCAGGTCGACAGCAGCAGCACGCGACGGCACGGCGGAACCGGGCTCGGGCTTTCCATCAGCCGCCACTTCGCGCGCTTACTGGGCGGCAACGTCACCGTGGCGAGCAGGCTCGGGCGAGGCTCGACCTTCACGCTGACGATTCCAATGCGATACGCACTCGATGAACCCGCGCCGCAGCCAGGGGCCGCGGCGCTCAAGCCCGGGGAGCCCACGCACAACGGCAAGGTGATGCTGGCGATCGACGACGACCCCGATACGATCTACCTGCTGCGCGAGAACCTGATCGAGGCCGGCTACCATGTGGTAGGCGCCCTGAGCGGCGAAGAGGGGCTGGAGAAAGCAAGGACGCTGCGTCCTTTCGCCATCACGCTCGATCTCCTGATGGCGCACCGCAACGGCTGGGACGTGCTTCGTGACCTGAAGTCGGACCCGATCACGATGGGCATCCCGGTGATCGTCATCTCGGTCGTGGACAGCAAGGAGCCCGCGTACCGGCTCGGCGCTTTCGACTACCTGGTCAAGCCCTTCGATCGCGACGCGATCCTGCGGGCGCTGGAGCGCATTCCGCCGCCGGGCCGGGGCCGCGCGGCGGTCGGCTGAGATGAAGAAGGTGCTGGTGATCGAGGACGTCGAGCTCAACCGGGAGCTCGTCGCTCAGTTGCTCGAGGAGGACTACCAGGTGCTGGTTGCGGGCGATGGCGAGTCGGGCATACGGCTCGCGGCGCGCGAGCGGCCGGACTTGATCCTCATGGATCTCTCGCTCCCCATCATGGACGGATGGGAGGCGGCGCGACGGATCAAGGCGCACCCGGACCTGAAGCACATTCCGATCATCGCCGTGTCGGCGCACGCGATGCGCGGCGACGCCGAAAAGGCGCGAAAAAGCGGCTGCGACGATTACCTCAGCAAGCCGCTCGACGAGAATTTGTTGCGCGACAAGCTCCAGAAGTACCTCGGGCCGCTCTATCGGCGCTCTGGCGCGCGACGCGAGGAGGGCACGCCCCGCATCCTCATCGTCGACGACGAGCCGTTGAACGTCGACTACCTCCAGCAGGAGCTCGAGGAGCTCGGCTACGACACCCTGAGCGCCCGCGACGGCCAGGAAGCTCTCGAATGCGTCGCCACCGATCCGCCGGACCTCATCCTGCTCGACATCCTGATGCCGGTCATGGACGGGTTCGCGGTCTGCCGCGCGCTGAAGGGGGACGAGGCGACCC
The DNA here is from genome assembly GCA_036559525.1 of Burkholderiales bacterium. Taxonomy (GTDB): domain Bacteria; phylum Pseudomonadota; class Gammaproteobacteria; order Burkholderiales; family SG8-39; genus SCGC-AG-212-J23. The sequence continues at coordinate 9,076 of DATBSZ010000197.1, forward strand.
GGCTGATCCCGATCGTGATCATGACCACCCTCGACGGCATCGATGACCGCATCCGGGGCATCGAGGCGGGGGCCGACGACTTCCTCACCAAGCCGGTCAATCAGCGCCAGCTCATCGCGCGGCTGCAGACGACACTGCGGCTGAAGCACACGGTGGATCGCAAGCTGCGCGAGCTGCGCCAGATCAAGGATCATTTCGCCAAGTTCGTTCCCGAGGCGGTCAAGCGGCTGGTTGCCGAGAATCCCGAGGCGCCCGAGCTCGACAAGCGCGAGCGGGACGTCTCGGTGCTCTTCGTCGACATCAGCGGCTACACGCGGTTGAGCGAGCGCCTGAACGCGCCCACGCTGAACGCCGTGGTCGAGCGCTATTTCTCCAGCTTCCTCGACCGCATCCACGAGGGTGGCGGCGACATCAACGAGACCGCAGGCGACGGTTTCATGGCGATCTTCCAGGATCCCGACATCGATACCCACGCCATCAAGGCGGTGGAGACGGCGCTTGCCGTGCAGGCGGATACCGAGGCGCTGAACCGGGAGAGCAACGATCCGCCGCTCGCGATCCACATCGGCGTCAACTCGGGGGCGACCCTGGTCGGCTCAACGCGCTTCGAGGGTCTGCGGGGGGCCCGTTGGACCTTCACCGCCACCGGCAACGTCACCAACCTCGCGGCTCGCCTCGCCGCGGCTGCCGAGTCGGGCCAGATCATCGCGGGACCCGAGACCGTGCGCCGGCTGGGAAGCCGCTATCAGCTCGAACGGCTGGCGGTGGAGCGGCTCAAGAACATCGCCGCCGACATCCCGCTGCATCGCGTGCTCGGGCCGAGCGCGGCGCGCTGACTAGCCGGCCGCCGCCACGGCCCGACCGGGGAGAGACCGCCTCAGCAGCCAGAAGGCGATCGTCAGGTTGAGCAGGTTGAACCCGATGCCGTTGATGAACGCGGCGCGATAGGAGCCGGTCATGTCGAAGATCGCCCCCGACACCCAGCCGCCGAACGCCATGCCGAAGAGCGTCGCCATCAGCACGATTCCCGTGCGCACGCCGGCTTCGCGCGGCGGGAAGTATTCGCGCACGATGATCGCGTAGGACGGAACGATGCCGCCCTGGAACAGGCCGAACATCGCCGAGACGACGTAGAGCGAGACAAGGCCGTCGAACGGCAGGAACATGACGAGCGCGATGCCCTGGAGCATGGAGCCGAGGAGCAGGGTGCGCAGCCCGCCGATGCGGTCGCAGATCCAGCCCGAGACGAGGCGGCTGACGATGCCGAAGGCGAGCATGATCGAGAGCATCTGCGCGCCCTGCGCGGCGCCGTAGCCGAGGTCGCCGCAGTACGCGACGATGTGAACCTGCGGCATCGACATCGCCACGCAGCAGCCCACGCCGGCGATGACGAGCAGCACCATCAGCGCATTCGGCGACAGGCCGAGAGGACGTTCCCCGAAAGACCTTGCCTGGATCGCTTGACTAGAGATGTCCAATGCCGGCGGCCGCCGGCGCATGGCCAATGCAAGCAGCAACATCGCGGCCGCGCAGAAGATCCCGAGGCCTACGTACGTCGAACGCCAGCCTACCGTGTCGAAGGAGTACTGGAGGATCGGCGGCCAGACGGCGCCGGCGAGGTAGTTGCCGCTCGCGCAGATCGCGACCGCGATGCCGCGCCGGCGGTTGAACCACAAGGACGTGTCCGCGACGAGGGGCGCGAACGTGGTCGAGCATCCGAGGAATCCGATCATCAATCCATGCGCCAGGCTGAACTGCAGGAGGCTTCCCGCCGTACCCGCCAGCACAAAGCCGCTGCCGAGGCCGAGCGCGCCGATCACGACCGGGACCACCACGCCGAAGCGGTCGGCGATGCGCCCCATCAGGATGCCGCCGATGCCGAAGCCGAGCATCGTGAGCGTGTAGGGGAGGGAAGCATCGCCGCGCGTGACGCCGAACTCCGCTTGCACCGGCGCAAGCGCGACTGCGATGCTGTACATGCCCGAGCCGCCGAGCGTCATCAGGGCGAGTGCGGCGAGAAGGCGCAGCCAGGCGTAGGTTGATTCCGGTTCGCTTTTCACCGGTTCATAGTATCGTCGCGCTTTCCATCCGAGGAGGACTGTTTCATGGCCGCAAGACAGCCACCGTCGACCATCGCGCAGGTGCGCGACGTGTTCACCAAGCTGGGCGAGATCAGCGACAAGGTCGTGTTCGGCGACGTCTGGGAGCGCAAGCAGCTCTCGAAGCGGGATCGCAGTTTGATCACGGTTGCGGCGCTAACTGCGCTCTACCGCCCCGATCAGCTGCGCGGCCACCTGCACCGCGCGTTCGACAACGGCGTCACCAAGGAGGAAATCATCGAGGTGATCACGCACCTGTCGTTCTATGCCGGCTGGCCGAACGGCGGCACGGCCGCGCTGATCGCCAAGGAAGTGTTCAAGGAACGCGGCGTATGAAGATCGGCTTCATCGGCCTGGGCGCCATGGGCCGGCCGATGGCCGCGAGCCTGCAGCGCGCCGGCCATGCGCTCCAGGTTTACGACCTGCGGCGCGTCGAAGGTTTCCCGAACTGGAAAGACTCCGCGGCGAAAGCCGCCGAGGCATGCGAGCTCCTCTTCACGTCGCTGCCGGGGCCGGCTGAGGTCGAAGCCGTTGCCGCGCATCTGGAGTCTCCTGTGGTCTGGTTCGACCTGAGCACGAATTCGCCGAAGGTTATCCGCAGGCTTCACGCCGGGTTACAAAAGAAACGGATCGAGCTCCTCGATGCCCCGGTGAGCGGCGGGCCCAAAGGCGCGCAGAGCGGGAAGCTGGCGATCTGGGTCGGCGGCGAGCAGGCGGTGTTCGAAAAGTTCAAGCCCGTGCTGCAAGCGATCGGAGACCAGGTCCTGTACGTGGGGTCGATCGGCGCGGGCACGGTGGCCAAGCTCGCGCACAACGCCGCCAGCTTCACCATCCAGGCGGCGCTCGCGGAGGTGTTCACGCTCGGCGTCAAGGCGGGCGTCGAGCCGTTGGCGCTGTTGCACGCGCTGCGCCAGGGCGCGACCGGCCGCAAGCGCACCTTCGACCGGCTGGCGGAGCATTTCCTGCCGGGCGTCTACGACCCGCCGGCTTTCACGGTGCGGCTTGCCCAGAAGGACGTGGCGTTGGCGCTCGAGCTGGCGAAGGAATGCGGCGTGCCGATGCGCGTCGGAAAAATCGCGCTGGACGAGCTCGACGAGGCGATCAAGCGAGGCTGGGGCGAGCGCGACTGCCGTGTAGCGATGACGCTACAGGAGGAGCGCGCCGCGGTCAGCGTTCGCGTGCCGCGCGAACGTCTGGAGAATTTGCCGGACTAAGGATCGGTATGGGTCGCGGACGGCTGGTGATGGCCGTAATCATCGCGCTGATGGCGATCATCACCTATTTCAGCAGCACGAGCGAGAATCCGCTCACGGGCGAGAAGCAGCGCGTCGCCATGACGCCCGAACAGGAGATCGCGCTCGGCTACAAGAGCGCGCCGCAGATGGCCGCGCAGATGGGCGGCCTGTCGCAGAACGAGAAGGCAGGCGCGCTGGTGAAGCAGGTGGGCGAGAAGCTGGTCGCCGAGAGCGTCGCCGCGAAAAGCCCCTACAAGTTCAGCTTCCACGTGCTCGCCGACCCGCGCACGGTCAACGCCTTCGCGCTTCCCGGCGGCCCGATCTTCATCACCGAGGGCCTGCTGCGGCTCCTCAAGTCGGAAGCCGAGCTCGCCGGCGTGCTCGGCCACGAGATCGGGCACGTGATCGCGCGCCACTCGTCCGAGCGGCTCGCCAAGCAGCAGCTCACCCAGGGACTGCTCGGCGCGCTGGTGGTGGGCAGCGGCGACTACAGCACAGCGCAGATCGGCCAGGTGGTCGGCAGCATGATCAACATGAGCTACGGGCGAGAGGACGAGCTCGAGTCCGATGCTCTCGGGATCCGAATCATGGCCGAGGCGCGCTACGACCCGCGCGCGATGATCCGCGTCATGGAAGTCCTGGCGAAGGCTTCGGGCGGCTCACGTCAGCCGGAATTCGTCTCGACGCATCCCGCGCCCGAGAACCGCTCGGCGCGCATCAAGGCGGAAATCGAGAAGCGGTTTCCTCAGGGCGTGCCGAAAGGGCTCAAGGAGTAGGACTCGAGCCGGAATCCCAGGCGATCGCATCCCGGGGTGGAGAAAGTCGCGAGGCGACCGAACGCCTGCAGCACGCAGATCGAGCCGAAGGGCCGATATCCGACGCGCAAGCAGGCTTTCAGCGAATCGAAGTTGGTCGACGCGACGTAGGCGACGAACCCGCAGAAGCCGCGCGCCAGGTAATGCCGCAGCGCGAGCGTCGTGCCGAAGGCGTGAAGGCGCCGTCCCCGGTAGGGCGCCAGCGTGAACCCCTTGTAGCGGTAGACCCAGCGGGGGTCGAAATGCAGGAGCGTTTCCGGCAGATGCGTCGGCGTAGGCCGAAAGGCGTACCACCCGTAGGCCACAAGACTGGGGCCGTCGCAGATCGCAAAGCACTGATCCCCTCGCGACAGGGCCTGTTGCACGAATTTCAGCGACAGCTCGCTGCCGGGTTGCTCGACGAATCCGTACAGCGCCTCTCGCGATGCGAAGCTCGCGGTGTATCCGGCCGGGCATCCCAGGAACGACGGGTCTACCTGCGCCAGGCACATCGCGCGCAGGATCCTGAAAGATACGGCTGAATTGACGGCGCGCATGCCGTACGCGTGGAGCGTGGCCGTCAGTCCATGCCGGCGCAGTCTGCGGCGGACCTTTGCGACGATCGGCGGTTCGGCGAGGCTCAGCATGGCGGGCTCGTTGTCCGAAGGAGCAACATTGGGACCGTCACCCGACCAAGGGCCAATCGGCGCATGCGGTGGGCGGGATGCTAAACTGCAGGCTGGCAACTTTGAAAGGAGGTGATCCAGTGAGAGACCATCAAGGCAGGACCGGCGGGCCCAACTCCGGATCAACCAGCAACGGCATCAGGAGCGACGCCAGCAAGTAAGCCGGCTCTCGCCTTAGCAAGCGCCCCGACCGCGAAAGCGCTCGGGGCGTTTCATTTCTAGAACCTGATCGGCAATTCTTTGAGGCCGCGAAGCGTCGAGGACTCGCGCCATTGCGGCGTTCCGGTGGCGAGCTCGAGCTGCGGCAGGCGGCGAAGCAGCGTGCCGAGCGCAATCTGCGCTTCGATGCGCGCGAGCGGCGCGCCGAGGCAGAAGTGGATGCCGAAGCCGAACGCGATGTGGTCCTTGTCGGGCCGGGCGAGGTCGAGGCGGTCGGGATCCGGGAAACGCTCCGGGTCGCGGTTGGCCGCGCCGATCGCGGCAACGACCAGGGCGTGCCGCGGAATCGTCTTGCCGCCCAGCTCCACCTCGGTCTTGGTGACGCGAGCCGTGCGCTGCACCGGGCTGTCGTAGCGCAGGAGCTCCTCCACCGCGCTCGCTAGCAGTTGGGTATTCTCTTTCAATACTTCCAGTTGGTCCGGATGCTGGAGGAGGGCGAGGAGCCCGTTGCCGATCAGGTTCACCGTGGTCTCGTGGCCGGCGATGAAGATCAGCACGCAGGTGGCGAGGAGCTCGTCCTCGGTGAGCTTGTCGCCCTGCTCCTCGGCGGCGATGAGGAGGCTCAGTAAATCCGCCCGAGGATTGCGCCGGCGCTCGGGAAGCAGCCCGCGGAAATATTCGCCCAGCGCGTGTCGCGCGGCGCGTCCGCGCCTGACGATCTCGCGGTCCGACGGCAGCCCGAGCGCGTCCAGGCTGCGCGTGATGTCCGCGGACCATCGCCGCATCGAGTCGTGGTCGCAGTCGGGCACGCCGAGCATCTCGCAGATCACCGTGACCGGGAGCGGATAGGCGAGCGCCGAGATCACGTCCATCGCTCCGGCGCCCTGGACGCGGTCGAGCAGCCGGTCGACGATCTCCTGGATGTGGGGGCGCATGCCCTGCACCACGCGGGTGGTGAAAGCCTTGCTGACGAGCGAGCGCAGGCGCGTGTGCGCCGGCGGGTCGCGGAACACCATCGGGCGCGGCACCCGCTCCGAGTCTTCGCCGTACACCGCGCTCACCATCGGCCCGAAGTCTTCGCGCCCGAAGCGCGCGTCGCGCAGCACCGTCACGACGTCGGAGTAGCGCGTGACGACCCAGAATCCCATCGCGCTCTGGTGCACCGGGTCCTGGAGTCTCAGCCGATGGTAGAAGGGGTACGGGTTGGCGTGGAATTCCGGCAGGGCCGGGTCGAACAGGGGCTGACTCTGAACGGATCCGGATATTTCCCGGGTTGCGGCTTCCGCTTTCTCTTCCCAGAACCGCATCTCCAGCTCGCCCAGCAGCTCGCGCGCCAGCGTGAGCTGCTCGAGCGCCTGGGCGCGCTTGCCGGCCTTGCCGTACAGCATGCCGAGATGCAGATGGCTTCGGGCAAGCACCGGGCGCAGCCCGAGCTCCGATGCGAGGGTGATTGCCTCGCGGTAGGAGGACTCGGCCTTGGCGAAATTCGGCGCCTCGCCCGCCGCGTGGATATCCCCGAGGACGCGGAGGATCTCGGGCTCGGTAAAGCGCTGGCGGTGAAGCCGCAGCAGCGCGAGGCCGTGCTCGGCGGCCTCGAGGGCCTGGGCGCGGCGGCCGGCGGCAAGGCGTGCCTCGGCCAGGTTCGTAGCCTCCAGCGCGTCGAACGGCACGATGTGCATGCCCGACGGTTGCGCGCTCGAGCGCTCGAGGAGCTCGAGGCCTTCCTCGATGCGCCCGCAGCGCACGTAGGCGAGGCCGAGGTTCGGCGCGGTGTAGCGGTAGAGCGGCCCGAAGTTGCCGCGCCGGCACAGGTCGAGGGCGCGCTCGAGGAGCGGGATCGCCTGCGCGAGCTCGCCCTGCATCTGGTGGCGCTGTCCTGCGCCGGAATACGTCGTGGCCAGGCTGTAGGGATGGTTCGCTTCCTCGGCCACGCGGATGCTTTCCCGCGCCACCGCTTTTGCGACGCCGAACTCTCCGACGCTGGCGAGGCACCAGGCCATCCAGGAGCGCGACGTCACCGATTGCAGCGCAGCCATGCCGAAGCGCTTCGGCGAGGGCGCCTTGGTGCGCAGCTCGAGGTTCCTCTCGAAGCTCGCGATAGCTTGCCGGTAGTTGCCCAGGCTGACATGGGCCTCGCCCACGCGGTGATTGGACACCGCCTCGAGCGCGCCGTCCTCGATCTCCTCGGCGATCGCCAGCGCGCGCCGGCCGCACTCGAGCGCGCGGTCCGGATCGCCGATGCACCAGTACCAGGTCGCCATCGACGCCGACACTCTTCCCTGGCGGGCGCGGTCGCCCAGACGGTCGGCGAGCTTCTCGGCGTCGCGCAGGACTTCCACGATGCGCGAAAACTCGCCGAGCGGAATCAGGGCGCTATGCAGGTCGAAGCGCAGGTCGATGCCCTGCGCGATGGTTTCGGCGCTCTCGGGGAGATGTCTCAAGGCGAAGAGCGCCTGCTCGACGCAGGCCACCGCTTCGCCGGAGGCGCTGCGCGCGGTCGCCTTGAGGCCCTCCTCGTGCAGGTAGGCGATCGCCTTGGTCCACAGCTCGCCCCGCAGCGCGTGGTAGGCGAGCCGGTCGATCTGGTCGCTCAATCCCGGCCCGGGCATGGATTCCAGCGCCTCCACGATCCGTCCGTGCAGCTCCCGGCGGGTCTCGTGCAGCAGGGCGTTGTAGGCGACCTCCTGCGTAAGCGCGTGCTTGAACGCGTACTCGAGCTCGGGAAAGAGGCTCGTCTCGTAAAGGAACTCGGCCGCCTGGAGGCGGGCAAGCAGCCCGCGCAGGGTGTCCTCATCGTGCTCGCTGATCGCCTGCAGCAGGGAGAAGGGCACGCTGCGGCCGATCACGGCGGCGGACTGCAGCAGCCATTTCTCGTCGGCCGAAAGGCGGTCGATCCGCGCGGCGAGGACGGCCTGCACGGTCGGCGGCACCTGGGCGGTTTTCAGGTCCTTGACCAGGCGGTACGACTCCCGGTCGCGCGCGATGACGCCGGTCTCGATCAACGCCCGCACGCCCTCCTCGAGGAAGAACGGATTGCCGCCGGTGCGCTGGATGAGCATGTCGGCCACGGGCTTGAGCGTCGGCTGGTCGCCGATCAGCGTCTTCAGCAGCTCGCCGGCGCCGGCGGCGCTGAGCGGGTCGATGCGCAACTGCGAGTGGTAGCCCCTGTCTCCCCATTTGTGGCGGTATTCCTGGCGGTAGGTCGCGAGGGCGAGCACCGGCAGCGCGGGAATGCTCTCCACCATGCCGTCGAGCAGCGCCTCGCTTTCGGCATCGAAGGCGTGCACGTCCTCGAACACCACGAGGAGCGGTTGCGCCTCGCTCTGGCGCAGCAGGAGGCGCCGCAGCGCGTCGAACGTTTGCCAGCGGCGCTGCGACGGATTGAGCTCGTCCCACTCCGCGTCGGCGACAGGAACGTCCAGCAGCGCGAGGAGCGCGGGCAGAATCGGCTCGAGCGTGCGGTCGAGGCTGCGCACCGCTTCGCCGACCTTGCGGCGGATCTGCGCGTGGTCGTCGCGGCTGTCGATCTTGAAGTACTCGCGCAGCAGCAGGATCACCGGAAGGTAGGACGTGGCGGGACCGTAGGAATTGGGCCCGGTCTTGAGGACCAGCCAGTCCCGCGCATCGGCAGAGCTCAGGAACTCGTGCACGAGGCGCGACTTGCCTACGCCGGGCTCTCCCACGATGGACACGACCTGTCCCTGGCCCGCGCGGGCGAGCCCGATTGCCGAGCGCAGGCGCGCCATCGCGGCCTCGCGTCCTGTAAAGCGCGTGAGGCCGCGCGCCAGCGCCGCCTGCAGGCGCGTGCGGACCGGTCCGGCGCCAGTGACTTCGTAGACTTCCACCGGCGACGAGAGTCCCTTGACCTGCACGGGTCCGATCGGCCGCGCCTCCACGTAGCCTTCGGCGGCGAGGAGGCCGTCGGCGGTGATCAGGATCTGCCCGGGCTCCGCGATCTGCTCCATGCGCGCCGCGAGGTGCGTGGTCTGGCCGACCGCGCTGTAGTCCATGTGCAGGTCGCTGCCGACCGAGCGCACCACCACCTCGCCGGAGTTCAGGCCGACGCGCACGCGCACGTCGACC
>DATBSZ010000198.1:0-10461 GCA_036559525.1 Burkholderiales bacterium
GGCCGTCTCGACGCCCTCGATCCTCACTCAGTGACCGACGGAGAAATCGTTGCGTCCGCTGCGGTCCACGCCTCGTAGCAGCCACAGTGGGCGCCGCGCGAAGTTCACCGGCACGCCGGTCTGTCCGTGGGCGGGTCGGAGGCTCCGTTCGAACACCGACGTCGAAGGCATGTAGCGCAGCGCGGCCCCGGTGCGGCGCTTGCCGGAAGTGTTGGCGCGTGCGCCATGGATCATGTAGACGTCGTGCAGCGACATCTGGCCGGGCTCGAGCTCGATGTCCACCGCCGCGGCCTCGTCGAACACGCCATCGGCCATGCGCTGGTTGAGCGTGAGGTCGGTGCGGTCCTCGTGCAGATGCTCGTGCAGGCGCCGCTCGGCGTGCGAGCGCGGGATCACACGCAGGCAGCCGTTCTCCACCGTCGAGGGCTCGAGGGCGACCCAGGCGGTGCAGTTCGCGAGCGGGCGGATCGGCCAGTAGTGGCCATCCTGGTGCCAGGGCGTCTCGTAGCCCTCCACCGCCGGCTTGCAGAACACATGACAGCCCCAGAGGATCACGTCCTCGCCGATAACCCCGGAGACGAGCTCTACGATCTCAGGGTCGCGCGCGAGGTCGAGGAACGCGCGGCTGCCGCGCACGCCTTCGCCGTTGTCGCCTTCGATGTGCGCCGAGACCAGCTTCTCGGGCCGCACCCCCGGGTTCCTGCGCAGCAGGTCCTCCAGCGCATCGACCATGCTCGCCATCCGCGCCGGCGGCAGCCGGAAGCGCGGGACCACCCAGCCTTCGGTCCGGTAGTGCGCGATCTCATCGTCGTGCAATCGAGCCATATTTGTCAGCCGCGCCGCCAGAGCCGCTCGCTCGCGATGCGTGCGCCCTGCACCAGCGCCTCGAGCTTCGCCCACACGATGCGCTCCTGGATCTCCTCCGAGCCGGCGAAGGTGCCGAAGCCGCAATCGGCGCCGGCGATCACGTTGTCGCGCCCGACCGCGCCGGCGAAGCGCTCCAGGCGCTGCGCCACCAGCTCGGGATGCTCGACCACCACGCCCGACTGCGTGATCACCCCCGGGATGAGCAGCGCGCCGTCGGGGAGCTTCACGTCCTTCCATACCGTCCACTCGTGCTCGTGGCGCGGGTTGGCCGCCTCGAACGAGTATGCGCCGGCGTTCACCTTGAGGATCAGGTCGACGACGTCTTTCAGCTCCATGTCGTGCACCCGCGGCCCGATGTTGATGCCGTAGCAGGTATGGAAGCGGATGCGGTTGCGCGGCAGGCCGCGCAACGCGTGATTCAGCGCCTCGACGCGCACCGCGGCCCAGGCGCGGCAGTCGGCGACGCTCGCTTCCGGCGTCACGTTGTAGCGCGTGACGAGCCTGGGATCGTCGATCTGCAGGAGCAGCCCCGCGTCGACAATCGCCTTGTATTCCTCGCGCATCGCCTCGGCGATCGCGAACACGAATTCCTCGTCGGTCCGGTAGTAGCGGTTGCGCTGCCACTCCTCGACATTGGAGGGCGAAACCGCCGGCATGAAGGCTTCTTCCACCTTCGCTTCCGCAGCCGCCGCTTTCAGGTTCGCGATGTCGGCCGCCAGCAGCCGCTGGCCTTTGTACGAGATCGGACCCGTGCATTCCAGGTGCGGCGCCTTCTGCGCCGGCGAGGCGGGCTGCGCCGCGTAGTACTCGGGGAACGAACGGTAGTCGCGCGAGGCTGCGAACGGGCTCGCCGGCGCCGCGCCGCGTATCGGCTCGAAGCCGGACAGGCGCTGGTTGACGTAGTGCATGAACCCCGGCTTGCCGAACTCGCCGTCATCGATGACGTCGAGGCCGATCTCGGCCTGCTTGCGCACGATCTGGCGCACCGATCGCTCGAGCAAACCCGGGAAAGCCTTTTCGTCGAAAGCTTCCCCCCGATCCTTCGCCAGCACCGCTCGCAGCAGATCGGCCGGCCGCGGCAGGCTGCCGACGTGGGTGGTGAGGATGCGCCGGGCGCTGCGCTTCATCCCGGCGCGCTCAGGCGAGCTTTTCCAGCTTCTGCAGCGAGCGCATGCGCCAGGCGATCTTCTGCTCCGGGAAGAGGCGCGGGAACTCGGTGTAGCTCACCTCGCCGACGTAGAGGTCGCCGCGCGAGTCGACGGCGAGGCCGTGCGGCGCGATGAACTTGCCCGTCTCGAGGCCCGGCCCCTGCTCGCCGCCCAGGCGCGCGACGAGCTTCCCCTTGCCGTCGACGAACGACAGGCGCGGCCCGAGGTTGGGGTGGCTGCGGTTGACCGTCATCCCGGGGCCGAGCTCGCCGATCACGAACTGCGGCCGCGCGCCGCCGCAGCAGTAGAGGGCGCACGGGCGATGCAGGTTCACCCACTGCGTCTCGTACCGGCCGTTCCCGTCGAACACCTGCACGCGGTGGTTCTCGCGGTCGGCCACGTACACCCAGCCCTCGGCGTCGGTCACGATGTTGTGCACGATATTGAACTGCCCGGGATCGGTGCCCGGCTCGCCCCAGGACTTGAGGAGCTTGCCGTCGGGCGAGAACTTGTGCACGCGGGCGTTGCCATAGCCGTCGCTCACGTAGATGTCGCCTCGCGGCGAGAGCGCGGTGTGCGTGCAGCGATGGAAAGGCGTGCCGGACATGTAGGGCGCAGCCTGCCCCGGAACGCCGAGCTCCAGCAGAACTCTTCCCTCGGTCGTGCACTTGCGCACGAGATGCCCGCCGTCGTCGGTGCAGTAGAGGATGTCGTTCGCGTCGATGTGCAGCCCGTGCGCGCGCGGAAACGTGCCCTCGCCCCACGAGCGGATGAAGTTGCCCTCGCGGTCGAACACGATCATCGGGTGCTCGCCGCGGTTGAAGACGTAGACGCGGTCCTTGCTGTCGACCGCCACCGCGCCGACGTCCTTCAGCTCCCAGCCTTCGGGCAGCTTCGCCCAGCTCTCGAGCACCCGGTAGCGGTGCTCGCCGCTGCCGAGGATGACCGGCTTTGCTTGAAGATTGGCATTCATGACGCGAGAACGTGCTCCGCCCACGCGGCGACGGCGAGCGTCCAGGCATCGTCCCCGGGCAGGCCGACGAGCTGGATACCGAGCGGCATGCCGGCAGGACCCACGCCGGCGGGAACGGTCACGCAGGGCCCGTGCAGCAGGGTCCACAAGCGATTCATCGCGGTGTTGCCCGTGCTGTGAAGACCGAGCGGCGCCTCTCCCGTGGCGCTCGGGGTCAGGACGGCATCGATATCGGAGCAGGCGTCCCTCGCCCGCCACCGGCAACTCGCCGCATAGGCGATCGCCTTTGCATACTGCGGGTACTGCATGGCTTCGCCGGCATCGAGGCGCTCCAGGAGCATCGGGCTGATGCTCGAGCGGTGATTGACGACTTCGTGCGCCAGGCCGCGCGCCACCTCGTAGACGAGGATGATCGCCGAGGCCGCGTCCAGCTCGTCGAGCGGCATTTCCTTTTCGACGATGCGGGCGCCCTTCTTGGCAAGGCGCTCGACTGCGCTTTCGAACGACTCGATGCCCTCGGCGGACATGTGGTGCCAGTTGGGCGAGCGGCAGACGCCGAGGCGCGGCTTCTCCACTCGCTCGATTTCGAGCAGGTCGTCGCGCATGGAGCTTGCCGCAGCCAGGAGCGCTGCGTCCGCGACATTGCGCGCGATGATCCCCACGGTGTCGAGCGACTCGGCGCCCATCTTCATGCCCGAGCGGCTGATCATGCCGTAGCTCGGCTTGTAGCCCACCACGCCGCAGTAGGCGGCCGGGCGAATCGTCGAGCCGACCGTCTGCGTGCCATACGCGAAGCGCACCATCCCGGCCGCCACCGCGGCGGCGCTGCCGCTGGAGGAGCCGCCGGGCGTGCGGCGCGGGTCGTGCGGATGCACCGTGGCGCCCGGCACCATGGTGGCGAACTCGGTGGTGACGGTCTTGCCGACGATCACCGCGCCGGCGGCGCGCGCCAGCGCGACGCAAGCCGCATCCGCCGCGGGGCGGTGCCCCTTGTAGATCGGGCTGCCGTACTCGGTCGGAAGGTCCGCGGTGTCGAAAATGTCCTTCACCCCGACCGGGATGCCTTGGAGAGGGCCGTGCACCGGGCTCGCGTCGAGCGCGCGCGCCTGCCGGCGCGCAAACTCGGGGTCGACCGCCTTCCAGGCGTGGAGCTCGCCATCGCGCGCTTCGATCGCCGCGAGGCAGGTTTCGACCGTGTCGAGCGCGCTCGGCTTGTCGCGTTTCATTAGAATCAATGATAGCCATGGCGCCTCACGAACTGGAGCGATTAGCGACGCTGGTTCGACCCGACCGCGTGCACCGCTCGGTGTACGCCGACCCGGCGATTTTCGACCTGGAGATGGAGCGCGTCTTCGGCCGCGCCTGGCTGGTGCTTGGGCACGAGAGCCAGGTAAGAGCGCCCGGCGACTACTTTACGACCCGCATGGGGCGGGAGCCTGTAATTGTCATCAAAAAAGAAGATCAGACCGTCGGCGTGCTGATCAACCGCTGCGCGCACCGGGGCTCGATGGTGTGCGCCGAAGGAAGCGGTCGCCTTTCCACCCCAGGGGAGCGTTTCGTATGCCCCTATCACGGTTGGAGCTACGACCGCGCCGGGACCCTGCAAGCGGTGCCGTTCGCCGGCGGATATGACAAGGGGAAGCTGCCAGCGGGCCTGAAGGCCGTTCCCAGGGTGAAAACCTATCGAGGCTTTATCTTTGCGTCGCTTTCTGCACAAGGGGAGGACCTGGAAACGTTCCTCGGCCCCGCCCGGGCTTCGTTCGACGACTTCGTCGACCGCGCGCCCGGCGGCGAGCTCGAAGTGGCAGGCGGCGTGTTCAAGCACGCCTACAACGGCAACTGGAAGCTGATGCTCGAGAACCACCTCGACGGCGCGCATCCGGCTTGGGTGCACGCCTCCTCGGTGGCGGTGGCGCGCGCGGCGCCCGAGCCGGGCAGGCCGGGCGAGGAGCACTACTACGACATCGCGGTGCGCCAGATGCGCCAGAACGGTGCGCCGGATGCGGTATGGGAAGCGATCGGCATGTGGACCACGCCGCACGGCCACGGCTACATGGGCGACTACCACGACGACAGCCGGCTGGTCACCGGCCTGGGCAACCCGGTGTTCGATGAATACCGGAAACGACTCATCAAGCACGTGGGAGACAAGGAAGCGGATCGCATCCTGCGCGTCACGCTCTGGAACACCATCATCTACCCGAACTGCTCGTTCATGAGCCAGTTCCGGCAACTGCGCATCATTCACCCGATCGCCGTCGATCGCAGCGTGGTTTACACCTACTCGTTCCGAATGAAAGACGCGCCGGCGCAGATGTTCCGCGACACGGTGGCGTTCGCCAACGTAGTGAACGGCACCGGCTCCTGGGTCCTGACCGACGACCTGGAGGTCTACGAGCGCCTGCAGCGCGGCCTCTCCTCGGGAGAGGTCGACTGGGTTTACATCGGCCGCGGCCATGGCCGCGACGTGGAGGAGCCGAACGGCGTGCGGCGCGGCGCCACCGGCACGAGCGAGATCTTCATGCGCGGGCAGTTCGCTGCCTGGCTGCGCTATTTGTCGCAGTGAACGTCGAGCAATTTCTGTATCACGAGGCAAGGCTGCTCGATACGGGTCAGCTCGAAGCATGGCTCGAGCTCTTCACCGACGACGCCACGTACTGGCTTCCCCTGGAGCATGATCAGAAGGATCCGCTCGAGACCAGCTCGATCATCCACGACGACCGCACGCTCCTCGGGCTGCGCGTCAAGCAGGCGCGTCATCCGCGCGCCCATGCCCGGCTGCCGCTGGCGAGGACGGTGCATCAGGTCGGGAATATCATGGTTCTTTCAGAGAAAAATTCTGAAATCCAAATCGCTTCAACGCTCCAGCTCGTCGAGTTCCGCAACGAGAAGCAACGGCTCTACGGCGCGCTGGTCGAGCACCGGCTACGCCCCGTGAACGGAAGCTTCAAGATCGCCCACAAGCGCGTGGACCTGGTGAATTCCGAAGGCGAGCTCGACGGCATCGCGATCCTCTTTTGACGAAGGTCTTCCGCGACTACGACCAGAAGGCGCTCGACGACCAGTACGAGCAGCGCATCTGGGTTCCGCACGCCGACGAGATCATCAAACGTTACGCACGGAAAAGCGACGAGGTGCGTTCCCGGCTGGGTGAACCCAGGGTTGAGAAGTACGGATCCACCGCGGTCGAAACACTCGACATCTACGGCAGCGGCCAAAAGGCCTTCGTGTTCGTGCACGGCGGCGCCTGGAAGCGCCAGTCGAGCCGCGAGCAGGCGTTTCCCGCCGAAGCGATCATCGAGGCGGGCGCCGCGTACGTCGCGCTCAACTTCGCGAACCTGCCCACAGTGACGCTGCCCGAGATGGCGGCGCAGGTCCGCCGCGGCATCGAGTGGGTGCGGAAGAACTTGAGCGACTACGTGGTGCTGTGCGGCCACTCCTCTGGGGGCCATCTCTCGGCTTGCGCCCTGACAAGGCTAGATCTTGTGAAGAAGGCCCTCGTGGTGTCGGGCGTCTACGATCTGCTGCCGGTACGCCTGAGTGCGCGCAACGAGTATGTGCGGCTCGACGAGCGGCTCGAGCACGAGTATTCGCCGATCCGGCACGTGGACAGGATCCGTTGCCCGGTGACGGTGGCCTGGGGCGAGAAAGAGGGTGCCGAGTTCTTCCGCCAATCGAAGGAGTTCGCGGAGAAGCTGGGCGCGCCCACGATCCTGGGGAAAGGCCTGAACCACTTCGAAATCATCGAAACGCTTGGCGATCCGCGCTCCGCGCTCGGCCGCGCCGCGCTTAACATGCTGCAATGAAGGCGCGGAACGAGAAGCCGGTCGTGATCGCCGGCGGCGGCATCGGCGGCCTCGCCGCGGCGCTGGCGCTGGCGCGCAAGGGCTTCCGCTCGGTGGTGCTGGAGCAAGCTCCCCAGTTCGGCGAGATCGGTGCCGGCATCCAGATCGCGCCGAATGCGTGGCACGCGCTCGACGCGCTCGGCGTCGGCGCCCTCGTGAAGAAGGAAGCGGTGTTCGTCGAGCACCTGTTCATGTTCGACGGCGTGAGCGGCGAGAAGGTGATCGACATTCCGCTCGACAAGCGCTTCGCCAAGCGCTTCGGCAACCCCTACGCGGTGACGCATCGCGCCGACATCCACGGCTCGCTCCTTGGCGGCTGCACGGCGCTGCCGGAGATGATCGAGCTGCGAACGAGCACCCGCGTCACGGCGTTCGAGCAGGACGGCGCGTCGGTCCGCGTGAAAACGGACAACGGAAGCATCGAAGGCACGGCGCTGGTCGGGGCGGACGGCGGGCGCTCGGTGATCCGCGAGAAGATCGTGGCCGACGCGGCGATGCCGGTCTCCGGCCACATGTGCTACCGCGCGGTGCTGAACATCGGCGACGTGCCGAAAGCGCTTCGGCTGCCGGCGGCAACGCTCTGGGCGGGGCACAACACGCACATCGTTCACTATCCGCTGCGCGGCTGGAAGCTGTTCAACCTGGTCGCGACCGTCATCGGCAAGCACTCGAGCGGCGGACACAACGAGCTCGCGCTGCCGGAAGAAGTCTTGCCGCTGTTCACGCACTACTGCGAGAAGCCGACCAAGCTGATGCGCACGCCGAGGGAATTCCGGCGCTGGATGCTGGCGTACCGCGAGCCGGTGGACAACTGGACCCGGGGCCGCGTCACGCTGCTCGGCGACGCCGCCCACTTCATGCTGCAGTACATGGCGCAGGGCGCGGCCATGGCGATGGAGGACGCGGTGTGCCTGGGTGCGTGTGCGGACGAGGCCGACGGCCAGTTCGAGAAAGCCTTTTCAAACTACCAGGACCGACGCATCGTTCGCGCCACGCGGGTGCAGGTTTCGGCCAACCAGCTCGTCGGAATGATCTTCCACGTGCCCGACGGACTGGAGCGCGAAGTGCGCAACGACATCTACCGCGGCAGGTCGGCCGAGCGCTACTACGACGCGCTCGAGTGGATCTTCTCGGCGCCGGAGTACGTTCGAAACTTCAGTAAGAAAGCAGGTCCGGCCCGATCTCCGCGACCGATCGTGTCCCGCAGAGCTGCATCGCGCGCACCAGCTCGGTCGACAGGATCTCGAGCGCGCGGCGCGCGCCCGGCTCGCCGCCCGCCATCGCGCCGAAGAGCGTCGCCCGCCCGGTAAGCACCGCCTGCGCGCCGAGTGCGCGCGCCTTGAGGATGTCGACGCCGCGGCGCACGCCGCCGTCGAGCAGCACGGCGATCTTCGAGCCGACGGCTTTCGAGATGTCCGGCAAGGCTTCCAGCGTCGGCGCGGCGCCATCGAGCTGCCGGCCGCCGTGGTTGGAAACCACCACGCCGTCGCAGCCGGCCGCCACGGCACGCTCGGCGTCGTCTGGGCGCTCGACCCCTTTCAGCAGCAGCTTGCCGGGCCACAGCTCGCGCAGGCGCTTGATGTATTCCCAGTCGAGGCCGGCGTCCATCTCGCGCCCCACCGCGGTGACGATGTCGGTGCCGGCGGGCGTGCTGAACTTGTAGCCCTCGAGGTTCGCCATCCCCGGCAGGCCGTGGCGCAGCATCTCGAGCGCCCAGGCGGGCTTGAAGATCACATCGCGCGAGTTGCGCCAGTTGGGGCTGTAGGGCGTGTGGAAGCCGTTGCGGGGATCGCGCTCGCGCTTGCCCGACACCGGCAGGTCCACGGTCACCAGGATCGCCTCATAACCCGAATTTTTTGCTCTTTCAACCAAGCGCTTGCGAAATTCCTGGTCGCGTACCGCGTAGAGCTGGAACCAGAGCCGTCCGCCCACTTCCTGCGCGACGCGCTCGATGCTGAACGCCGAGGGCGTGGCCATGGTGAAAGGCACGCCGCAGGCCTTTGCGGCGCGCGCGAGGATCAGCTCGGCGCCGGCGCGCCCGGCGCTGATGCCGCCGGTGGGCGCGATGGCAAGCGGCAGCGCGGAGGGTTTGCCAAGCAGATCTACCGTCGTCTGGATTTTTGAAACGTCAACCAGCACCCGCGGCAGAAGGCGGACGCGCCCGAAAGCGGCGCGGTTTTCGCGCAGCGTCACCTCGTCCTCGGCGCCGCCGTCGAAGAAGTCGAAGATGGCGCGCGG
Organism: Burkholderiales bacterium; assembly: GCA_036559525.1. GTDB lineage: Bacteria > Pseudomonadota > Gammaproteobacteria > Burkholderiales > SG8-39 > SCGC-AG-212-J23. Next base: position 9,072 of record DATBSZ010000198.1, read on the forward strand.
CAGCCGGCGCTTCGCCAGCCGGCGCAAGTCCTCGATGTTGACGGCCCTATCGAGATTCGGCACGCGGCTTTGCCAGCGGGCAATGACGCACGCCTGCGACGAATGTGCACGAGTCCTTCGCCGGCGCCGGCCCGGCGCTGAGGTGATGCGGCGAGACCTCCGGCGCAGGGGGCGGCGGCACGAAGCCTGCCAGCACCGCCAGGGCGAGCCAGAATCCAGACGTGCCGGACGAGCCCACGACGACCACGCCTCCCGCGTGCGCCGCGGGCGGCAGAGCGAGGAGCAGGATGCAGAGAATCTGGCGAACTGGCGGCATAATTGGCGGCTCACTCTAACGGACCGACATGAAACCAGGCAACAAGGTCAAGCGCATAGAGGGCGTGCTATCGCCCGTCATCACCCCTTTCAAGAAGGATTATTCACCCGACGCCGAGCGCTTCGTGCGCCACTGCCGCTGGCTGCTCAAGTCGGGGTGCGCGGGCCTCGCGGTGTTCGGCACCAACAGCGAAGCGAACTCGATGTCCGTCTCTGAAAAGAGGCATCTGTTGGAAGCATTGGTCAAAGGCGGCGTGCCGGCTTCGGCGCTGATGCCGGGCACCGGGCATTGCGCGCTTTCCGACTCGGTGAAAATGACGCGCGAGGCGGTGCGCCTTGGCTGCGGCGGCGTGCTGATGCTGCCGCCGTTCTACTACAAGGGCGTGTCCGACGAGGGCCTCTACCGCAACTTCGCCGAGGTGATCGAGCGCGTCGGCGACGAGCGCCTGTCGCTGTACCTCTATCACATCCCGCCGGTCGCCCAGGTGGCGATCACGCTGAACCTGATCGAGAAACTGCTCTCGAAATATCCGGGCATCGTCGCGGGCGTGAAGGACTCCTCCGGCGAGTGGTCGAACACCAAGGCGATGCTCGACAACTACGCGAAGGGCGGCTTCGACGTGTTCGCCGGCAGCGAGGTGTTCCTGCTCGACAACATGCGCAACGGCGGCAAGGGCTGCATCACCGCCACCGGCAACGTCAACCCGGGCCCGATCGCCAACGTCTACAAGAACTGGCGCTCGACCGAAGCCGACAAGCTGCAGGCCGGCATCACCGCGACGCGCAAGATCGTGCAGAAGCAGCCGATGATCCCGGCGCTCAAGGCCACCGTCGCCCACTTCGGCAACGACCCGCAGTGGAAGACCTGCCGGCCGCCGCTCACCGAGCTCACCGCGGCGCAGGAAGAAGAACTGATCCGCGACCTGAAGGGCGCCGGGTTCAGCATGCCCGGCCTGGCGGCGTGAAAACGGCGCTGGTCACCGGCGCCGCGAGCGGGATTGGACGTGCAACCTGCGAAGCATTGCAGGTTGCATTCAAGGTCATTCGCCTTGACCGCGAAAAGATCCAGGGCGGC
>DATBSZ010000199.1:0-39800 GCA_036559525.1 Burkholderiales bacterium
CGGTCGACGATGTAGACAAGGCCGTTCGCGTCGACGTCCACGTCGTTGGTCTGCGGCGCGACCTTGCCGGCCGCCGGCTCCGGAATGAAGTAGCCGACCTCCTGCGGCGCCGCGGGGTCGGCGACGTCGACGATGCGCAGCCCGCCGGCGAACCAGGCGCAGTACACGAGCGTTCCTTCCATGTGCTCCTGGAACTGGTGCGCGCCGAAGCGGCCGGGCGCGGCGCGGCTCCACGGCGAGTCGAGCTCGCTCACCTCGAATATCGACAGCGGCTGGATTTTTTCGAGGTTGGTGACGTCGAGAACCCACAAGCAGCCGTGCGGGCGGCCGCGGCGCCGCTCCATCTCCTCTGCCGAGTGCGCGTGGTCTTCCTCGTCGATCGCCACGGCGATGCGGCGGCCTTCGATGCGGCCGGGCACCGGCATGAAGGTATGCGTGGGCTCGGGGAAGGGCGGGTGGTAGTTGTACTCGCCGAGGGTGCGCGGCTTGCGGATGTCGGAGATGTCGATGACGCGCACACCGGCGTGCCAGCAGCCCGCCCAGAGCTCGTCGCCGAAGCGCAGCGCGTGGTGCAGGCGGTTGCGCCGCCCGGCCCAGGTCGGCTTCTCGCCGCCCGCGACATGCTGTCCCGGCATCCACCAGCGCGACACTTCCTCCGGCCGCGCGGGATTGCGAAGGTCGTAGATCACAAGGATGTTGCCGACGTAGCCCTCCATCTCGGTGGAGATGTAGGCGTAGCGCTCGTCCATGTCGAAACGGTGCACGCCGCGGCCGTAGGTGCGGTGGTGGGCGATGAGCTTCGGTTTTTCCCTGCTCGAAATATCGTAGAGCTTGAAGCCGCCTTCAACATAAGAGGATTTCTCAGGTGAACCGTCGGCTGCTCTGCGGCCGGCCGGCCCCATGTTCTGCTCGACGTTGACGATCATCAGGTCGCCGGCGACGCGCGCTTTGTGGCTGTGGGAATTTTTTTCTTGAAGAAAAACCTGACTGAGCAGACGTGGCTGGCGCGGATCCGAGACGTCGAGGATCGAGGTGCCGAGGCGCTCCTTGTTGGTGATGTGCCCGACGTAGGCGTGCTTGCCCTCGACGGTGACCTGGCCCGCGCCCGGCAGATCGAGGTGCGCGATGCGTTCGACGTTCTTCTGCATCACTCGACGACGATGTTGCCCTCGCGCGCCACCTTGAGCCACTTCTCGTAGTCCGCGCGCACGTAGGCGGCGAATTCGGGCTGGGCGAGCTCGATGATCTCGACGCCCATGCCGCGGAAGCGCTCGCGCACCGCTTCGCTGGCGAGCGCTTTGCGCAGGGCGGCGTGCAGCTTTTCCAGCGCATTGGCCGGCGTGCCTGCGGGCGCGAACAGGCCGGTGAAGGTCGCCGCCTCGTAGCCCTTGACGCCGGCCTCGTCGAGCGTCGGCACGTTCGGCAGCAACGGCGAGCGCTTCGCCGAGGAGATCGCGAGCGCCTTGATGCGGCCCTCGCGGATATGGCCGATCGAGGCGGTGAGCTGGTCCATCATGCTCTCGACCTGGCTGCCGAGAAGGTCGGTGAGCGCCGGCCCGCTGCCCTTGTAAGGAACGTGGAGCAGGTTCAGGTTCGCCATGCGCATCAGGAGCTCGATGGCGAGGTGGTTGGACGAGCCGCTGCCGGCCGAAGCAATGCTGATCTGCTTTGACCTCGCGAGAGAAACGAACTCGGCGTAGGTTGAAACGGGAGTCTTGGCGGCTGCAGTCAGCACGATCGGCACCGACTGGATGCCGCCGACCGCCACCAGCTCCTTCACCGGGTCGTACTGCCGGTTCTTCCACACCGCCGGGCCGGCGGTGATGGTGCCGCTCGAGCCGAGGAGCAGCGTGTAGCCGTCGGCGGCGCCTTTCGCCACCGCCGCGCTGCCGATCGCGCCGGCGGCGCCGGCACGGTTCTCCACGATCGCGCTCTGGCCGAGCGCCTCGCCGAAGGCCGGGGCGACGGTGCGCGCGGTGATGTCGACGTTCCCGCTCGGCGGCCAGGGTACGACGATGCGCACGGTCTTCGAGGGAAACTCCTGCGCTGCGGCGCAGCCGGCAACCATCAAGCCGATGAAGAGCAACGCCAGGCGCATCGTCACTCCGCCTTCGCGCCGGAAATCTTGACGATCTCGGCCCACTTCGCCACTTCTTCGCGCAGCATGCTGGCGAATTCTTCCGGCGTGTTGCCGACCGGGTCGGCGCCCTGCTCGACGAGCTTCTGCTTGAGGTCGGGTGCGCGCGCGGCGCGCACCGTGGCGTCGTTCAGGGCTTTGACGATCTCGCGCGGCGTCGCCGCGGGCGCGAGGAGCGCGTACCACACCGGCACCACGACGTCGTTCACGCCGGCTTCCTGCATCGTCGGCACCTCCGGCATCAGCTCGGAGCGCTTCGGCGCGAGGACTGCGAGGGCGCGGATCCGCCCGCTGCGCACGTGGCCGAGGATCGCCGGGACGTTGGCGAAGCTGAAGTGCACTTCGCCCGCGATCACTGCGGTCAGCGACGCCGCCGTGCCTTTGTACGGAATGTGCGCGATGGACGCGCCGGTGCGCGCCTTGAACAGCTCGCCCGCCAGGTGCTGGCTCGTGCCCGAGCCCGCAGACGAATAGTTCATCGCGCCGGGCTTGGCCTTTGCCTGCGCGAGCAGCTCCTTCACGTTGGCGCCGGCGCTCGCGTGCGCGACCAGCAGGTTCGGGCTCTCGGCGAACACCGAGACCGGCGCGAAATCGCGCAGCGCGTCGTACGTCAGGTTTTTGTAGAGCGAAGCGTTGATCGCCAGCGAAGAAGTCGTGAAGAGCAGCGTGTACCCGTCGGGCGCGCTCTTCGCCACCAGGTCGCTTGCGATGTTGGTCGTGGCGCCGGGCCGGTTCTCGACCACGAACGGCTGGCCGAGGTAATCGGAGAGCCGCGGCGCGAGCACCCGCGCCAGGATGTCGGTGCCGCCGCCCGGCGGGAAGCCGACCAGCATGCGCACCGCGCGCGAGGGATAAGCCTGGGCATGGACGAAGCCGGTCCAGACTGCGAGCGCCAGCGCGGCGCTAATCGATCTTGCCGATGTCCAGTTCACGGAACAATTGCGAGGTCTCGCGCACCGTCTTGGAGATTTCCTGGCCGAGCTCACCGGGCGTGGAGGAGGCCGGGATCACGCCGCTTTTCTCCATCGCGTTGCGGTATTCAGGCGAAGCGACCGCGGCGACGATGTGGCGGTTGAGCAGCTCGACCACCGGTGGCGGCATGCCCGAGCGGGCGCACACGCCCCACCAGCCGTAGCTCACGATCGGCAGCCCCTGCTCAGCGAGCGTCGGCACTTCCGGCGCGATCGTCAGCCGCTCGGGGCTGGTCATGCCGAGGATCTTCACCCGCTTGCCCTGGTACAGCGGCATGGTGACCGACAGCGGCCCGACGATGAAGTGCACGCGGCCGGCGACGATCTCCTGCAGCGCCGGGCCGGTGCCCTTGAACGTGACGCCGGTCATGCTGATGCCGGCGAGCTTCTCGAACTGCTTCGCCAGCACCTCGGTGACCGAGCCGGCGCCGACGCGCCCGTAGTTGAGCGTGCCGGGCCGCGCCTTCGCGTAGCTCACGAACTCGGAAAGGTTCGCGGCCGGGACCTCGTTGGAAATGGTGAACGCATAGTAGGCCTTCGACACCAGCGACACCGGCGCCAGGTCCTCGAGCCGATACGAGACCTTGTTGTACAGGAGCGTGTTGAGCGGATCGATGTACGAGCAGAGCAGCAGCGTGTGACCGTCGGCGGGCTGCGAGAGCACATCGCTCGCCGCGATCATCCCTGCGGCGCCGGTCTTGTTCTCGACGATCACCGGCTGGCCGAGCGGCACGCGGATCTTCTCGGCGATGAGGCGCGCCGGAACGTCGCTCGGCCCGCCGGCGGGAAAGCCCACCACCAGCCGCACCGGGCGCACGGGATAGCTCTGCGCCGCAGCAGTCTCGGCAGCCATGAGCAGCAGAAGCGCGACGAGGCCCCTCATGGCCGGCAATGGTACGTCGATTGTCAGACCGCTGACAGGCAGCGCAGCGAACGACCGGCTAGACTGCGTCTGGGCTCATCCGGCGGCTTGCTCCCGCGGCGAGGCTTGCCTCGCCGGCACCGGCTGAGCTGTCCTAACCAAAGGAGATCCCATGGAAGACCCGAAGCACGCGCAGGGGAGTGCGGCGCCGGCTCAGCAGTCGCTCAAGTTCCGCGACATGACGCTGGGTCAGAAGACCGTATTTGTCCTGAAACTGACCGTGTCGTTACTGTCGTTCGGATTCATCTATCCGCACATCTTGATCGACTGACGGCGGTTCACGCCGGAGAAGGGCCGCGATGAGCGGCCCTTTTTATTTGTAGACTAGGACCGGATGCCCAATCCGCTCGATCTGCGCCCGTGGCTGGCAGAAGTCGAAGCGCTCGGCGAGCTGCGCGAGGTGCGCGGCGCCGACTGGAACCTCGAGCTCGGCGCGATCAGCGAGCTCAACGTCAAGAAGGACGTGCCGCCGGCGCTGCTCTTCGACGAGATCAAGGGCTACCCGAAAGGCTTCCGCGTCCTCACCTGCAGCACGAGCAGCCCGGCGCGCCTGTCCTCGATCCTGCGCTTGCCGGTGCAGAAGACGCATCGCGGGCTGGTCGAGGTGCTGCGCGGCAAGCCGGCGCAATGGCAGGCCGAGGCGCCGAACTATGAACCGGTCGTCGTCTCGTCCGGGCCTGCTCTGGAAAATGCTCAGAAAACCCCGGACCTGCTGGCATTTCCGGCTCCGCTGTGGCACGAGATGGACGGCGGGCGCTACATCGGCACCGGCTGCTCCGTGGTGACGCGCGATCTGGATTCCGACTGGGTGAACGTCGGCACGTACCGCGTCCAGCTGCTCGACAAGAGCCACGTCGCGCTCGACATGGTGCCTGGCAAGCACGGGCGCATCCAGTACGAGAAGCACAAGAAGGCGGGCAAGCCCTTCCCGGTGGCGATCGTCCTGGGCGGCGATCCGCTCGGCTATCTCATCTCGGGCATCGAGATTCCGTTCGGCATGTGCGAGTGGAACTACATTGGGTCCATATTGAAAGAACCGGTTGCAGTGATTCGCGGAGAAGTGACAAAGCTTCCATTTCCCGCCGCGTCGGAGATCGTGCTCGAAGGCTTCGTCGAGCCGAACGACGAGCGCCCCGAGGGGCCGTTCGGCGAGTTCCACGGCTACTACCCCGGAAAGGCGGGCACCGCTCCCTGCGTCACGGTCTCAAGGGTCTACTACAGAAACAACCCCATCCTCATGGGGAGCCCGCCGGCCAAGCCACCCAACGACTACTCGTACTCCAAAGCGGTGATGCGCTCGGCGCTCCTGCTCGACGCGCTGGTGGCGGCAGGGCTCTCGGAAGTGAAGTCGGTGTGGGCGCACGAGATCGGCGGCGCGCGCATGTTCAACGTGGTTTCGATCAAGCAGCGCTACGCGGGCCATGCGCGCCAGGCCGGCCACCTCCTCAGCCAGTGCGGCGTCGGCGCCTACATGTCGCGCTACTCGGTGGTGGTCGACGACGACATCGACCCGGCCAACCTGCAGGAAGTGATGTGGGCGGTAGCGACGCGCAGCGATCCCGCGGTCGACATCGACATCATCCGCCGCGGCATGGGATCGAAGAACGACCCGATGTTCGTCGCTTATCCGTACGACGCGCCGCTCAGCTCGAAAGCGATCATCGACGCCTGCCGCCCGTGGGAGCACCTCGACGAGTTTCCGGCGGTGGCCGAGGCGTCCAAGGAGTTGCAAGAAAAGACGCGCGCGAAGTGGAAAGACATCCTGTAGGCCGCTAGGGAAACTCTGAAATAGCGGCAAGTGGTCGTTCCCGCGAAGGCGGGAACCCATGTTTTGCAAAAAGAAAACCGGACCCCCGCCTTCGCGGGGGCGACTTCCCCAGACCTTTCCTAGGCGAGCGCTGCGTCGATTCCGGCTGTCTCGGCCGTCTTGTCGGGCCAGCCGCTCGGCCGGATGCAAAGCTGCGCCGAGAGCGTCTCGCTTTTGCGCAGCTCGATGCGGAACGCCCCGTCGGCCATCTGCGCCTTGGTCCAGCTTTCCGCGGCGTCGAGGTCGGTCGAGTCGGACAGCCAGCGGAACTCCACCGCGGCCGTCTTTGCCGTGCCCTGGCCGGCGAGCGTCACGCGCGCCTCCAGGCTCTCGCTGTAGATCGTGCGCTCGGGGTACTGCGTGTCGAACAGGAAGCCCTCCTTGACGCGGTGCTGCGCGACGCGGAACGCCAGCAGGAAATGCGAGAAGCGGGGCTCGTTCGGCGAGCGCAGGCGGGTGTCGAGGAAGCCGGTGTGCAGGTGCAGGGTCGGGTCCTTCTCCAGGTCCGCGCGCTTCAGCCGCATCGCGTTTTCGCACGGATTCTGCCGGCGCTGGTGCAGGTACACGCCGGTGCCGCGCACCGACAGCGAGAACTCGAAGTCGTAGAGCTCGGTCATCTTGGCCTTGGGCGGCTCCATCTTCAGCGAGATGCCCTCGAGCCAGAGCTTCACGCGCGTGTCGCCGAACAGGAAGCGGCGCAGGTTCTCGTAGCTCTCGAAGCTGTTGACGATGCCGCGGCGGCCGGAATGCGCGCGGTGGACGTTGGCCCAGTAGGCGCCCTGGATGTAGGCGTTGCTCTGCTTGACCAGCCCGTCGCTGTGGCTGCCGGTGAATTTCTTCGCGACGTTGTAGCTGTCGTGGTCGCTGCCGACCAGGCACAGGCAGCGGCCCTCGGGAAACTTGCCGTCGAGGCCGTTGAGCGGCGCGGCCTTCGGCAGCTTGAGGTACTGGCGCATGCGCTCTTCCTTGAAGATCGCGGCGCCCAGCAGGTTGCCCTTGCCGGCAATCAGCTCCTCGAGGAGGTCGGGCACCGCGGAGAGCTCGATGCCGCCGTGCGGCGAGCCGATCGTCACGAGGCGATGGATCCAGCGCGTCGGATCGGGCAGCAGGTTCTGGATCAGGCAGCGTGACACGAGGCCGCCCATCGAGTGCGCGACCAGGATGACCTTGTAGTCACGATCCTTCGGGCCGAGGTCGACGCCCTGGATCTTCTTCAGCTCCGCGGGGACGGTCTCGCACACCAGCTTGCGCAGGTCGGCGGCATGGTCTTCGATCGCGCGCACCTTGTCGGACAGCACGTCCACGTCGTAGAAGCGGCTGATCCAGAGGCTGCGCGTCGGGTTCTGCCGCAGGTTCGCGGGGTTGCTCATCGCGAGCGCCAGGCCGCCGTTGGCCGCGTCGACGTAGCCGTATTCCTTGAGGAAGCGGATCAGCTGCCCCTCGAACACCAGCGGCTCGAGGTAGTTCGGCGGCACGCCGTCGCGCTTCTCCACCGAGGTCGCGGCGTAGCCGTAATAGGTGTCGTAGAAGGTCTCCTCGCGCTCGCCCGCGGTGGCGGCGAAGCCGCGCACGTAGACGATCGGATAGAACCCGCGCTGAACGTCGATGCGGATCTTCGCGGCCATGGACTCGCTCCCTCGCGGCTACTCTACACTTCGGGCCGGGGATGGAGCACAGCGAATTCGTAGCCCGGAGCTCGGCAAACTCGCTCCTCTGGGGCGTGCGCGGCGTCGGCGGCGCGGTCCTCGCGCTATGGGGCGCGAGCGGTCTCGCGTGGTATGCGCTGGCGTCGCTTCTCGCGCTGTCGCCGACGCTCGGGATCGCGGCGTGGGCCGCAGCGCACGGGCGCTATGGCGCCCTTGGCTGGCTGGTTCCGGGCGTGCTCGCCTTCGCCGCGGCGCGGCCGGGCCTGAATCTCGTCGCCGGCTCGCCGTGGCTCGCGTGCGGACTCCTCGGGGTTGCGGTCTCGATCTGGCTGGGCCCGCTTCACCTGCTGGGCGGCGCGGCAGTCGTCGCGACCTGGATCCTTGCCGGCGCCGTCAGAGGAAGCGCTCTCGTCAGCCTGCAGAACCGCCTGCTCGCCTCGAGCGACGACTACGAGCGGTTGAGGGCGGCCGGGAAGCTGAGCTTCACTCCCGACCGCCGCGCGCGCGGATGAGGCTCGCCCAGCCGAGCGCGATGGCGTCGTTCTCCAGGTCGAGCGCCCACACGTGCAGCTCGGCTACTTGAGAAGCTGCTTTCGCCATACGGCGATCCGGTCGAGGCAGGGCGTCAGTACGTGCGACACGACGAGCAGGGCGAGGCCGCCGAACAGCGCCGCGACGGGATACCACTGGGCCGGTGCGATTGCCGAGAAGATCAGCAGCAGCACGCCGCCGCAGGCGCACGCATTCGACGCCGCGACCTTAGTCATCCGCCGCAGATTTTATCGACCGGCCGACATGCTGAGACGTTGCGACGTCATCGCCCAGTGCGCCGGGATCGGAATCCTCGCGGTAGATCCCCGACGGCTCCTCGGGCTTGCGATGCATCGCAAAAACCAGGATCGCGCCGAACACCGGCACGAGCCACAGCGCAACCAGTTGAAACATTCTCTGATGGCGCTCGGCGAACCTGTCCCGCAGCACTTCGCGGGTCGCGAAGCCGTTGACGATCAGCAGGACCGCGATCGTGAGCGTTCCCAGCGCGATTTCCACGTCATTCATCGAAGCTGTCCACCTCGGCTTCAAGGTACGCGCGATTGACGTTTCTGCCGATGACATACGACCGCTCGAGCTTCTCCCACATCGAAAGATCGAGCGAATGGCGGATCTTCTCCTCGCTCTGGCCGCTGCGAAAGCCCTGCCTGACCCCGGCATGGAACCGGACCATGGCGTTGCGCAAGGCGGCGACGTCGTCGATGCGGGTTCTGCTTCACTCCCGCAGCCGCATCCTTCCCAGGACCTGGATCTCGCCGGAATCGGAAACCTTGCCGACCACGAGCTCGCCTTCCTCCACGAGCTCCAGGGTCAGCAGCTCGATATTCGGGCGATGACTCACGAAAACGATGGGCGCGCTCCCACGGTGCTTGAGGAGAAGGCTGGCCACCTTGCGGTCGAACACTCCCGTGCGCTCCGGGTCGGCGGTCGCGATCTCGCGCAGATCGGGGTCGATCAGCGCCCCGCCGAACGCGAGCTCGGCAGTGTCGCGGCAGCGGCACAGGGGCGAGCTCATGACGAAGGGCTTGATCGAGCGTGCGGAAAACAGCTCGCCCAGCCTTCGCGCGTCGGTCTCGCCGACCGAGGTGAGGCGGGCTTCGCCCTTGCAGCCGCCGCTTTCGTCCCAGTGCCGCATTCTGCCGCCACCGCTTTGCATGTTCCGCGTGAGGACCACGATGTTGGATTCCGTCTTGATGCGGGTCCAAAGCAGCTCGTTGGCGCAGGCCAGCGGCGCGAGACCGAGAACAACGACCGTCACCAGGACGCGAACGCAGATCATCGCGTGTCGCCCTCGGTGTGCCGGCCTACGTCTTTCGCTTGACGAAGCGAAGGAGCGCGAGCAGGAGAACCGCGCCCACGGTCGCCACGATCAGTTGCCCGAGGAGGCCGTAGGCGGCCAGGCCGACGAGGTGGAACGCGAAGCCGCCGAGCAGCGCACCGACCACGCCGACGATCAGGTTGCCGACGAGGCCAAACCCCGAGCCTTTCATGAACTGCCCGGCAAGCCATCCTGCGCACAGCCCGATCAAGATGAACCAGACGAACTCCATGAGTTACCTCCCTGTTAGACGCCGGATATCATCACTGCTAGTCTTGATGAAGGCAATTCGATTTACATGAAATTCGCCCTCGGGCAATCGGTCCAGCGGCTCGAAGACGACGCGCTATTGCGCGGCGCAGGGCGCTACACGGACGACTTCGCGCCGGTGCGCGCGGCGCACGTGTGTTTCGTGCGCTCGCCGCATGCGCACGCGAAGATCAAGAGTGTTTCGATCGACCGCGCCGCCAAGGCGCCGGGCGTAGTGGCGGTGCTGACCGGCAAGGACGTGGCGGCCGATGGGTTGGGGAACATTCCGTGCCTGATTCCGGTGCCGGGCCTCAAGGAAACGCCGCGCCCGGTGCTCGCGCTCAGGAAGGTCGCGCATGTCGGCGACCCGGTGGCGATGGTGATCGCGGAGACGCTCTCGCAGGCGAAGGATGCGGCGGAGATGGTGGAGGTGGAGTACGAGCCGCTTCCTGCGGTCACCGAAGCGAGGAAGGGCGAGGTCGCGTTCGACATCGGCCTCGGCGAAAGCAAGGCGAAGGTCGAAGCGGCGATCGCGCAGGCCGCCCATGTGACGCGGCTCGAGCTGGTAAACAACCGTCTGGTGGCGAATCCGATCGAGCCGCGCGCGGCGCTCGCCGAGTACGACGCGGCGAGCGGGCGCACCACGCTCTACACGCCGAGCCAGGGCCCGCACCATCTGCACGGGCAGATCGCCGACGCGGTGCTGAAGACCGGGCGCGACAAGCTGCGCGTGGTGTCGGGCAACGTCGGCGGCGCGTTCGGCATGAAGATCTTCCTCTACCCGGAGCAGCCCGCCGTGGTGTGGGCCGCGCGGCGGCTCAAGCGCTCGGTGCGCTGGACGGGCGAGCGCAGCGAGGGATTTCTTTCCGACGCCCAGGGCCGCGACAATTACTCGATCGCGGAGCTCGCGACCGATCGCGACGGGCGCTTCCTCGCGCTGCGCGTCACGACCTGGGCAGCCATGGGCGCGTACCTGTCGAACTTCGGCCCGTTCATTCCGCAGCTCGCCGCGCCGATGCTTTCCGGGGTTTACAAGATAGAAAACATTTTCTTGAACATCAAAGGCACGTTGACGAACACCGTGCCGGTCGACGCCTACCGCGGCGCGGGCCGGCCCGAGGCGATCTATCTCCTCGAGCGCGTGATCGACGTCGCGGCGCGCGAGCTCGGCCTCTCGCCCGAGGAGCTGCGGCGGCGCAACTTCATCAAGCCCTCGGAGATGCCTTACCAGACGCCGGTCGAGAGCCGCTACGACTCGGGGGATTTCGCGGGGATCCTGGACCGGGCGATGCAGCGGGCGGATTGGGGCGGGTTTGCCGCGAGAAAGACGATCTCCGAGAAGTCAGGAAAAAAGCGTGGGATCGGCCTGGGCATGTACATCGAGCGTTGCGGCGGCGGGCCGGGAGACACGGTACGGGTGAAGGTCGACTCGAAGGAGGTGACGCTCTATTCAGGCATGCAGGACAACGGGCAGGGGCACACGACGACCTTCGTGCAGCTTCTTTCGCACAAGCTGGGGGTCGACGCTTCGAAGATCAAAGTCGTACAGGGCGATACCGACGTCGTTCCGGCCGAGGGTCTCACCGGCGGCTCGCGCTTTCTCGCGCTCGGCGGGGTCGCCGCCGTGAATGCGGCCGCTGAGGTGATCGAGAAGGGCAAGCAGGAAGCGGCGCGCAGGCTCGAAGCCGCGGCCTCCGACATCGAGTACCGCGACGGCGAATTTCGCATCGGCGGCACGGATCGGAAGCTGGGCCTGTTCGATTTGGGTCTGTTGGAGTCAACCCAGACGCACGCGCCGCCGGATTACACCTACCCGAACGGCTGCCACATCTGCGAGGTCGAGGTGGACCCGCAGACCGGACGCGCCGCGATCGAGCGCTACACCGTGGTCGACGATTTCGGCCGCGCCATGAACCCGAAGCTGCTCGAGGGCCAGGTGCAGGGCGGCACGGTGCAGGGCATCGGCCAGGCGCTCCTCGAGCACGCGGTGTACGACGCGCAGAGCGGCCAGCTCCTTTCGGGCTCGTTCATGGACTACGCGATGCCGCGCGCCGGCGACCTGCCGGCGCTCGATTGCGGCTTCCACCACGTGCCGTGCAAGACCAATCCGCTCGGGGTAAAGGGCGCGGGCGAAGCGGGCGCGGTCGGGGCGCCCGCGGCGGTGGTGAACGCCGTATGCAATGCGCTCGGGGTGGGGCATCTGGACATGCCGCTCACCGCAGAAAAGGTCTGGCGATCGCTGAAGTGAACTTCAACGACCTGGTAGTGGCGAACCGCATCCTCGCGAACGAGAACGTGGTGGACGCGTACGGACACGTCAGCCTGCGCCACCCGGAGGACCCGAAGCGTTTCTTCCTCGCGCGCTCGCTCGCGCCCGAGCTGGTCGAGCCGGGCGACATCATGGAGTTCGATCTCGAGGGCAATCCGCTCGGCGGCGACCCGCGCCAGCCCTACCTCGAGCGCTTCATTCACGCCGCCGTGTACGCGGCGCGCTCGGACGTCATGTCGGTGGTCCACGCGCATGCCGAGGACGTGCTGCCGTTCGGCATCGCGTCCGTGCCGCTGAAGCCGGTGATTCATTCCGGCAGCTTCATGGGCGAGCGCGTGCCGGTGTGGGACATCCGCGACCGGTTCGGCGACACGAACCTCCTCGTCACCAACATGGCGCAGGGCCGGGACCTCGCTTCGTCCCTGGACAAGAACAATGTCGCGCTGATGCGCGGGCATGGCTTCGTCGCCGCCGCGCGCTCGCTGATCGAGGTGGTACGGATGTCGGTCTACGTGCCGCGCAATGCGCGTGTTCAATACAAGGCATTGCAGTTGGGTCAGCTGAAACCCCTGAGCCCGGGCGAGATCGAGGCGCGCAACGCCGGCTACAAGCCGCACTCGCCCGAGACCTGGCGCGCCTGGGAATACTGGGCGACGCGCGCGGGCTGCGCGCATCTCCTGTCGCAGAAGCCCTGATTACTTGAGCTTTACGGGCTGCTGGAGCGCCGCCTTCTCGTGCCGCTCGACCCCGGGCGCGATCGGCACCCAGTGCTGCTTCGAGCGCGTCCAGGTATGGCGCTCGATCCTGAGCCAGCTCGGGTCGTCGAAGCTGCCGCCCGCGACGCCGCGGCCGTCCGGAAAGAGCTCGAGCGTCCAGGTGACGGTGGTGCCGCACTTGGGACAGAACTCCATCTTCAGCCAGCGGCTGCTCTCGTCGGAGCGATGCTCGTACGACTCGAGCTCGCCCTGCAGCAGATCGAAGTCGTCCTTCCTGAAATAGACGCCGACGCCGAAGGCGCTGCCGGTGCGGCGCTGGCAGAACCTGCAGTGGCATATGCCGGTGCGGAACGGCGCGTTCCTGACGCGATAGCGGACCGCGCCGCACAGGCAGCCGCCCTCCCGGGGGCTCGTCATGCGGGAAGTCTACTTGCGCTTGACGGGCCGCGCCACGATCCGCACCTGGTAGACGAGGCGCGTGTCGGTTCCCTGCGGCTCGAGCGAAAGCTCGTTGCCGCCCCAGACGCTGGTGGAGAGCTGGGCGACGCTCGGGTTGCTCAGCGTTTCGGATTTGCCGGCGAGATCGGAGATGCGTTCGGCGAGCAGCCTCAGGCCGGGCGGATCGCCGTGGATGGTGAGCTCATCGCCTTCTTCCGAGAGCTCGAACGTCAGCAGATGGCGTCCCGGCACACGCACATTACGCGTGCGCCGGGCGGACCTGACGATCCTCCAGAAGGCTCATGCCGGGGCCGAAACTGTCGGGAAAACTCCGCTAACAGGGTAGTCCGTCCGGCCTAGAAGGAGCGTTCCGCTTATCGGCATGATCCCGGCGTGCCGGGAATGCCGATTGCTGGCAGAATTCCCCGAAATGCACATCGAAGCCGTCAAAGCGGCCTACCGGCGCTATGCCAGAATCTACGACGTCATCTTCGGCGCAGTCCTGCAACCGGGCCGCAAGGCGGTTCTCGATGCGCTCAGGCTCAAGCCGGGCGACCGCGTCCTCGAGGTCGGCGTAGGCACCGGCCTGTCGCTGTCGCTTTATCCGCGCGACGTGCGCATCACCGGCATCGACGTGTCGCGCGAGATGCTCGAGCGGGCGCGGGCGCGCGTGGCGCGCGCGCGGCTCTCGAACGTCGAGGCGCTGCTCGAAATGGACGCCGAGACGATGGCGTTCCCCGATGCGAGCTTCGACAAGGTGGTGGCGATGTACGTGGTGTCGGTGGTGCCGCAGCCGGCGAAGCTGCTGGAGGAGCTGCACCGGGTCTGCCGCCCCGACGGCGAGATCTTCATCGTCAACCACTTCCAGTCCGAGAACCGCGTCATGGGCGCGCTCGAGCGCGCGCTCGGCAACGTTTCGTCGCAGATCGGCTTCGATCCCGAGGTCGACCTGCGCAAGCTCGTGCCCGGGGCCCGGAACGGCGACGTGTCGCGCGTGAACCTGTTCTGGAAGATGGTGCGCCTGCGCAACGGGGTGTCCCACAAGCTGTAAATCCGGGGAACTTGCCCCGACGGCAGGGTTGTCGAACAGGGATGCAAACCTTCCCGGAAGTCGTTTTCCACGACGTCGAGCGTTCCGCCTGGGTCGAGAGCTACATCCTCGAGCGCGTGCAGCGGCTCGACCGGTTCGCTTACGGCATCACCTCCTGCCGGGTCTCGCTCACGAAGGACCAGGCCTCGCACCACAAGGGCAATCGCTACAGCGTGATGGTCGAGGCGCGCACGCCGCCGCACCACGACCTCGCGGCGCGCAAGGCGAGGGTGGTGCGCGACATGCAGACGCAGCTCCCGACGCTCATCAACCACGCCTTCGGCGCGATCGAGCGCCAGCTGAAGAAGACGTCGCAGCTGCGGCGCGCGGGCGCGCCGGCTCAGTAGGTATCTTCCTGCGGAGGAATCGCCCGCAGGAATAGCGGCAGCGCGGCGTCGGCGGGCACCGGGTCGCCCATGCGCACGAAGGCCATCCGGGCCGCCGCCTGCAGCCGGAAGCATGAGGAGCGTATTCCCGCCTGCGCCGCCGGAAGCGTCGGAAAGGCGCGCAGCGCGAGCGCGCGCACGTTGCAGCTTTCGCGCTTCGCCAGCAGCGCGGCGATTTCCGCCGCATTCCCTGGTGGCCATCTTGCGAGCGCGATCGCGATCCATCCGGCCAGCGGCGTCGCAGGGTCCGCGACCAGGGTCGCCTTCAGCTCGTCCCAGAGCGCTTCGAGATCGGCTGCGTCGCGCACGCGACAGAGCAATGCCTCCCCAGGATCGGACGAGGGGCAGGTCTCCGTGGTCGGCGGCTGGACCGCTACGGGCGGGTTTTCGGGCGGCGCCGGGACCGCCTTGCCGTCCCCGATGAACTGCGCGCCGCTCGCATGCAGCAGGACGGCCACACTCGGCAGGCCGCGCAGCCATTCGGCGCGCCCCCAGGCGCGCTCGTCGGGCCCGATGTCGAAGTGATCGTCCCCGTCCTGGTCGGCAAGCAGGCCGAAGCCGTTGGCGGTGGCGGCGCCCTGGGCACCGCCGCGGGCGCGATACGCGTCGTTCCCGCGGCCGTCGACCAGCACGCCGACGGCAACGTCGAGGCCCATGCCCTGCGCGTAGCCGTCGGCGGTGTAATGGTCGTCGCCGCCTTCGTCGCTCAGCACGCCCACCGCCTGGTGCGCCGCGTTGCCTTGCGCGTAGCGGAAGGCCTGGTAGCGGTCGTCGCCGCCGCGATCCCAGAGGATTCCCAGCCCGTAGTAGTAGCCGACGCCCTGGGCGAACATCTGGGCGTCGTAGAGATCGTCGCCGCCGTCGTCGCGCAGGATGCCGACGCCGCCCGCGATCGCGCCGCGGAAGCCGAAAGCCGCGCCCTGGGCGCCACTCAGCCCGGCGCCGCGGGCGAACGGGTCGGGCACGCCCGCCACCGCGTACTGGTCGTTGCCGGCGCGGTCCCAGAGGAGCCCGAGGCCGCCGGCGACGCCGAACCCCTGTCCCCACGCCTCCAGCGCGTAGTGGTCCGAGCCGCCGAGATCGACCAGCGCGCCGATCCCGAACGCCGCCGCCCCTTGCCCGAAGAACTTCGCCGTGTAGGCGTCGTTGCCGGCGAAGTCGATGAGCAGCGAGGCGCCGGCGATCGCCACGGCGATGCCGCTGCCTTGCATCTCGTAGCGATCGTTGCCGCCGAGATCGACGATGGCCGAGAAGCCGCGCAGCGCGAGGTCGCTGCCGCGGTATTCGTCGTTGCCGCCGAGGTCCACGATCACGGACACCGCGCCGCCGCGCACCGGCGAGCGCTCGTAGAGGTCGTCGCCGCCCGGATCGATGATGAGCGCGGCGCCGGGGCCGTGCCGGTCGTTGCCCGGCGTTCCGATCACGATCGTGCCGATGGCGGACTCGAAGGTCCTGCCTTGAGCCGGCAGCGCGCTCGCATTCTGCAGGCCGCGCACGAACTTCACGGTCGCGTCGATGAACGCGAGGTTGGCGCGCTCGAGCCCCGGCGCGTCGATCGCATCGGCGATCGCCAGGAGCTGGTCGGGGGACGGCAATCCACGCGAGAAATCGACCTCGGCGAAATCCCGGGTCGCGGCGCGCAGCAGGCGCTGCGCTTCGGCGAGCTCGGCGAGGTAGGCCTTCAGCAGGTCCTCGAACGTCGCCTGCGACCGGGCCGGGTCGAGCGCGGCGAGGCTCGCCGGCACCGCTTGCTCGAACAGCCTGGAGACGTTCGCGGCGGCCAGCGGCTCGGCGAGGAGCCGCAGCACGACCGGCGGCGCGGCGCGGGGCGCCGGCGGGCCATGGCGCAGCAGGTTGTCGATCACGAGGAGCGCGTCGACGCCCAGGCCGCGCCGTTCCAGCACCGCGCCGACCCGGCGCTCCAGCGAAGAATCTCCGCCCGGCAGCCCGGCGCAGCCGGCGGCAAGGAGGAGCGTCGCGGCGAGAAGCCGCCTCATGGCGCGAGATAGAACCGCAGGCCGAGGCGCTGCACGCTGGGGGAATGCCGCGAGAGGAACCACCGGCTCGCCCGCCAATAGGCGACGGTACCGAGCGGCCGGCTGCCGCTCTTGAGCGTCGCCGCGATCGAGGGCGTGTTCTGGACCGCGATGCAGTCCACCACGGTGCCTACGCCCGGCTTGCCGACGATCGGGTCGGCGACGTCGTACAGCGCGGCGGCGATCCCGCGGCCGCGATACGAGGGCCGCACCAGGGCCTTGAAGCGGTACACGGCGTGCGGCGGCACCCGGACCCAGATGCCGTCCACGTGCGGCGCGATTGCGTAGGCGAACCAGACGTAGCCGACGAGGGCGGCGCCGTCGAGCGCCCCCAGGCACCGGTCGCCGCGCTGCATCGCCTCGCGGATCATCGCCTCGCGCAGGTCGAGCGCGGGTTCCCGGCTGTACGAAACCAGCTCCTCCGCGCCGAGCGGCCTCAGCTCGAGGCCCGGCGGCGGCGCGGATCGGGCGTCGCGCTCGAGCGGCCGCGAGAACACGCGCAGCACATGCAGCCCGCCGCGCCTCGCCGCTTGATGCATGAACTTGCCGTAGAGCCGGTGAATATTCACGCTTGTAGCTTAACCGCAGCCGCGCCTAGAATCCCCCGCCATGCCGGCCGATCTGAAGAGCATTCCGCTGTTCGAGGGCGTTCCCGAAGCCGATGTGCGCGCGATCTCCGATCGCGCGATCACCCGCAACTACCCGAAGCAGGCGATCATCCTCCACGAGGGCGACGAGAGCGATTCGCTCTACCTGGTCCTCGGCGGGCGGGTAAAGATCTACCTGGCGGACGAGCACGGCAAGGAGCTCATCCTGGCGATCAAGGGGCCCGGGCAGTACTTCGGCGAGATGGCGCTCGATGACGAGCCGCGCTCGGCCTCGGTGATGACGCTCGAGCCGGCGCAGTTCGCCATCCTGTCGCGCGCCGATTTCAAGGCCTTCCTGCTCTCCCACCCCGCCGTGTCGCTGCAGCTCATCCAGAACCTGATCCGGGTCGCGCGCGGCTTGAACCGCAGCGTGCGCAACCTCGCCATGCTCGACGTCTACGGCCGCGTGGCGCGCGTCCTGCTCGAGCTCGCGGTCGAGCGCGACGGCAAGATGGTGATCCCGGAGAAGCTGACGCAGAAGGAGATCGCCGCGCGCGTCGGCGCCTCGCGCGAGATGATCAACCGCATCCTGCGCGACCTCACGACCGGCGGCTACGTCAGCATGGAAGACGGCCGCATCACCATCAACAAGGCTCCGCCCGCGCGCTGGTAGTCGGAGGCGCCGGGCAGGTGAAGATCGCACAAACCCGATGTGTCGCCGGCGATAGCGCGCGGCGCCTCGCGGCCGATACAGTGGTTCCCAGGTTGGCAACGAACGAACTCACGGAGGGGACCCAATGATCGACCTCATTCTCACGATAGGCCAGGCTGCCGCGGCGGTGCTGATGATTTACGGTGCCATGCTCTCGATCGGGACCGCTCAGAACGACGCATAAGAAGAACGAACCGAACCGAACCGAACTCAAGACTCCTCCTCCGGGCCGCGAAAGCGGCCCTTTTTTTTCACTCCCGTTTTTCGGCGCCGGTGAATTGCACACGGCGGTGCTGTGCGAGCGTTACTTTCGCCGGCTGCAGTGCGCGCGTACCTTGGGCTCGTCGTCCACATCCACAACAAGGAGCCGATCATGCAAAACCTCTACATCGTCCGGACCGCAACCGTCGCCTCGCTGACCGCGGCTTTCGTTGCCTTTGGATGGATGAGCATGCAGGACGACGACCTGCAGATCGCTCCGGAGCAGATCGTCGTGTCGGGCATGCAGGCCGAACCCGCCATGTTCTTTCACTCCGGAATCGTCCCCCATACGAACGACGCCGAGCCCGAAGTCTACGAGTACTACTGAGAGGCCATTCGCCATGCTCGACATCCTCTTCACGACCGGCCAGGCAGCGTCGGTGATGCTTCTCCTCTACGGCGCTTTTCTAGTCCTCATGCCCGTGCGCAAGGCGCGCAAGCCGAACCCGATGCCCGAGGACTTGATGTTCATGCCGAGGCATCTCCAGAACGACGCCTGATCCGAAACCGAATTCAAGACTCCTCCTCCGGGCCGCGAAAGCGGCCCTTTTTTTCCAGGTGAATTGCGCACCGGCGCGCGGTGCGCGCGTTACTTTCAGCGGAAGCGATGCGCGGATAACTTGAAGGCTCCTTCACAAAGGAGCCCGTCATGCAAAACCCTTACCGGATCCGTACTGCAACCGTCGCGTCGCTCGTCGCCGTCATGCTGGGCTTGAGCTGGTTGAGGGCGCCGGCAGACGAGACGCCGGTAGCGACCGAAATGGTGGCGGTATCGAGCACCCCGGCTGAGCCGGCGATGCATTTCCACGCCGGCTTCACCCTCCAGGCGAACGCCGACGAGCCGGAACTCTACGAGTACTACTGAGAGCTACTTGCCGGTGGCGGCGGCTTTGTCCGCCGCTTCCAGCAACGCCCGCGCCTCGGTGACGCCGGCGTTGTCGCGGTCGGCTTCGCTGACCGCCATGGCCCGCGCGTAGTAGGCGCGCGCCGCGTCGCGCTCGCCGCTGAGTGCGGCGGCGCGGCCGAGGGCCAGCAGGTCGAGCGCGATCTTGCGCGGCGCGCCGATCTCGCGGTCGATGGCCAGTGCCTGCTCGAGGTGAGCCCGGGCAACAGCGGCTTCGCCGCGCTGCAATGAGCTGATTCCCAGCAGCCGCAGGGCGTTGGCGAGCTCGCTGCGGTCGCCGGCGGCGCGGCTCGCCTCCTGCGCGCTGCGCGCCGCGGCCGCCGCTTCCTCGATGCGGCCGGCCTGCAGGGCGAGCTGGGCGCGCACGTTCTGGATCGCCGCGGTTAGCGGGCAACGCTCGCCGCAGTGCTTCGCGGCCTGGCCGACCCACTCGGCTGCGCCCGAAAAGCGGTTCTGGTCCAGGTCGAGCAGCGCGTGCCGCAGCGCCGCCTCTGCCAGCCGGACGTTTGAAAACCGCAGATTGGACTGCTCGAGGACCGCCTCGAGGCTCGCGCGCGCATCGGCGAAGCGCCCCTGGCGCTGGCGCACGATGGAAAGGTTGATCGCGTTGGCGGCAATGCCTTCCGGGTCCTCGAGCGACTGCGACAGGCGCAGCGCCTCGCGGTAGCTGCGCGCCGCGTTTTCGAGCTCGCCGTGGCGCACGTAGGCTTCGCCCTTGCGGTTGGCCTCGATCGCGGCTTCCTGCCTCGCTGCCGTCGTGGCTTTGGGCGCCCCTGCGCACCCGGCGACGAGGGCGACAAGAAGTAACGGCAAAAACTTCATCGTTTGCCGAAGGACTCGAAGCTGTCGACCGGAAGAGTGCGCATCTCGGAAGGCTCGATGTAGTCGCGCAGCAGCCAGGTGCGGCGCGCCGCGGTGGTCAGCTCCTGCGTGTCGCGCACCAACTCGCCGCTGCCGCGCATGAGCTCGGGCGCCTGCGTAAGGAGTTCGCGCAGCGCCTCGCCGTTGGTCCGCGTCGTCTCGCGCACCTGCGTCGCGGTCGCGTTGAGGGAATCGAGCGTGTTGCCGAGCTTGCCCGCCAGCACCGGCAGGTGCTCCTCGGTCTGCGTGCCCACCCGGGAGAGGATGGTGAGCGTGGTCTGGGCCTGCGTTCCGACCGCGTCGGCCTGGCGGCCGAGCGTGATCATGGTGCGGTCGGCGTCGCGCACGAGCTGGCGCAGCTCGCGGTTCGCCGCGGGCAGCTCCTCGACCAGCTCGCGCATCGCCCTCACCGAGCGGCGGAAGTCGCTGCCCGGGTCGGACATCTCGGAGGCCGCCCGGCGCAGCTCCTGGAACGCCGGCGTGAGCTGCTGGCGCACTTCGTCCAGCATGTCGGCCATGCCCTTTTGCGCAATGAAGCGGATCTCGTCGCCTTCGGCGACCGGGGTGCGATCGGTGGCCGCCGTCCCCGGGAGGATCTGGATCGAGGCGGCGCCGACGTAGCCTTCGCGCGTCAGCCGGGCCAGCGACCCGCGCGGCAGCCGCGGGATGTACTCGCTGTTGACGCCCACGCGCACGCGCACGCCGCGGTCGGCGAACTCGATGTCCTTGACCGCGCCCACCGGCACGCCGTGCAGGCGCACCGCCATGCCCTTGTTGATGCCGCTGGCGTCGGGGGCGTGGAAATAGATGTTGGTGTGCTGGACGAACATGCCCTGCTTGTAGGCAACCAGGCCGGTGACGCCGGCGAAGCCGATGAGCGCCGTGAGCAGGAACAGGTTGACCTGCTTGCGGATGCCGCGAAAGCGCCGCGGCGCGGTGAGCTTCTCGGTGCGCATTTCTTCCATGGGTGGTTCCTCCCTCAATCCTCGAACTGCACGAAAGTCCCGCCCGGGCAGCGCGCGCGGTAGACCTCGGCGAAGCGCGCGGTGCGCCTGCGCTTGGTCGGCCCGAGCCCGGCGGACAGGTCCTCGACCACCAGCAGCTCCGGCTTCTCGAGCAGCGAGCGCAGGTACGCCGCGAGCCGGCGCTCGTAGAGCGTCATGTGCTCGGGCAGCTTGGCGAGCAGGCTGTCGTCGACGCCGCCGAGATCGCCGAGCAGGGCGTGCACCTCGGCGAGCGCGCCCGCAAGCTTGTCCGGCGCGTGGTAGGCGAGCGGCAGCGAGATGTTCTCCCAGGCATTCAGGCTGCTCATCAGGCCGCCGTCCGCCGGCACGAATCCGACGCGGCGCAGGAGCTCGCGCCGCTCGCGCTCGCCGAGCGTGCGCACGTCGGCTCCGAGAAGCACCAGGCGCGCGCCGTTGCGCGGCTTGAGCTCGTGCATCGCGGCGAGCAGCTCGTCCTTGTAGAGGCAGCTCACCTGATGGTCGCCGGGCTCCTCCACCCAGACGCGCTCCGGAGACTCTTCGTCAGGGACCGGCTCGTAGCCGAGGACGCAGCTCATTGCTCTGCAGTAACCAATCCGAAGAACGCGACGCCGTAGACGAGATAGGCGAACACCACGTTGAGCAGCATCACCGCGAGCAGCGCCTCGGTCACCGCCCGGATCGCCGCCTGCGGCACGGCGTTGATGGAATGGCCGCGCGGATTCAGGCCGTGGTAGCACGAGACCACGGCGATCGCGACGCCGAACAGCAGGCTCTTGATGAACGAGTACACCAGGTCGAGGGGGCTCGCGAGCAGGAAGAACATGCCGAGCATCTCGGCGAACGGCACGTTGATGATGAGCGACGAGAGCACCATGCCGCCGCCGACCGCGATCAGCTGGACGTACAGCGTGAGCGCGGCGTTGGACAGCGCCATGCCGGCGACGCGCGGCACGACCAGGTAGTCGTAGGGATCGATGCGCATGCGCCGCAGGCTGGCGATCTCGCCCGAGATCTCGCGCAGCGCGAGCTCGGTGGCCACCGCGGTGCCGCTCCTCTGGATCACGAGCACCGCCGCGATCAGCGGGCCGACTTCGCGCAGCACCACCCAGAGCAGCATCTTCACCGCGAGCCCGGCGTCGGCGTTCAGCACCTCGATCACGTACGCGATGATCAGCGTGCCGATGAACGCGCCGCGCAGCACGATGCCGCCGGTCGCGCTCGCCCCGGTGAAGTAGATCTGGCGCACGAGCTCTTCCGTTACGGGCGGCAGGCGCAGCACGCCGAGCCTGCGGACGGCATGCCAGGCCAGATACGCGCTGCCTTCGAGCTCGCGATAGACGGCGAACATCCCCCCGGCTCCCCTTCTTGTAGTTACTACAACGGCTTACTGAAGGATCTTACGCTGAAATAGCACGCAGTAGACGAGGACGGCGGCACCGAGGCCCTGCAGGGCGCCAATTCCGGCACTTCTTAACAAATGTCGCAGCGCGGAGTAATCGAACGCGAGCCTGAAGTTGGCCGGCCACGCTGTTTCGGTGGACCACAGTGCGCAAATCAGCATCGCCCCGAGCAGGCCGAAGATCACGCAAGCGCGATGGAAGCGCGAGAGTCTGGGCGCCTGCGCCGCGATCGGCGCACGGCGCAGCTTGCGCCACATCCACCAGGAGAGAATCGCGCTGCCTGCGAGCGTGCTCGCATGCTGCAGCCAGCGATGGCTATCCGAATGCGTGAGGTCGTCCCACCCGACGTGGGTCATGGAACCCACCAACAATGACGCGACCACCGCGTACCACGGCCGCGGCGGCAGGCCGGCGCACGTGAAGCTGCCGAGTCGCGGCGAGAGGAGTGCGATCAAGGGCTGCTTGAGGGCGAGGTGGAACAGTGCATACGCGATGAGGCCGGCCGGCACGCAGAACCAGAAGAGCGCGGCCACGCTGTGGCTGTCCGAGCGCTCGACGAGCGGCACGAAGTACCACAGGTCGGGCAGCATGCTGCCGATGCCGAGCGCGGAGGGCACCGCGAACCGGCCCATCGGCCGCGCGAGCGGCAGCACCGCGGCGGGATGCGCGAACGGGTAGGGCACGCCCCAATGCTAGGGGCGGACTTGTTACGACTATGCTTCCCGGAGATAGCCCCAAGCGTGCAGGCGATCGCTGTCCTCGTACCAGCGCTCGCCGATGTCGTCGCGGTAGTACATGTGCGGGATCATGATGTTGCGCACGCGGTTGTAGGCCTGGCGCTGCGCCTGCCGCATGGTGGGGCCGGCGCCGCACACGATGAGCACCACGCCGGAAGTGCCGGTCACCAGCCATTCGCCGTCGGCGGTGCGCACGTCCTCGATGTGCACGCCCTCGCGGCTCGGCGTCTTGAACAGGATCACCGAGTCCTTCGAGGTGTTCTCGAGGGTCTCGGGGTCGTTGTAGGGGAACGGCGGGACCACGATGCGCACCCCGATCTGGAAGCCGCTGCGCGCGCGCAGGCTGGTGGTCGTGCCCGCCGCGAGCTCGCGCAGCAGCTCGCCCATCGGCGTGAGCAGGCCCTCCTGCTGGATGCTGATCGCCGGGTAGCCGAAGCGCGAGGTGAATTCCAGCGGGTAGATGCCGTTGTTGTTCACGATGCAGTTGATGTCGATGTAGCTCGAGTAGCGCGCCTCGGCGAGCTTCGCCTCCATCTTCTTCAGCGTGGCGTTGAACAGCTTGTTCGGGTCGCTCCAGAACATCGAGGTGCCCATCTCGCCGGTGGCGGGGCCGATGTCGCCCGGGAACAGCTTCTTGTGCTCGAAATTGACGCACACGGGCGTCACGAACTCGCGCCCGTTGAAGAACGCGCCGACGGCCACTTCCACGCCCATGATGCGCTTCTGGAGCTGGAACTCGGTCATCTTGTCCGACCAGAAGCGCTTGTAGTCCTGCAGCACCTGGATGACGTCGCGCCCGTCGTCCTCCTCGCCCACGAACAGCAGCCGCTTGATGTTCTGCGCCTCGCCGCTCGGCTTGATCACGTAGCGGTTCGGGTTCGACTGCACGTAGGCCACGGCCTCGTCGAACGAGGTGAAGTTCTCCTGAGAGATGATCGACACCCCGGCCGCCTTCAGCTCCTGCTGCCCGAACCCGCGGTCGTCCTCGAGGCGGTCGGTGTAGGTCGAGCCGCCCACCACCGCCTTGCCTTGCCCGCGCAGCTCTTCGGCCAGCGCCCCCATGCCGAGCACGTCGTCGAACACCACGACGTCCGCCCAGTCGACCTCGCTCTTCCATTCGTCGGTCTTGGGCACGAAGCCCTCCGCGATCCCGCGCTCCTCGGGATTCTGGATCCAGAGCTTCACCTCGTGGCCCTCCTTGGCCACCTGCCACGCGATGTCGGCGATCAGACCTTCGTAGGAAACGAACAGGAACTTGGTGGCCATTCGAGGCGAAGCTTACTATCCCCGCTGCCAGACGCGCGCGAGCACGCTCGAGCGCTCCGCCGGCGTTTCGCTGCGGGCATGCGCACGCCAGCACAGGTCAGTCAGGTCCAGCGCTTCGCATCCCTCGGGAATCTGGCTCCCTGGCGCCACCCAGGTGCGATGCTCGGGGCCGGCGTAGAGCTTGCCGCCGGGAGCGTCGCGCCAATGAGCGAAAACGGTATCGGCGGACGGTGCGGGTTCCGCCGGCGCGCCGGCGATCCAGCGCGGCCCGGCGGCGAACCAGGCAAAGGCGAGGCAGCCCGACGCCGAGCACGAATCGACGCGAATCCGGTTGGCCGCAATCCAGGCATAGCCGCCGCCGCGCCACGTCACGTGGTTGAGCCGCAGATCGCCTTCCAGCACCAGGAACTCTTCGGCCACCGGATAGTGGCCCGCGCCCGGGCGCGACCAGCCGGCGGGAAAGCGCACGAACGCGCGGAAGGCGCCGTCGGCGAGGTCCGGCAGCCGCGCGAGCTGCACCGGGAGGTTCGCGCCCGGCATGGGTACCGCCCCCCATTCCAGCGAAGCGAAGGCAACGCTAGCCAGGCAGCCGCACCTCGGTGCTCGCTTCGGCGACCAGCTTGCCGTCCTTCGTGAGTTGCTGGGAAAGAACGGCGATGTTTCCCTTCACTTCGGAAACGCTCCCCGAGGCGACCAGCGTATCGCCGGCGAAGGCCATCGATTTCATCTTGAACGAGAGCCTGCGGATGAAGGCGCGCGGCCCGGCCCAGGCGAGCGCCGCGCGCGCGAAGACCGCGCCGTACATCTGCCCGTCGATCACGGCGCCCGGGAAGCCCTTGCTGCGCGCGAGCTCGACGTCGTAGTGCATGCGGTGCCAGTCCCAGGTGGCCGCGCCGTAGGCGAAGAGATCCACGGACGTGAACGTTTTTTCGAGCGGCGGCAGCTTGTCGCCGGTTTTCACGCCTCATTCACCTAAGGGCTGGACGACGACGGTTTCGCGGTTGATCGCCACGACTTCGCCCTTGGCGTCGCGGTAGCGCGCGACCGAGGTGACGAAGAGCTGCGTGCCGCCGCGCGACGAACTGCGCTCGACGATGTCCTCGAGCGTCCAGGTGACCGAGATGCGGTCGGCCGGCAGCACCGGGCGCATGAACTCGTAGTCGTTGCCGGCGCGGATCAGGCGGCAGTTGCGCACCGGCAGGTGCCATTCGTGGCCGATGTATCCGTCGGCGTTGGGCGCCTGGTGCGCGTACTGCGAGGTCTCGCAGATCAGCGTCGGCGGCGCGATCACCGAGGGATAGCCCGCCTTCTTGGCATACTCGTCGTCGACGTAGAGCGGGTTGTCGTCGCCCATCGCGAGCGCGAAATAGCGGATCGACGCCCGGCCGAGCTCCTCGCGGGCGGCGTAGTGCGCCTCGCGCCCGATCCAGGCTTTCAGCTCGTCAGTGAGGAGCGCCATTGCAGTCCACGCATCTAGTCCAATATCGCGAACGGGTCTACCTCGATCTGCATCTCGGGGCGCAGCAACGCCTCGCAGACCAGGCCGGTGGAGGCGGGCCAGGGCTTGTGCAGCAGCTTTTCGCGCACTTTCGCCACGTCCCGGTAGCGCGCGAGCGCGGCGGGCGTCACGTATTCGATGGTCTTTACCAGGTTGCGCGCATCGCCGCCGGCAGCTTCCAGCACCTTGATCACGTTGCCGTAGGTGTACTCGGCCTGCGCCACGACGTCGCCGTCGTGCACCACGCGCTCGGTCGCGGGATCGAGCGAGCCCTGGCCGGACATGAACAGCAGCTTCCCGGCGCGCACCGCCGGGCTGTAGGTGAGCTTCTGGTAGCGCGTCCAGCCGGGATTGACCGCCACCGGCGTGTCGCGCGTGGCGATGAAGTCGTACTGGATCAGCGCCTCCGGGTGAACGAGCCGCGGCATCAGGATGCCGGCCGCGCCCGGATAGACCGGGCCGAGGTGGTCCCTGCGTACCCGGCCGGTCCCCTTGTAAGCGGCGAGCGCAGCCGGGGTGATGTAGTCGAGCGTCTTGACCACGCGGTCGAAGCCGACGCCGAGTGCCGCGAGCATCCTGCTGGCGCGCTCGAAGATGGCGCGGGTCTGCGCGGCCACGTCGCCCGCGCCGACGATGTTGCCCTGGTCGTCGACCGGCTGGACGGTGGGCAGGAACACGACTCCGGAGGTTTCCTTCCGGCCCGGTACCGCGCTCGCGGTAACCTCGATCTCGATGAACGCCTCGGGCCGCAGCAGCGCCTTGACCGGCACCGTGTTCACCACCGGCTGATGTCCCTTGAACACCTCGCGGCGCACGCCATCGGCTTCGGCATAGCGCTCGATGCCTTCCGGCTTCACGTACTCGACGACCCGCACCACGTCGGCGTAGCCCAGGCCGCCGGACTCGAGGATCGCGCCGATCTTGGCCCACGCGGTGCGCACCTGGTCGGTCATCGTGCCGCGCACCACGATGCGCTTCGCCGCCGCGTCGTATTCCGAGCCCGTATGGCCGGAAAGGTACGTCCCGGTGGCGCTCCTCACGCCGAGCGAGAACGAATAGCGCGAGTAGTCGAACCAGGGAAATTTCGCCGGCTTGAGGTCGGTCAGGGTCATTTGGTGAACATCGGAATCATCTCGCCGCCTTCCGCCGCCTTGAACACGAGGCGCACGGGATCGCCGATCCGCAGGCGGTCCAGCTCGCAGTCGACCATGTTGGTGAGCATCGTCACGCCTTCGTCGAGGGTCACATAGGCGATGGCATAGGGCTCGGCGACGCGGCGCATCACGCTGTAGGAGTAGATCTTGCCAGTGCCTTTCGCAGCAACGAGCTCTGTTTTGCCCGAGCAGAACGGGCAGACGGCACGCGGGTAGTAGTGCAGCTCCTGGCAAGCGGAGCATTTTCCAAGAAGCAGCTTGCCTTCGCGCGCGGCATCGAAGAAAGGCCTGTTCTCGGGATTGACCGGCGGCGAGGGAATCTTCATGCGCGCTCCAGGATGAGCGTGGCGCTGCCGTGGCGCGAGCCGAGCTGGCCGCCGGTGCCGTTCGCCAGGGCGAGGCGGCAGTTCTTCACCTGCACCGCAGGGTGCGCCTCGCTGCGGAGCTGGCGCACCGCCTCGATGACCTTGGTCATGCCGCCGCGATTTCCCGGATGGTTGTTGGAGAGCCCGCCGCCGTCGGTGTTGAAGGGCAGGCGGCCGCTGCCCGAGACCAGCCCGCCGTCGGACACGAAGCGTCCGCCCGCGCCCTTGGCGCAGAAGCCGAGGTCCTCGAGCTGCATCAGCACCGTGATGGTGAAGCTGTCGTAGATCGAAACGTACTGGATGTCGGCAGGCTTGATGCCGGCCTCGTCGAACGCGGCCGCGCCGGACCACGCGGACGCCGACCAGGTGAGGTCGATCCTGCCGCCGGCCTGGCCTTTCATCGCTTCGCCGGCGCCGATCACCCGCACCACGGGACGCTTGAGATCCCGCGCGATCTCGGGCCGCGTCACCACCAGCGCGCCGCCGCCGTCGCTCACCACGCAGCAGTCGAGCCGGTGCAGCGGGTCGGCGATCATCGGCGAGTCGAGCACGTCCTTCACCGTCACCACCTCGCGCAGCATCGCGTTCGGGTTGTGCTGCGCGTGGTGCGAGGCGGCGACCTTGATCCACGCCAGCTGCTCGCCGGTCGTGCCGAACTCGTGCATGTGGCGCATGGCCACCATGGCGTACATGTTGACCGTGGCGGGGCCGTAGGGAACCTCGAATGCGGCGTCGGGCGCCGCGGTGCCGTAGTTACGCGGCTGCGTGCCGCTCGAGCCCTCCGAGCGCGGCCGCCCGGCGAGAGTGATCAGCGCGACGTTGCAGCGACCCGTGGCGATGGCTTGCGCCGCGTGTGCGACGTGCACGACGTAGGAGGACCCGCCGGTCTCCGTGGTGTCCATGTGGCGCACCTTGAGACCGAGGTAATCGAGCATCGACAGCGCGCCCAGGCCCGGCGCGTCGCCGGCGCAGAAGTAGCCGTCGACGTCCTTGCGGTCGAGCCCCGCGTCGGCCAGCGCGCCTTTCGCCACCTCTGCGTGCAGCTGTGCGGTCGATTTGTCAGGCGCCTTGCGCGTCGGATGCTCGAAGGCGCCGGCGATGCAGGCTTTTCCCTTGATCGTCATTGGATCGCCTTCGCCTTCGACCGGGCGTTGTCCTCGACCTTGATCGCATCCGCCGAGAGATGCGCAAAAACGTCCTGCGGCGCGGCGATGGTGCGGATTTTCTTCTCCAGGCCCTTGATGCGCTCGCGCCAAGGGTAGCTCAGCGCCGCTTCCCACGCGGGGCCGTAGCTCGCCGGCTGCTTCATCGCTTCGCGCACGCGGATCGTCAGCGCCTGCGGATCGATGCGATGGCCGCCCTCGAGCACGTTCTCGTGCCTGCGCTCGAACCAGGGCCACCACAGCTCGGAATCGCGCACGTGGTTCCAGGCGCGCAGCCAGTGGCTGCCGTCCCAGACCGGCTCGACCGCAGGCGCATACCGCGACGCGATGGACTGGTCTTTCAGGAAAGCGGGCGCGTCGAGCACGACGTCCGCCCCACGCCTGTGCGCGAGCTCGAGCGCGACGGCGGCGGCGCCGTTGTGGGCATAGACGCGCAGGTCGCCGAGCTTCATCTTTTCAAGAAGATTGAGTACGGCAAGCGCAAGGCTGCGTGGATCCTGAGGATTGCCGGGAAGGGGATCCGACTCGCCGTGGCCGGGCAGGTCGACGGCGATGGCGTTCCCGGCTTCGAGAACCAGATCGTCGTAGAGCGCGGATGAGCCGGGGGAATGGTGCAGGATGAGCAGGGGGGATTTTTCAAGTTTTTCAAAACGAACAAAAAGTTGCGTGCCGCCGATATCGACGTAGTCCGTCGTGGTCCGCCCGGCGAGCGGCGCGCAGCGCGGGGCGGGCGGGGGTGCGCCGCGCGCCGGGTGCTTGAGCAGGATGGCGCGCTCGGCGAGCGTCGCCGGCCCGAATTCGCGCGGCATGACCTCCTGCCAGGCGGAAGCCGGGTAGAGCGGCCGCGTAAGAAACATGCTGTCGCCGGGGCGGTTACCGAAGCACACCGGCACTTTCAGGTCGGCGAGGACGTCGAGCGCCCGGTGTCGGAAAGGCGCGGCATAGCCGATGCGGTAGTCGTTGCCGGCTTCGAGCATCTCGACGACGCCGCGGTGCAGGAAGTCGGCGCCGGGGATGTCCGCGTCCGAGCGTCCCGCCGCCGTCTGGTTGTTCCACGGCCAGAAGGCGTGCTGGTCGCGGTAGCGCGCCCAGAGGCGAAGCAGGTGGCCGCCGTCCCACGCCGGAACGATCGGCTCCAGATAGGCCTCGAGCTGCTCGTCGGTGTAGCGCTTCTCGAACACGGCATAGCCGTCGGCGAGCGCCATCGCGGTGCGCTTGGGGTGGCGTGCGGCGAACTCGACTGCGATCGAGGCGCCGGTGTGGCGCCCGTAGGTGGCTACGTGCTCGACGCCGAGCGCATCGAGCGTCTCCGCGAGCGCGTCGGCGAAGTCCTCGATGCTCGGATTGGGTTTCGGCAGCAGGTCCGAAAGTCCGAACCCCGGCATGTCGAAAGCGAGGCAGGTGAACTTCTCGCCGAACACCGGCATCAGCGGGCGCATGACCTTCGCCGAGCAAGGGCAGGCGTGCAGCAGCGCGAGGGCGGGCCCGCTGCCGGCGCGCAGGTAATGCACGCGCCGCGATCCCACCGTTACGAAATGCCTCGTAATCCGCATCTAGCGCGTGAATCGAATCGTCTCAATAGGTGCGCGGAAGTCCCAGTCGCTCGCCGACGAAGTTGCGCACCATCTCGTTCGAGATCGGGCTGAACGGGCCGAGGCGGGCGTCGCGGAACAAGCGCTCCAGCGGCGTTTCCTCGACCAGGCCGAAGCCGCCGAGCACGCGCATGCACCGGTCGGTCGCGCGGATCGCCGCCTCGGTGGCGGCGAGCTTGGCCATCGCTGCTTCCGTAGCGCATTCGCGCCCGTTGCTCTGCAGCCAGGCAGCCTTGGCGGTGAGGAGCCGGATCTGCTCGAGCTCGGTCGCGGTCTCGGCGAGCGGGTGCTGCACCGCCTGGAAAGCGCCGATCGGCCGGCCGAACGCCTGGCGATCGCGCGCGTACTGCAGCGCCTGGTCGAGCGCGGCGCTGGTGATGCCGACGTACATCGCGGCGCAAAGAATGCGCTCCTCGTCGAGCGAGGCGAGGAGCGTGCGCCAGCCGTTGCCTTGCCCGCCGACCAGCGCGTCGGCGGGGGCGCGCGCATCGTCGAGGAACACCTCGCAGGTGCACGCGGCGCGCATGCCCATCAGCTCCAGGCGCCGCACCTGGACCGCAGGCTGGTGGCGCGGCGTAAGCACCAGCGACAGGCCGCGCGCGCGCTTTGCGCCCTCGGCCGGGTCGGTGCGGCAAAGCACCAGGATCGCGTCGGCGTCGTCGGCGAACGAGGTGTAGAGCTTCTGGCCGCGCACGACCCACTCGTTGCCCTGCAGCGTGGCGCGCGTCTTGAGCGCCAGCACGTCGGTGCCGCCGCCGGGCTCGCTCATGCCGAAGCTCATCAGGAACTCGCCCGCGGCGAGGCGCGGCAGCAGCGCCTTCTTCTGCGCCGGGGTGCCCGACTCGCGCAGCACGCGCGCGGTCATCGACACCAGCAGCCAATCGGTGGCGAGCGAGGGGAAGCGGCGCGCCAGCTCCTCGCAGAAGACAGCGGCGGTCGAGACGTCCGCGCCGCTGCCGCCGTACTCAGTCGGCACCGAGAGTCCTTGCCAGCCCATGGCGGCGAAGCGTTTCCACAGCTCCCGCGGAATGCGGCGCGCGCGATCCATCTCGCGGATGCGCGCCTCGGGCAGCTCGCGATCGAGGAACTCGCGCACGCTGTCGCGCAGGATCGAGTGCTCGGATGCCGGCTCGAAGTTCATGCCCCCGCTCCCAGATAGACCTGCTGCACTTCGGGGTGCGCCCGCACCTCGGCGGGCGAGCCCTCGGCGAGCACGCGGCCCTGGTGCATGACCGTGATCCGCGTGGCGACGGCGAAGACGACCGCCATGTCGTGCTCGGTGAAGACGCACGACAGGCCGAGCTCGCGCGCCAGCCTGTGCACCAGGGTGATCGACTCGATGCGCTCCTGCGCCGCCATGCCGGCGGTCGGCTCGTCGAGCAGCAGCAGGCGAGGCTCGCCGGCCAGCGCGATGGCGAGCTCGAGCCGCTTCTGGTCGCCGTGCGACAGGGTTCCAGCCTGTCTTTCAAAAGCATTGGCCAAACCTACGAGCGCGAGCAGCTCCTTCGCCCGTGCGGCATGGAGCGCCGCCGCCTTCGGCCAGACGCTCCACGCGCGCCGCGCGTGGGCCAGCAGCGACACCTGCACGTTCTCCTGCGCCGTCAGATCGCGGAAGATGCTCGTGATCTGGAAGGTGCGCCCGATTCCCATGCGCGCGAGCAGGTGCGGCGCGCTGCCGGTCACGTCGCGCCCTTCGAAGCTGACGCGTCCGTCGTCGGGCCGCAGCAGGCCGGTGAGCGCGTTGAAGAAGGTGCTCTTGCCGGCGCCATTCGGACCGATGATCGCGCGGAACTCGCCCGCCTCCACCGCCAGGTCGACGCCGTCGAGCGCGCGCAGGCCGCCGAAGCGCTTGGCGAGTCCCTGGACCTGCAGGATCACGCCGGTCTCCTTCGTGCCAGGCCCGTCAGTCCTTGCGGCATGAGAAGAACCAGGACCAGGATGATGATTCCCATGGCGAGCGGCCAGTACTCGGTCTTGCCGCTGATCAGCACTTCGAGGACCACGTACACCGCGGCGCCGAGCGCGGGGCCGAGGAAGGTGTGCACGCCGCCGAGCACGGCCATCACGATCGGCGTGGCGCTCGCCGTCCAGTTGAGCCAGCCGGGGAACACGTTGCCGTTCGAGAGCGCGAACAGGCCGCCGGCGAGCCCGGCGAAGGCGCCGGTGATGATGAAGGCGGCGAGCTGGTGCGTGCGCACGTCGACGCCGATGTACTGCACGCGGCGCGCATTCGTGCGCAGCGCGCGCAGCGTGTAGCCGAAGGGCGAGTTCACCAGGCGGTAAAGGACGTAGAGCGCGGGCGCCACCAGCGCGAGCGCGAAGTAGTAGTAGGCGAGCGGCTTCGCCAGCACGCCGGGCGGGCGCAGGCCGGTCATGCCGTCGTCGCCGCCGGTGAGGCCGGTCGCCTTCAGCGCCACCGTGTAGAGCAGCATCTGGAACGCGAAGGTGAGCATCGCGAAATAGATCCCCGAGCGGCGCACCGAGAAGAAGCCGGTGACTGCGGCGAATGCCGCGGAGGCAGCCATCGCGACCAGCGGCAACAGCGCGAAGGCGGCGGCGGCGGAAAGCCCGGTCTTCTTCATCAGCAGCGCCGCGGCGTAGCCTCCGACGCCGAAGAAGGCAGCGTGGCCGAACGACAGCATGCCGCCATAGCCGAGCAGCACGTTGAAGCTCACCGCGTAGAGCGCGAACGCCAGCACCTCGATGGCGATGAACAGCCAGAAGTCCGACAGGGCGAGCGGCAGCGCGAGGAGGGCGATGCCGCCCGCGAGCGGCCAGCGCGCGGCGCCGCTC
Organism: Burkholderiales bacterium; assembly: GCA_036559525.1. GTDB lineage: Bacteria > Pseudomonadota > Gammaproteobacteria > Burkholderiales > SG8-39 > SCGC-AG-212-J23. The sequence goes on from DATBSZ010000199.1 coordinate 32,817, forward strand.
ATTCGGGCGCGCCGAACAGGCCCCAGGGACGCACGATGAGCACGATCGCCATCACGGCGAAGGTGAGCACGACCGCGAGGCCGGGAAAGGCGAGCACGCCGAAGGCGTTCACGATGCCCACCAGCAGCGAGGCGACGAGCGCGCCGAGGACGCTGCCCATGCCGCCGATCACCACCACGACGAAGGCGTCGATGATGACCTGCACGTGCAGGCCGGGGCCGACCGCCACGATCGGCGCGGCGAGCGCGCCGCCGAGGCCGGCGAGCGCCGCGCCGGCCGCGAACACGCTGGTGAACAGGCGCCGGGTGTTGACGCCCAGGGCGCTCAGCATGTCGCGGTCCATGGTCGCCGCGCGCACGAAGATGCCCCAGCGCGTGCGGTGCAGGACGATCCACAGGCCGACCGCCACCGCCACGCCGACGACGATCAGGAACAGGCGGTAGTTCGGGAAGGTGAGGCCGAGCGCGCGCATGCTGCCGTCGAGCGCGGCGGGCACCGCGACCGAGTGGTCCTCGCGCCCCCAGATCAGCTTCGCGACGTCGCCGAGGACGAAGACCAGGGCGAAGGTGAGCAGCAGCTGGAACTCGTGCGGGGCGCGGTAGATGCGCCGCAGGAGCCCCGCCTCCAGCGCCGCGCCGAGCACGGCGAGGCCGGCGGTTGCGCCGATCAGCGCGGCGACGAAGCTTGCGCTGGCGCCGGGCGCGAGCGCGATGAGGCTGACCGCAATCAGCGCGCCGAGCATGAACAGCGCGCCGTGCGCGAAATTGATGATGCGCAGCACGCCGAAGATCAGCGACAGCCCGGCGCAGATGAGGAACAGCAGCATGCCGTTCGACACGCCGGCGAGGAGCTGGCGCGCGACGACGACCGGGTTTTGCAGCCAGGCAAGCTGCTGCAGGAAGGAGTCGATCACGCCGATCGAGTATGCCGGAAGCGCCTTGACAACGGGAGAGCCGTGTCCGGACAATTCGCCACAACCCGCAGTACAACCCTACTCGAGGCGACCATGCTACGAACCCTTCTCATCCTGGCGCTGTGCGTTGCGCCGCCAGCCGCTCAGGCCCAGTCGCGCGAGCCGGTCAAGCTGGGGCTGATCGACATCTACAGCGGCGGCTTCGCGTTCATCGCGGACAGCATCCGCACCGGCTTCCAGATCGCGGTGGACGAGGCCAATGCCGCCGGCGGGCTGAACGGCCGCCCGTTCCAGCTCGTCACCGCCGACATGGGCAACTCGGTCGAGAAAGCGGTCACCGAGGGCCGGCGCATGATCCTCGAGGAGAAGATCAAGTTCGTCACCGTCGGCATCCACAGCGGCGCGGCGGTGGCGGTGGGCAACCTCGGCAAGGAGCACAAGGTCCTGATCAACGGCGGCTTCGCGACCACCAAGCGCCTCACCGGCGAAGCCGGCCACGACTACGTCGCGCGCGCCAACCTCTCCACGGTCGAGATCGGCCGCGTGATGGCCGAGCACCTGAAGTCGCGCTCCGACATCAAGCGCGTCTCGGTGATCTCGCCCGACTACGAGTATGGCCAGCACTTCGCGGCGGATTTCATCGCCGGGCTGAAGACGGCGCGACCGGACATCGCCATCGTGCGCCAGGAGTGGCCGAAGCTCGGCGCCACGGATTTCGGGCCGCACGTCACCGCGCTGCAGTCGCAGCCCACCGACCTGGTGGTGGCCGGCATGTTCGGCGCGGACCTGGTCAACTTCCTGCGCTCGGCGAAGGACTTCGGCCTGTTCAGCGACAAGACGCAGTTCATGGTGCACGGCCTCGACCTCGCCAAGATGGGCGCGCTCAAGGATTCGCTGCCGCCCAACACCATGGGCACGGTGTGGTACCCGTTCTATGCCATCGACAGCGCGAAATCCAAGGCCTTTGCCGCCGAGGTGGAAAAGCGCATGAAGACCTATGCTACGGGTTCGACCACGGTCGGCTACGTGGCCGGCAAGATGCTCACCGAGGCGATCCGCAAGGCCGGCACCGACGACGTCGAGAAGGCGATCAAGGCGCTCGGCACGGTGCAATTCGAGGGTCCCACCGGGCCGACCAAAGTGCGGAGCTGCGACAACATGGCGCTGTACAACTTCTATGTCGGCACCGTCAAGCGCGACGCCGCGTTGCCCGACGGCATCGGCCTGGGCGACGTCAAGGCGGTCAATACCGAGACCGTGGCGCGCAGCTGCGCCGACGTGAAAAAGGCGCGCAGCGGCGGCTAGCCGCCGGTGGCGCTGCTCGAAGTCCGCGGGCTGGAGACCGCCTACGGCGCGAGCCAGGTCCTCTTCGGGATTTCGCTCGAGGTAGAGCGCGGCAAGGTCGTCGCGCTCCTCGGGCGCAACGGCGCGGGCAAGACCACCACGCTCGCGAGCGTGATGGGCCTGGTGCGGCCGCGCGCCGGCTCCATCCGCTTCGACGGCGCCGAGATCCTGGGGCGCGAGCCTTTTGAGGCCTGCCGCGCAGGCCTCGGCTTCGTTCCTGAGAACTGCCGCCTTTTCGCCGGGCTCACGGTCGCCGAGAACTTCGAGGCGGCGCGCCGCCCCACGCAAGCGGGCGAAGGGCGCTGGGACCTGGACGAGGTCCTGGATCTCTTTCCCGACGTGCGAAGCTTCCTCGGTCAGCGTGCGGGCCTCCTTTCCGGCGGCCAGCAGCGCATGGTCGCGATCGCGCGCACGCTGCTCGGCAACCCGAAGCTGCTGCTGCTGGACGAGCCGTCCGAAGGCCTCGCGCCGCTGGTGGTCGACGCCATCCTGCAGCGGCTCAAGCGCCTGAAGGCGAGCGGCACCACGGTGCTGATCTCCGAGCAGAACCTGCGCTTCGCCACCGAGCTCGCCGACCGCGTGTCGATCATCGAGCGCGGCGAGATCCGCTACGAGGGCACGCCCGCCGAGCTCGCCGCTCGTCCCGAGGTGCGCGAAAAGTACCTGATGGTCTAGCCGGGCAGCGTCGGGTAGTCGTTGTAGCCGTCCGGCCCGCCGCCATAGAAGCGCTTGGTGATCGCCTTGGCGTAGGGCCCGCCGCGGCGGATGCGCTCGGGAAGGTCGGGATTGGCCATCCATAGCCGGCCGAAGGAAACGGCGTCGACCGCGCCGGCGCCGATGAGCTGGTTGGCGGTGTCGGGATCGATGCCGCCGTTGGCGATGATCTTGCCGTCGAATACCGGCCGCACCAGCTCGAGCATGCGCGTGCGCTCGAACTTGCCCCACCAGAAGCTGGTGTCGGCGAGCTCCAGCCATCCCAGGCCGCTTTGATTCAACTCTTTCACCAGGAACCTGAAAGCGGGGGAAGGGTCCGGATCGACCGCGCCGTTGTAGTCGGTGTAGGGGGAGATGCGCATCCCGACGCGGGCGGGCGGATAGTGCTTCATCATCGCCTGCACCACCTCGATCGCGAAGCGCGCGCGCTTCTCCGGCGTGCCGCCGTAGTCGTCGGTGCGCCGGTTGACGAACGGCGAGAGGAACTGGTGCGGCAGGTAGCCGTTGGCGCCGTGCAGCTCGATGGCGTCGAAGCCGATCTCGCGGCAGGCGCGCGCGGCCTCGCCGAAGGCGGCGACGGTGCCGCGAATCTCCTCGAGCGTCATCGCGCGCGAGGGCGTCGCCTTGAGCTTGATGAACTTGCCGTCGTCGCCGCGCCCCCAGACCGTGATCGCCTCGAGGTTCTCGTTCACGCCCGAGGGCGACAGGGCGGGGACCGGCTTCGGCGAGCGGTCGGCGGCGACGCGGCCGCCGTGCCAGAGCTGCAGGACGATCCTGCCGCCCGCCGCATGCACCGCGGCGACCAGCGGCCGCCAGGCGTCGATCTGCGCCGGCGTGAAGATGCCGGGCGCGCATTCCCAGGCGTTCGACTGCGCGACGACGTTGGTCGCCTCGGCGATGATCAGGCCGGCCGAAGCGCGCTGCACGTAGTGCTCGATCATCATCGGCGTCGGCACGCGCTCGGGCGTGGCGCGCGAGCGGGTGAGCGGCGCCATGACGATGCGGTTCGGCAGCGCCAGGTCGCCGATGGCGAGCGGCGAGAACAGATCGCTCACCAGGCCATCACTCCAGCTCCCCGGGAAGCCCCGCCATGAGCTGGTCCTTCAGCTTGCCGCGCTCGACCTTGCCGGTGGGATTGGACGGGATGGCGTCGATGAAGAAGTAGTGGCGGGGGCGCTTGAAGTCGGCGAGCTCGGGGCTCTTCAGGCAGAACTCGTCGAGCGCCGCCGCCGAGAGCGCGGGATCCTTGCGCACGACCGCCGCGCACACCACCTGGCCCCACTTGCGGCTCGGCAGGCCGACCGCGGCCGCGTTGGCGATGCCGGGATGCTTGAACAGCACGTTCTCGATCTCCGAGGGATGGATGTTCTCGCCGCCGCTCTTGATGGTGTGATCCATGCGCCCCATCACGGTAATGAAGCCCTCGTCGTCGAGCACCGCGGCGTCGCCCGAGAGGAACCAGCCTTTCGCGAATGCCGCGGCGGTGCGCTCGGGCAGGCCGAAATATTCGGTGAGCAGGCTCGGGCCGCGCGTGATGAGCTGCCCGATCTCGCCGGGCTTGCACAGGTCATCGGGCTCGCGGCTGTCGGTGCGGATCACCCGCACCGCCATGTTGACCGAAGCCTTGCCCACGCTGCCGAGCTTGCCGGGATACTTGCGGTAGTCGCAGCAGGTCACCATGAGCGCCTCGGTGGAGCCGTAGACGTTCGCGAAGTACTCCGGGAACCAGGCCATGACCTTGCGCGTGACGTCGTCGGCGAGGGTCTGGCCGCCGAAGAACCCGCGGCGCAGCGAGCGCAGGTCGTACTTCGTCAGGTCGGCGCCGGCCATCATCACCATCTGCGTCGGCACGCCGTGCAGCACGGTGATGCGCTCGGCTCCGACCTGCGAAAGCGTCTCGTGCACGTCGAAGCCGCGCGTCAGCACGTTGGTGCCGCCGAGGTGCACGAACGGGATGAACTGCAGCTGCAACTGCGCGATGTGGAACAGCGGCTTGTTGTTCAGGATGGTGTCGTCGGCGCGGAAGCCGCACTCGACCTGCATCGAGTGGCTGCCCATGATCTCGGCGAGGTGCGAGCGCACCACGCCCTTCGGCCGCCCGGTGGTGCCGGAGGTGTACATGATGAAGGCCGGGTCGTGCCAGCCCACTTCCGCCTCGGGCTCGGCCTCGGAGCCCGGCGCGATGAACTTCTCGAACGGGATCTCCTTGCCTTCCGGTTTTGCTCCCACATAAATCAATTGACTGACGGAAAGGCGATCCTGGATGGCCGCCACCGGCGCGCGCAGCGCTTCCTCGAACACCAGGATGCGCGCTCTTGAGTCGTCGACGATGTACTTCACCTCGTTGGCGGCGAGGCGATAGTTGATCGGCACCGGCACCGCGCCGATCTTCATCAGCGCGTAGAACCCGGTGACCTGCTCGGGCAGGTTGTAGGTGAGGAAGGCGACGCGCTCGCCCTTGCCGATGCCGGCCGCGCGGAAGGCGTGCGCCGCCTTGTTTACGCTGCGGTTCCACTGCGCGTAGGTCCAGCGCCGGCATTCGAACACCAGCGCGGTCTTGTCCGGCCAGTTGGCCGCCGACTGGGTGAGCGTGTGCGCGAGGTTCATCCCACAAATTTATCCCGAGATGACACCCGCAGCGCGCAGCGTCGAGATGCGCTCGTCGGAATACCCCGCGGCACGGAGCTGCTCCACGGTATCGGCGCCCATCGGGGGCGCTGCGCGGGTCGGCAACTCGACGCCGGGGAACCGGATCGGCGCCGCGACCATGCGGGCGCTGCCGCCGGCCGGGTAGGCGAACTCCGCTACGCCGCCGCGCTCGGCGACGAACTCGCTCTCCAGCGCCTGCTTGACGTCGTACACCGGCGAAGCCGGCACGTTTCCGGCGAAGCGCTCGATCCATTCCGCGGTCGTGCGCGTCATCAGCGCGGCGTCGAGCATCTGCGTGACGCGCTCGCGGTTGGCGAGCCGCGCCTTGAAGGTGGCGAAGTCGGGATCCGTCGCCCATTCCGGCTTGCCGAGCGCCTGCGCCAGCACACCCCAGAACTTTTCCTTGTTGCACATGATGAAGATCCACCCGTCCCGCGTGCGGTAGAGCTGGCTCGGCGTCAGGCTGGGATGCCCCGAGCGCGGCGTGCGCCCGGTGACCTCGCCGGCATTCAGGAACCACGTCCCCGGGTAGTTGAGGTTGTGCAGGGCGACGTCGAAGAGCGAGGTGTCGACGTCCATGCCCTTGCCGGTGGCGCGTGCGCTGAGCACGCCTGACAGCAGCCCGAATGCCGCGGCGAGCCCGGTCATGAGATCGACGATCGACAGGCCGTAGCGGGTCGGCGGGCCGCCGGGCTCCCCGGTGAGCGACATGTGGCCGGCTTCCGCCTGCATCAGGTAGTCGTAGCCCGGCCAAGCCTTGCGCGAGCCGGTCCGCCCGTAGGCCGACAGGTGCGCGCACACGATGCGCGGGTTGACCTGCTTCAGGTCCTCGTAGGTCAGCCCGAGTTTCTCCGGGTGGTCGCCGCGCAGGTTGTCGAGCACCGCGTCTGCTGTCTTCACCAGCGCGCGGAAGGCGGCCTTGCCTTCCGGATGCTTGAGGTCGAGCGTGACGCTCTTCTTGTTGCGGTTGAAGGTCTGGAAGAACTGGCTGTCGCCCGGGCCGAAGAAATGCGGCCCGACGTGGCGCCCGACATCGCCGCCATCCTTGTGGTTCTCGATCTTGATCACTTCTGCCCCGAGGTCGGCGAGGTACAGCGTGCCGGCCGGGCCGGCGCCATACTGCTCGACCGCGAGGATGCGCAGCCCCGCGAGCGGCGGCGTCACGTAACTGCCTCCAGGGCGAAGTCCGCGGCGAGCAGGGCCTCGAGCTCCGCGGCGTCCTCGATCGACTCGAGGTCCAGCACGGCGTTGCGAATCCGCTTCGCGGCACTTTCCTCGAGCGTGAGCGCGCAGTTCTCGAAGTACTTCGCCTCGATCTCCGCGTTGGTGAGCGGGCGGTCCGGATTGCCGCGGTTCACCGCGAC
>DATBSZ010000200.1:0-15357 GCA_036559525.1 Burkholderiales bacterium
AACACGGGCTGCGCCCGCCCGTCGAAGAGCGCATCCAGCGGAGAAGGGTTTTGCTTCAAATATTGATGGCCCTGGCGTCCGCTGCCCGGAACCACCATGAGAGGCCCGTTTTCCTCGTTCATGACGTCGACCGCCATGAGCGTCTGCACAAAACTGCCGCGGCCATTCACGTCCGTCCACTGGTCGGTCCCGTAGCGGCGATGGTCGCTATCCTGATGCCACCCGAATCCCACCCCATCGGCGGGCAGTTTGAAGTGGGCCTGGCAGATGAGCTGCTCCATTTCATTGATTCCCAGGAGTTGGCTCGAAGGAAACGTCAGCCGCGCGTCCTCGCCGTACTTCAGAAGGACCGGCTCGGCCGCTCCACACCAGACAATGCGATTGATTCGGTGGTCATTGACGACGAAGTAAGAGCCTTTGATCATCTTGGGCCGCGTCAGCTTGATCGCCGTGTCGCGAAGGCGATCAAAAGCCTTGCCGATTTCCCGGATTTCAGCGTCGCGAAAGACTCCGGGCAGCACGACATAGCCTGCGTCGTAAAACTCCTCAATCTGGGATTTGGTCAGGCAAAGCATGTGTCCCTGTTTTTTCTGATTTTGTCCCCTGACCCCGAGTTTCTACCCGTCGAAGAACTCCTTGACCTTGTCGAACCAGCCCTTGGCGCGCGGGTTGTGGCGCGCGGCGTCCTGGGCGCTGATCCCTTCGAACTCGCGCAGCAGCTGACGCTGGCGCTCGGTCAGGCTGACCGGGGTCTCGACCACGACGTGGCAGAAGAGGTCGCCGGGGAACTGGCTGCGCACGCCCTTGATGCCCTTGCTCTTCAGGCGAAAGGTCTTGCCGCTCTGGGTTTCCGCCGGGATGCGGATCTTGGCCGAGCCGTCGAGGGTCGGGATGGATATTTCGCCGCCGAGCGCGGCGGTGGTGATCGAGATCGGCATTTCGCAGTGCAGGTCGTCGTGGTCGCGCTGGAACACGCTGTGCGGCTTGATGTGCACCTGCACGTAGAGGTCTCCGGGCGGGCCGCCGTTCACGCCGGGCTCGCCTTCGCCTGACAGGCGCACGCGGTCGCCTTCGTCGACGCCGGCCGGGATTTTCACCGCCAGCGTCTTGTGCAGCTTGATGCGCCCGGTCCCCGCGCACGGGCCGCACGGGTTGGGCACGACGCTGCCGCTGCCGTGGCAGCGGGGGCAGGTCTGGGCGATCGAGAACGGGCCCTGCGAGACGCGCACCTGTCCGGCGCCGCGGCACGAAGGGCAAGACGCAGGCTGCGTGCCGGGGCGCGCGCCGCTTCCCTTGCAGGTCTCGCACACCGCGGCGGAGGGGATGCGGATCTTGGTCTCGAAGCCGTGCGCCGCCTGCTCGAGCGCGAGCTCCAGGTTGTAGCGCAGGTCCGCGCCGCGGAACACGGTGCTGCGGCCGGCGCGGGCGCCGCCGAAGATGTCGCTGAAGATGTCGCTGAAGATGTCGCCGAAGCCGGCGCCGGGCCCGCCGCCGGCCTGCGGCGTGACGCCGGCGTGGCCGAACTGGTCATAGGCGGCGCGCTTGTTGGCATCGGCCAGGATCTCGTAGGCCTCCTTCGCCTCCTTGAAGTGCTCCTCGGCCTTCGGGTTGTCCGGATTGCGGTCGGGATGCCACTTCATGGCGAGCTTCCGATACGACTTTTTCAGGTCGTCATCGCTCGCGTCCTTGTTGACGCCAAGGACTTCGTAGTAATCCCGCTTCGCCAAAATCAGCTACCCGTTTTCTTGTCCTTGACCTCGGTGAACTCGGCGTCCACGACGTTCTCGTCTTTCTTGCCGGGTTGCTCCGCCTGCCCCTGCGCCGACCCTGCTGCGCTGCCCGCGGCGGCCTCGGCCGCCGCTTTCTGCTGGTCGGCGTACATCTTCTGGCCGAGGGTCTGCGCGGCCTGCGCCAGCGCCTGGCTCTTCGCGTCGATCTCAGCCTTGTCCTCGGACTTGAGCACGCCCTCGGCGTCCTTGATCGCGGCCTCGATCTTCTCTTTCTCGGCCGCGTCGAGCTTGTCACCGTAGTCCTTGAGCGATTTTCTCACGGAGTGGACCAGCGCCTCGGCCTGGTTCCGCGCGTTCACCAGCTCGAGGGTCTTGCGGTCTTCCTCGGCGTGCGCCTCGGCGTCCTTCACCATGCGCTGGATCTCGGCCTCGGTGAGGCCGGAGCTCGCCTGGATCTTGATCTTGTTCTCCTTGCCGGTCGCCTTGTCCTTTGCCGTGACGTGCAGGATGCCGTTGGCGTCGATGTCGAAGGTGACCTCGATCTGCGGCATGCCGCGCGGCGCCGGCGGGATGTCGGTGAGGTTGAACTGGCCGAGCGACTTGTTGCCGCCGGCCATGTCGCGCTCGCCCTGCAGCACGTGGATGGTCACCGCGTTCTGGTTGTCGTCGGCGGTCGAGAACACCTGCTGCGCCTTGGTGGGGATGGTGGTGTTCTTCTGGATCAGCTTGGTCATCACCCCGCCGAGCGTCTCGATGCCGAGAGAAAGGGGCGTGACGTCGAGGAGCAGCACGTCCTTCACGTCGCCCTTCAGCACGCCGGCCTGGATCGCGGCGCCGATGGCGACCGCCTCGTCCGGGTTCACGTCCTTGCGCGGCTCCTTGCCGAAGAACTCGCGCACCTTGTCGATCACCTTGGGCATGCGCGTCTGGCCGCCCACCAGGATCACGTCCTGGATGTCCTTCGCGCTGATGCCGGCGTCCTTGATCGCGATGCCGCAGGGCGCGATGGTCTTCTCGATCAGGTCGTCGACCAGCGACTCGAACTTGGCGCGCGTGATCTTCATGTTGAGGTGCCGCGGCCCGCTCTGGTCGGCCGTGATGTAGGGCAGGTTGATCTCGGTCTGCTGCGAGGACGAGAGCTCGATCTTCGCCTTCTCGGCGGATTCCTTGAGCCGCTGCAGCGCGAGCACGTCCTTCGACAGGTCCACGCCCTGGTCCTTCTTGAACTCGGACACGATGTAGTCGATCAGGCGCTGGTCGAAGTCCTCGCCGCCGAGGAAGGTGTCGCCGTTGGTGGAGAGCACCTCGAACTGCTTCTCGCCCTCGACGTCCGCGATCTCGATGATCGAGATGTCGAAGGTGCCGCCGCCCAGGTCGTACACCGCGATCTTCTGGTCCTTCTTGGCGATCTTGTCCTCGCCGAAGGCGAGCGCCCCTGCGGTGGGCTCGTTGATGATGCGCTTCACGTCGAGCCCGGCGATGCGGCCGGCGTCCTTGGTCGCCTGGCGCTGCGAGTCGTTGAAGTAGGCGGGGACCGTGATCACCGCGTCCTTCACTTCTTCGCCGAGGTAGTCCTCGGCGGTCTTCTTCATCTTGCGCAGGATGTGCGCCGAGACCTCCTGCGGCGAGATCTTCTTGCCGCGCACTTCGATCCACGCGTCGCCGTTGTCCGCGCGCGCGATCTTGTAGGGCATCAGCTTGATGTCCTTCTGCGTCTCTTTTTCGTCGAACTTGCGGCCGATCAGGCGCTTCACCGCGTAGATGGTGTTCTTGGCGTTGGTGACCGCCTGGCGCTTGGCCGAGGCGCCGACCAGCACCTCGCCGTCGTCGGTGAAGGCGACAACCGAGGGGGTAGTGCGGGCGCCTTCCGAGTTCTCGATCACCTTGGGCTTGCCGCCCTCCATGATCGCGACGCAGGAGTTGGTGGTTCCAAGGTCGATGCCGATGATCTTTGCCATTTGAGTCCCTAGATTTAGTCGTGGCGTTTCAATCTAACCCTGTGTCTGAGATGGGGTTTCCATCTGATTTTTCAAGCGCTTTGGCCACCGTCACCAAGGCGGGGCGAAGCACCCGGTCGTGCAGGATGTAGCCCTTCTGCATCACGGAAACGATGGTGTTCGGATCAGCGTCGGCCTCGACCGCGGCCATGGCCTGGTGGCGGTGCGGGTCGAAGCGCTCGCTGGGCTTCGGATCGATCTCGCGGATGCGCGCTTTCTCGAGCGCCGAGCGCAGCAGTTTCAGGGTGAGCTCGACGCCGCTGACGTCCCGGGTCTTGAGCGCCGCTTCCAGGCTGTCCATCACCGGGAGCAGGCCCTCGGCGAAGCGCTCGAGGGCATACTTCTGGGCAGTGGCAGCCTCGGCTTGGGCGCGCTTGCGGCCGTTCTCGGCGTCGGCCACGGCCCGCATCATGGTGTCGCGCTGCTGCTCGATCCGGGCGTGCGCCTCGGCCAATAGTTCTTCCAGCGACTTTTCGTTCTGGGGTTGAACAGTCTCTTCCTGCATCTTGTCGAATTGGGGGTGGCGCGGCCGGTTTCAAGCCGCTTAACGGGACAGATTCGCAGCATAAAGGCATTGATTTCATGAATAAACCTCTCAAGTACGGGCTGCTCGGCCTAGGAACGCTGGTCGTGGTCGCGGTGGCGGGGGCGGTGGTCTTCGCGATGACCTTCGATCCCAACCGCTACAAGGGCGAGATCGAGCGCCTGGCCAAGGAGAAGACCGGGCGCACGCTCGCCATCAAGGGCGACATCAAGATGGCGTTCTGGCCGAGCCTGGGCGCCGGGGTCGCGGGGGTCAGCCTGACGGAAAAGGGCTCGAACCAGGCGTTCGTCTCCTTCGACAACGTGCATGCCTCGGTCAAGCTGATGCCGCTCCTGAGCGGCCAGTACATCGTCGACTCGGTGAGCCTCGCCGGGCTCAAGGCGCGCATCGTCAAGCAGAAGGATGGCCGCTTCAACTTCTCGGACCTGATGGAAGCCGACGCAAAGAAACCCGCGGAGCCCAAGAAGAGTCCCGAGGAAAAAACCGGCCCGGTGGTCTTCGACATCGGCTCGATCAGCATCGAGCGCTCGTCGATCGCCTATCTCGACCTCCAGGCCGGGCAGGAATACGCGCTCGAGGACGTGAAGCTCAAGACCGGCCGCATCGCGCAGGACGCCGAAGGCAAGCTCGAACTCGCCATGGTGGCGAAGCGGAAGAGCCCGCCGCTGCAGGCGAAGCTCTCGGCCGATGGCAAGTACCAGCTCAAGGGCGGGGTGCTGAGCGGCGACGTCACAGCCAAGCTCGACGACTCGACGATCAAGGCCAAGTTCACCGCCGCCGAGCCGTACGAATTCGACGCAGCCATCGACAAGATCAACCTCGATCGCTATCTCGGGGCGGCAGAAAAGCCCGCGGCGCAACCCCAGAAGCAAGAGACTGCGAAAAGCAAGCAGGAAGACACCCCGGTCGATCTCTCGGCCCTCAAGGGCATCAACGCCAAGGGCAAGCTGCAGGTCGGCGCGCTGGAAGTGCGCGGCCTGAAGCTCGCCGACGTGAGCGCCCAGCTCAACGCCGCGAACGGCAAGGTCACCGTGGCGCCGCACTCCGCGAAGCTCTACGAAGGCACGATTTCCGGGGAAGTGGCGGTCGATGCCAACAAGAACCAGGTTGCGCTGAAGGAGCAGCTGCAGAACGTTTCCGTCGGCCCGATCCTGCGCGACTTCGCCGAGCAGGACCGGCTCGAAGGCAAGGGGAACGTCGCGCTCGACGTCACGACATCTGGGGCGACGGTGAACGCCATGAAGCGTGCGCTCAACGGTACGGCGAAGGTGCAGCTGCGCGACGGCGCCATCAAGGGCATCAATCTGGGCGAGATCCTGCGCAAGGCGCGCACCGCGCTCGGCGGCTCGCAGTCCGCGGCCGACGGGCAGAGCGCCGGCGACAAGACGCAAAGAACCGATTTCAGCGAGCTCAACGCGAGCTTCGCGATCAAGAACGGGGTCGCGCACAACGAGGACCTCGACGTAAGGGCGCCGCTCTTCCGGCTGGGCGGCGCCGGCGACATCAACATCGCCGACTCGAGCCTGAACTACCTCGCGAAAGCGTCGCTCGTCGCCACCTCGCAGGGCCAGGGCGGCCGCGATCGCGACACTCTCGCCGGGCTCACCGTGCCGGTGCGGCTCACGGGGACGTTCGACGAGCTTAAATATGAAGTGGACTACCGGGGCTTGGCGGGCGCGGCGGCCAAGTCACAGGTCGGCGGGAAAATCAAGGAGCAGCTCGAAGAACGCGTGTTGAAAGATGAAAAATTAAAAGAGAGGTTAAAGGGATTGTTAGGACGCTAGGGGTTCCCCCCGGTTAGCCTCAGGAAGTCCCCGAGTGCGGGGCGTATGCGCGCCTCGTATGCTTTTGGGTTCGATGCTCAACCTCCTGCGGTATTCGCAGCTGATCGCGCTTGCGGTCCTGTGCGGCGTGGTCGTCGCCCTGTCGCTGCTTTACCGCGGCCTGCTGTTCGACTCGATGATCGAGAGCGAGACGCACGCGAGCGTCGCGCTCACCAAGACTTTCGCCAACGCCGTGTGGCCTTCGCACGCCGCGTTCGTCGGGCGCGCCGGCTCGCTCGATCGCGCCACGCTCGCCGGCCGCCCGGAGATCGCGGCGCTCGACCACGACCTGCGGCGCCTGTCCGAGGCCCTGCCCGTGGTCAAAGTGAAGATCTACGACCTCCACGGCCTGACTGTTTATTCCACCGACGCGAGCCAGATCGGCCAGGACAAGGCTGCCAATCCCGGCTTCAAGCGGGCGCGCGACGGCTATGCGGCGAGCAACCTGACTTTCCGCGAGCGCATCGACAGCTGGGAGGGCGGCGAGCTCGCGGATCGCCACATCCTCGCGACCTACGTCCCGGTGCACGTCTACGATGCCGCGCCGGTCGAGGCGGTGCTCGAGGTCTATACCGACGTCACCGAGCTGGTCGCGCGCATGGAGCGGGGTCAGTGGCAGATCATCGCCGTGGTGCTCGGCGCGATGGCGCTGATCTATCTGCTGCTGCAGCTCATCCTGGCGCGCTACCAGCGCCTGCTGGCCGAAAAGGAGCGCGAGCGCGCCGCGCAGGAGGAGCGCATCCGCCACCAGGCCTATCACGATGCGCTCACCGGGCTGCCCAACCGCGCGAGCTTCACCGAGCACCTCGAGGAGGCGATGCGGCGCGCCAAGCGCGCCGGCTGGCCGCTCGCGATCCTGTTCCTCGACCTGGACCTCTTCAAGCGCGTCAACGACAGCCTCGGGCACGACGCCGGCGACCGCCTGCTGCGCGTCGCCGCCGAGCGCATCCGGCGCGCCGTGCGCGAGGCCGACATGCTGTTCCGCATGGGCGGCGACGAGTTCACCGTGCTGCTCGAGGACGTGCGCGGGCCGGAGGAGGCGGCGGCGGTGGCGGGCCGGGTGCTCGAGGGAATCGCCGAGCCGCTGCAGCTCCAGCACCACGAGCTCGCGGTCACCGCGAGCATCGGCATCGCGCTCTATCCGCGCGACGACGTGCTCGGCGAGCGCCTCGTGAAGAGCGCCGACACCGCGATGTACCGCGCCAAGGAGCTCGGCCGCAACCGTTTCGCGTTCTTCGCGAAAGAGATGAACGAGCGCGTCGAGAGCCAGATCATGATCGAGACCGCGCTGCGCCGCGCGCTCAAGAACGACGAGTTCGTGCTGCACTTCCAGCCGCGCGTGTCGGCGGCGACCGGCCGCGCCACCGGCGCGGAGGCGCTGCTGCGCTGGAAGCATCCCGAGTGGGGGCTGGTCGAGCCGGCGCGGTTCGTGCCGCTGCTCGAGGAGACCGGGCTGATCGTGCCGGTCGGTAACTGGGTGCTGCTTGAAGCCTGCCGCCAGGCGATGGCGTGGCAGGCCGCGGGCCTGCCGCCGCTGCGCGTCTCGGTGAACCTGTCCTCGCGCCAGTTCCGCAGCGAGGCGCTGTTCGAGGCGGTGAGCGAGGCGCTGCGCGCGAGCAAGCTGGCGCCGCAGCTCCTCGACCTCGAGCTCACCGAGAGCCTGCTGATCGACAACGTCGACCACGCGATGGGCGTGATGGGCAAGCTCAAGGCGATCGGCACCGCGATCTCGATCGACGACTTCGGCACCGGCTATTCCTCGCTCGGCTACCTCAAGCGCTTCCCGATCGACAGCCTGAAGATCGACAAGAGCTTCGTGCGCGACATCGCCACCAGCCCCAAGGATGCGGCGATCGTCAACGCGATCTCCGCGCTCGCGCGCAGCCTGGGCATCGGGCTGGTCGCCGAGGGCGTCGAGGAGCCCTGGCAGGTCGAGTTCCTGCGCGCGCGCCACTGCACCGAAATGCAGGGCTATCTCTTCAGCCGCGCGCTTCCCGCCGAGTCGCTCGCCGCGGCGCTGTCGCGCTCCTACCCGATGCCGCGCCCCAGCGCGGCGAGCGCGTCGATCCAGTCCGGAGACTCGTTGAGGCAGTTCACGAGGTAGAACTCGCGCCCGCCGGCGGCGAGGAATGCGCGCCGCGCGACGATGCCGATCTCTTCCAGCGTTTCCAGGCAGTCGGAGACGAAGCCCGGGCATAACACGTCGACTCTGCCAGTTCCCTTTCTTGCAAGGTCGGTGAGCGTAGGCTCGGTATAGGGCTGCAGCCACTCCGCATAACCGAAGCGCGACTGGAACGTGACGAGGTATTCAGTCTTCAGGCGCTCGGCGAGCAGCCGCGCTGTCGCGCGGCATTCTTTCTCGTAGCGCTCGGATCCCTTTTTCGGCAGGCCGTGGTAGCTCATGACGAGCCGGGCGCCGCGCCCGTGCTGCTGCCAGTGCCGGCGCACGTTCGCTGCCAGGGCGGCGATGTACGCGGGATGGTCGTGGAAGCTCTCGAGCATCGGCACGCCCCGGGGCAGCATGTCGGCGATGCTGGCCGTCGTGCTTTCGGCATATTGCGGGTAGAGCGGAATGACGAGCGGCTCGGCCAGATTTTCGAGACTTGTTCGGATGCCGGGTTGCCCATACCGCATCGCGTATCGCACGGGGATGCCGAGCTTCTCCTGCAGAAGCGCCGCCTGCCGCACCGTGTGCACCGCGAGCGGTGAGCCCTCGGACGTCCAGATTTGCGAGTACTTTTCAGCCGAGCGCTTGGGGCGCGTTCTGAGAACAATGCCGTGAAGGATCGGGAGCCAGAGCCAGCGCGGCAGCTTGACCACGCGCGGATCGCCCAGGAACTCGGCGAGATAGCTCTTTACCGCCTCCGGCGTCGGCGCCGCCGGGGTGCCGAGATTGACGAGGAGGACGCTTTTCAGTGCTGCGACAGGGCGCTGGTGAGGAGCTTCGCGGTGACGTCGACGATCGGCACGACGCGCTCGTAGGCCATGCGCGTTGGCCCGATCACGCCGACGGTGCCGACCACCTCGCCGTCCACCTTGTAGGGCGAGGTCACGATGCTCACGTCGTCGGGGGCGACCACGCCGGACTCGCCGCCGATGAAGATCTGCACCCCCTGGCCGCGCAGCGCCAGGTCGAGGATCTTGATGAGCGAGGTCTTGCGCTCGAACAGCTCCAGCAGCTGCTTCAGCCTCCCCATGTCCTGCGAAAGGTCGCGCACCGCGAAGAGGTTCCGCTCGCCGGAGATCACGTACTGCTCGCCGCCCTCGGCGAGCGCGCTGCCGGCGTCGAGCGCGGCGCTCATCAGCCGGGTCATGTCCTCGCGCACTTCGCGCACCTCGCCCTGCAGGCGCGCGCGCACGTCCTCGAAGCTCTGCCCGGCGTAGTTCTGGTTGATGTAGTTCGCCGCCTCGATCAGCTCCGCGGGCCGGTATTCCACCTCGGTGAACAGGATCCGGTTCTGCACGTCGCCGTCGGGCGTGACCACGATCATCAGGATGCGCTTCTCGGACAGCCTGAGGAACTCGATGTGCTTGAAGGTCACCGCGCGCCGCGGCGTCATCACCACGCCGGCGAACTGCGTGAGCTGCGACAGCAGCTGCGACGCCGCCTGGATCACGCGCTGCGGGTTGTCGGGGTGCAGCTCGCCCTCGATTCGCAGCAGCGCATTCGACTCGAGCGGCTTGATCACGAGCAGCGTGTCGACGAAGAAGCGGTAGCCGAGCGGCGTCGGCACGCGGCCGGCGGAGGTGTGCGGGCTGGCGATGAAGCCGAGCTCCTCGAGATCGGCCATCACGTTGCGGATCGTGGCGGGCGAAAGATCGAGCCCGGAGTACTTCGACAGCGTGCGCGAGCCGATCGGCTGGCCCTCGGCAATATAGCGCTCGATCAACGTCTTGAGCAGGATCTGAGCGCGCTTGTCGAGCATGGAATTCATTGTACACTCGAGCGCATGCCGGCTTCGTTTCGCAGAATCCTTCTCATCGGGAAGCTGCGCAGCGCGGAGATCGAATCCTCCCTCAGTGAATTGCGTGATTTTCTGCGCAAGCGCGGTTGCGAGGTTCTCCCCGAAGGCGAGACCAAGGCCGACCTCGCGATCGTGGTCGGGGGCGACGGCACGATGCTCGCGGCGGCGCGCGAGCTGGTGCGCCACCGCGTGCCGCTCGTCGGCATCAACTTGGGGCGCCTGGGCTTCATGACCGACATCGGGCACGACGACATGCAGGCCGGCGTCGGCGCGATCCTCGACGGGAAATACGCGATCGAAGAGCGCTCGCTGCTGGAGGCCGAGATCATGCGCGCAGGCAAATCGGTGCTGCGCACGATCGCGCTGAACGAGGCGGTGATCGGCAAGGGATCGCAGGGGCGCCTGATCGAGTTCGAGCTCTCGGTCGACGGCGAGTTCGTGTACCGGCTGCGCGCCGACGGCATCATCGTCTCCACGCCCACCGGCTCGACGGCCTACGCGCTGTCTGCGCAGGGCCCGATCCTGCATCCCGCGGTGCCGGCGCTGACCCTCGTGCCGCTCAACCCGCACACGCTGTCGGCGCGCCCGGTGAGCGTGAGCGATCGCAGCGTGATCGAGATCATGATGGTGCACGCGCTCGACGCGCGCGCGCACTTCGACGGCCTCGCGCTCGCCGACATGGCCGAGGGCGACCGCCTGATCCTGAAGCGCTCGGCCGACGTGGTGCGCTTCGTTCATCCGCCTGGCTACCGCTACTTCGCGACGCTGCGCGAGAAGCTGGGCTGGAGCGAGGCGATCGAAAAGCGCCGCAGCATGGAGTAGACGCGTGCTGCGCGCTTTGGAGGTCAGGGACTTTGTCATCGTCGAAAAAGCGGGCATCGAGCTCGACGATGGCTTTACGGTGCTGACCGGCGAGACCGGCGCCGGCAAGTCGATCCTGGTGGACGCGATCGAGCTCCTGGTCGGCGGCCGGGGCGATGCGGCGCTGGTGCGCGAAGGCGCCGAGCGGGCAGAGCTGTCGGCCGAATTCGAAGTCGAGAAAAAATCGTCCTTGATCGATTGGCTCGAGGAGGGCGGTCTCGCCGGCGATCCCGGCAGCGTCATCCTGAGACGGACCATCGACCGCGCCGGCCGCTCGCGCTGCTTCCTCAACGGCCATGCCGCGACCCTCGCTCAGCTCAAGGCCGCGGGCGAGCACCTGATCGACATCCACGGCCAGCACGAGCACCAGTCGCTGCTGCGCCCGGCCGCGCAGCGCGCGCTCCTCGACGCCCACGCGGAATGCGAATCGCTGGCGGAGGAAACCGCCGGGGCCTACCGCGCGTGGAAGCGCCTGCAGGCCGTGGCGGACGAGGCCGAGAAGAACTTCGCGCAGCGCGAAGCGGAACGTCTTTCCATCCAAGAGCAGGTTGATGAATTCAAGAATCTTGCTCCCCGTGAAGGCGAATGGCAGCAGGTCTCGGCCGAGCACACGCGCCTGCAGCACGGGTCGAGCCTCCTCGGCGGTGCGCAGTCCGCGCTCGAAGCGCTGGAAGAATCCGAAGGCGCATGTGTGGCGCAGCTTGCTGCGCTGGCGAGCCGGCTGAGGGCACTCTCGGATCACGACGACCGGCTGAAGCCGGTCGTGGAGCTGCTCGAATCCGCCGAGGCGCAGGCAGGGGAGGCGGCGCGCACGCTGCGCCAGTACGCCTCGCGCGTCGAGCTCGACCCGCAGGCGCTGCGCGAGACGGAAACGCGCATCGAGGCCTTGCACGCGGCTGCCCGCAAGCACCGGCTCAAGCCGGAAGCGCTCCCCGAGCGCTTTGCCGAGCTGCAGCGGCGCCTGGCGGAGCTCGAGCTCGCGGTCAATCCCGAGGCGCTGCGGCGCGAAGTGGCCGCTGCGCAAAAGAACTTTGAGGCCGTTGCGAAAAAACTCTCCGCCAAGCGCCGGAGCGGCGCCGAGGCGTTGGGCAAGGCCGTGACCGCGGCCATGCAGCAGCTCGCCATGGCCGGCGGCCGCCTCTCGGTTTCTCTCCAGGAGCTGCCGGAGCCCGGCGCGGCCGGCTTGGAGGGGATCGAGCTCGAGGTGGCCTCGCACCCGAGCCTGCCGCTGCGTCCGCTCGCCAAGGTCGCCTCCGGCGGCGAGCTGTCGCGCGTCAGCCTTGCGATCCAGCTCGTGGCGGCGAAGGCGTCGAGCGTCGGGTCGCTGGTCTTCGACGAGATCGACGCCGGCATCGGCGGCGCGGTTGCCGAGACCATCGGCAGATCGCTGCGCCAGCTCGGGAAGCGCCGCCAGGTGCTGTGCGTCACGCACTTGCCGCAGGTTGCCGCCAGCGGCAACCATCAGTGGAGCGTGACACGCTCGGGCGTGAAGGTGAAAGTCGCGCAGCTCGACCGCGGCGCGCGCATCGCGGAGCTCGCCCGAATGCTCGGAGGTGCGGAAGGTACGGCGCGGAAGCACGCCGCCGAACTACTGGATTCCGGCTAGGGCCGGTAGGGGCAGTTCTTCTTGATGCAGTCTGCGTACAGGGCGAGCGAGTGCCCGTGCAGCGCGAAGCCGCGCTGGCGCGCGACCTCGTTCTGGCGTTTCTCGATGTCGGGATCGTAGAACTCCTCGACGCGGCCGCATTGCAGGCAGACGAGGTGGTCGTGGTGCCCGCCCTGGTTCAGCTCGAACACCGCCTTGCCGGTCTCGAAGTGCTGGCGCGCGAGCAGGCCGGCCTGCTCGAACTGCGTCAGCACGCGGTAAACCGTGGCGAGGCCGACGTCGATGCCCTCGGCGAGGAGCGCCTTGTAGACGTCCTCCGCGGACAGGTGGCGCACCTTGCTGGTTTCGAAGAGCTCCAGGATCTTACGCCGGGGCAGGGTCGCCTTGAGGCCGCTGTCCTTCAGGCTTTGCACCGTGCTCATGCGGCTGTCATTATATGCGCATGCGTTTGGGGCTTTTCCTGATTCCGGTCATTCTCTTGAGCGGTTGCGGCTACGTTCCGCGGATTCCGGGCGTGACGCCCTTCCGCATCGAGATCCAGCAGGGGAATTACATCTCGCAGGAGATGGTGGCGCAGCTCAAGCCCGGCATGAGCAAGGAGCAGGTGCGGCTCGCCCTCGGCACGCCGCTGCTCGCCGACATCTTCCACGCCGACCGCTGGGACTACGTCTACTACCGCGATAAGCCCGGCGAAAAACGCGACCAGCGCAAGCTCACCGTGTTCTTCGAGGACGGCAAGCTCATGCGCCTCGACGGCGACGTGGTCGCCGCCGGCGCAACGCAGTGAAGATAGCCATCGCGGGCGCGGGCGGCCGCATGGGCCGCACGCTGATCGACGCCGTGCTCGCCGACGGCGAGCTCTCCCTCGTAGCCGCGCTGGAGATGCCGAAGAGCCCCGTCCTCGGGACGCAGGCGGGCGGCATCAAGATCACGGCGGACCTCGCGGCGGTTGCGGCGGCCGACGCGGTGCTCGACTTCACGCGGCCGGAAGGCACGCTCGCGCTCCTCGATCGCGCCCGGGCGCTGGTGATCGGCACCACGGGATTCACCGAAGAGGACAAGGACCGGATCGCGGAGGCGGCAAAGCGCATCCCGATCGTGATGGCGGCGAACTTCGCCGTCGGCGTGAACACCGTCTACAAGCTCGCGGAGACCGCGGCGCGGATCCTGGGCGACGCGTACGACGTCGAGATCGTCGAGGCGCACCACCGGCACAAGGTCGACGCGCCCTCCGGCACCGCCCTGGAGCTGGGAAGAATCGTGGCAAGAACGCTGGGTCGGGATCTCGGCAAGACCGCCTCCTACGGGCGCAAGGGCGACGTGCGCGAGCGCGCCGCGAAGGAGATCGGCTTCCACTCGATCCGGGGTGGCGACATCGTCGGCGAGCACACCGCGATCTTCGCCGGCGAGGGCGAGCGCGTCGAAGTCACGGTGCGCTCGCAAAGCCGCCTGACCTACGCGCACGGCGCGCTGCGCGCGGCGAAATGGCTCAGGGGACGGCCGCCCGCGCTGTACGCCATGAGCGACGTTTTAGGCCTATAATCCCGTCTTCAATGAAGCGGGAAGGGCAAATGCCTTTCCCGCTTTTCGCATGCGCTTCAAAAATGGCTAACTTCGAACCTGCCGCGCTGGTCCTTGCCGACGGGACGGCCTTTCGCGGGCGCTCGATCGGCGCGCGCGGCACCGCGGTGGGCGAGGTGGTGTTCAACACCGCCATCACGGGATACCAGGAGATCCTCACCGACCCGTCCTATTGCCGGCAGATCGTGACGCTGACCTATCCGCACATCGGCAATACCGGGGTCAACGAGGAAGACCAGGAATCGCGCCGCACCTATGCCGAGGGGCTGGTGGTGCGCGACCTGCCCCGGCTTCACTCGAGCTGGCGCTCGCAAGGCGACTTGAGCTCCTACCTGAACAAAAACAACGTGGTCGGCATCGCCGAGATCGATACCCGCAAGCTGACGCGCATCCTCCGCGAGAAGGGCGCGCAAAACGGCTGCTTGATGGGGGGCATCGTGGACGAGGCAAAAGCGCTCGACGAGGCGAGAAGGTTTCCGGGCCTCGCCGGGATGGACCTCGCCAAGGTGGTGACGACCGACGAGCCGTACGCCTGGACCGAGGGAAGTTGGAGGTGGGGGAAAGACGGTGGCTCGGGGTACCGCAATGCCGAGAACCCGCGGTCGCATGTGGTCGCGTACGACTACGGCATCAAGCGCAACATCCTGCGCATGATCGTCGATCGCGGGGCGCGGGTCACCGTGGTCCCCGCCCAGTTCCCGGCCCGGGAAGTCCTGCGGATGAAGCCCGACGGCGTATTCCTCGCCAACGGCCCGGGCGATCCCGAGCCCTGCGACTACGCGATCGAGGCGATCGGCGAGATCCTCGATGCGACCCGGATCCCGGTGTTCGGCATCTGCCTCGGCCACCAGCTCATGGGGCTCGCCTCGGGCGCGAAGACGCTCAAGATGAAGTTCGGCCACCACGGCGCGAACCATCCGGTGAAGGACCTCGATTCCGGCCGCGTCGTGATCACCAGCCAGAACCACGGCTTTGCCGTCGATCCTTCCTCTTTGCCTTCGAATCTGAGACCCACCCACGTGTCTCTGTTCGACGGTTCCCTCCAGGGGCTGACGCGCACTGATCGGCCGGCCTTTTGTTTTCAAGGACATCCGGAGGCGAGCCCGGGTCCGCACGACATCGGGTATCTGTTCGACCGCTTCGCCAAGATGATGGACGAGCGTGCCTAAGCGGACCGACCTGAAAAGCATCCTGATCATCGGCGCGGGGCCGATCGTGATCGGCCAGGCGTGCGAGTTCGACTACTCGGG
>DATBSZ010000201.1:0-4765 GCA_036559525.1 Burkholderiales bacterium
CTGTCCTTCGACATGGTGTTCAGCACCTTGCCGCGCAGCGGAAGCAGCGCCTGCGTCTCTTTGTCGCGCGCCTCTTTGGCCGAGCCGCCGGCGGAGTCGCCTTCCACCAGGAACAATTCGTTGCGCTGAATATCGCCCGAGGCGCAATCCACCAGCTTGCCCGGCAGCGTGGCGATGCCGCTCGACTTCTTGCGCTCGACCTTCTTGCCCTTGGCGAGGCGCTCCATCGCCTGCTCGATCGCGAGCGCCACGATCTTCTTGCCTTCGTCGACGTGCTCGTTCAGCCACAGCTCGAACGCGTCGCGCACGCACATCTCGAGCAGGCGCGCGGCGTGGCGCGTGGTGAGCTTTTCCTTGGTCTGGCCGTGGAACTGCGTGCGCACGATGCGCGCGGAGAGCGTGAAGCAGGCGCGCTGCCAGAGATCGTCGGGGATCAGCTTCACCCCCTTGGGCGCGAGGGCGCGCGCATCCATGAACGCGCCGAGCGCCTCGAAGATGCCGGCGCGGAAGCCGGCCTCGTGCGTGCCGCCCGAGCGCGTCGGGATCAGGTTGACGTGGCTGTCGGCGAAGATGTCGCCCTCGGCGACCCAGCCGATCGCCCACGAGGCGCCCTCTCCGGGCTCGATGTCCGTTATGTCCTTTGTTGCCTTTTCATCAAAAAACTTCTCTCCCGTAAAAAGCGGGGCCACCAGCTCGCGCCCGTCGAGCATGAAGTCGAAATACTGCGCCATGCCGCGCTCGTACTTCCACAGCCGGGTCTGCTTGCCCTCGACCTCGAGCGCCATCGTCAGGCCGGGCAGGAGATACGCTTTCGACCGGACGAGATGTTCGAGCTCGTTCATCGGGATATTCGGCGAGTCGAAGTACTTGGGATCGGGCCAGAGGCGCACGATGGTGCCGGTTTTCCGCTCTTTGATTTTTTCGCTCTTAAGACGGGATTTGAGTTCTCCCCCTTCGAAAACGATCGTGTGCTTCTGCCCGTCCCTGAACACCGTCACTTCACAGCGCTTCGACAGCGCGTTCGACACCGCGACGCCGACGCCGTGCAGTCCGCCGGAGATGTGGTAGACCCCGTCGCCCGAGCGCGAGAACTTGCCGCCGGCGTGCAGCATGGTGAACGCGACCTCGACCGCGGGCTTCTTCTCGACCGGGTGCATGTCGACCGGCACGCCGCGGCCCTCGTCCTCGACCTGGACCGAGCCGTCCTTGAGGACGCTCACCGTGATGCGCTTGCCGAAGCCGGCGAGCGCCTCGTCGACCGCGTTGTCGATCGCTTCCTGCACGACGTGCAGGGGATGCACGGTGTGGGTGTACATCCCCGGCATGCGCCGCACCGGCTCGAGGCCCTTGAGCGCCTGGATCGCCGATGCGTCGTAGACCTGCGGCTTAGCCATAGATTTAGTTCAGTTTATCTAGCCGTCCACAACATATTGTAGTCCGCGGCGGTTCACGCTGCCTGCGCCGCGTAGCGGCGGCGCGTTTGCGCCGCCGTCGACCGGCCCGGCGACTGCACCGCGATGCCGGCGGCCGCTGCCGCATCCGCCAGCGCGCGGTCCAGCGTAATCAGGCCGATGCCCTGGCGCGCGGCGAGCTCGAGGTAAGCGGCGTCGTAGGTGCTCAAGCCATGCCGCTCGGCGATCGCGCTGATCGATCGCATGTCGATCGGCGCAGGGTCGACGCGCAGCGCCAGCCCGCTCGCAAACTCGAGCGCCTCGATGCGCGTCTGCCGGTCTATCCGGCGCTTGCGCTCTGCCGCGAGCAGCGCATTGGGGAACTCGAGCCGCCACACGGCCGGCACCCAGAACTCGTCCCGGCCGAGCGCCGCGAACACCGAATCCGTGAACGCAGTGCGCTCATCCTGCAGGAACCACGGCAGCGTGACGGACGCGTCGAGCACCGCCGGCATCAGTAGCGCCTGCCCGCCTTGATGAGCTCCGGGATTGTCGATCCCGGCTTCGCGCCGCGGTCTTTGCCGACCCGCCAGCGCTTGATTTCCTCGATCAGCGCTCGCTGCCGCGTCCGTTCGTCGACCGCTTTGACCGGCACGAGCTGCGCTACCGCGACGCCTCGCCGCGTGATCGTCACGGTTTCCCCAGCCTCGACCTTGTCGAGCAGCTCGGCGAGCTTGGTTTTCGCTTCAAAGGATCCGACCTTGGTCATACGGAGACGCTCCAACTAGACAACCAGTTGGAACGATACTACAACCGGGCGCCTTTATCTACGGTGGACCTGCGCAAAGCGCTCGATGCTCGCCGCCACGGACGTGGCAAGGGACGCCTCGTCCCAGAGGTGCAGGAGCTGCTTCTGCATGCGCAACGCCTCGCGATCGCCGGCCCGCAGGCGCTGCAACAACTGTTCCCCGTCGCCGATCTCTTCGATAAGCCCCCATTCCAGCGCTCGGCGCGCGTCGATCGCTTCGCCGGTCAGCACCAGCCACGCTGCGCGCCCGGAGCCCATCAGCCGCGGCAGGAGCGCGGCCTCGACCACCGACGGGATGCCGAGCCTGACCTCCGGCATGGCGAATTTCGTGCCCTCTGCGGCGACGCGCAAATCGCAGGCCGCGGCGATCTCCAGGCCTGCGCCGATCACCGCACCGTGCAGCCGGGCCACCACGGGAACCGGCAGCTCGCGGATCGCGGCGCAAACGTTGTGGATCTTTTCGACGAACGCGCCCGCGGTGGCGGCGGTCAGGGCTTTCAACTCGTGCACGTCGGCGCCGCCGCAGAACGTCTTGCCGCGCCCGGCGAGCACCACCACCCTGAGGGACTCGTCCGGGGCGAGCGATTCGAGGCTGCTCGCCAATTCCCGCAAAGCTGCGGAATTCAAAGCGTTTGCTTTTTCCGGCCGGTTGAGGAAGATTCGGGCGACCGGACCTTCGCGCTCCACATCCGCCATGCTTTCATCTTATAGCCGCGAGGCTTTGAAAAAGACCTCCACTGCGACGCTGACCACCGTGCTTTTCAAGCGCGGCCTGCGCAACGTCTTCATCCAGGGGATTTTTCTTCTGAACAGGGACGCCCCGCGGATGGTCGGCGAGGCCTACACCCTGCGCTACATCCCGGCGCGCGAGGACGTCGACCAGCTCGGCGCCTTCGAGGGGCGCGGGCATCCGCAGCGCGAGGCGATCGAGGCGTGCCCGGCGGGGAGCGTGCTGGTGATGGACGCGCGGCGCGATGCGAGCGCGGCCACCGGCGGCGACATCCTGATGACGCGGCTCATGGTGCGCGGCGTGTCGGGCGTGGTGACCGACGGCGGCCTGCGCGACTCGCCGACGATCGAGAGGCTGGCGTGGCCGGCGTATTGCGGCGCGCGCTCGGCCCCGCTAAACCTGGTTCGGCACCACGCGGTGGAGAGCCAGGTGCCGATCGGCTGCGGCGGCGTCGCGGTCTATCCCGGCGACGTGGTGGTCGGCGACGCCGAGGGCGTGGTCGTCATCCCGGCAAGCATGGCCGAAGAGGTGGCGAAGGAAGCCGAGGCGCAAACCGAGTTCGAGGACTGGGTAGAGGCCCGGGTGAAGGAAGGGCGCTCGATCTTCGGGCTCTACCCGCCTAATGCCGAGACGAAGGCGGAGTTCGAGGCGTTCCGCAGGAAGAAATAGAATTCGGGGTCAGGGTGCGAATTCGGTTTGCGCGTACGCACAAACGAATTCGCACCCTGGCCCCGAATTCTGTAGGTAACCTTCCAGTTACTTTGTCAGTTATCATACAAGCGGGTACCTAGAGGAGGCCTTCCCGTGTCATTTCGAAAGCTGATCGCTGTTCTGCTGTTCGCCGCGCTCGCGGCGCCTGCCGCAGCGCAGGAAACCATCGTGGTGTACTTCCAGAAGGGGTTCTATCCCGCCGAGGACAAGGCGGTCGACGAGCTGGTCGACAAGTTCCAGAAGAAGACCGGCGTGAAGGTCGAGCTGTCGCGCTACGCGCCGCAGGAGATGATCCCGAAGACGGTCGCCGCGCTCGACGCCGGCACGCCGCCCGACATGGTGTACGGCGACGTGTTCGACTTCCAGGTCGCCGGCAAGTGGGCCTTCGAGGGGCGCCTAGAGGACGTGTCCGACATCATCAACCCGATGAAGGGCAAGTTCCT
This sequence comes from Burkholderiales bacterium, assembly GCA_036559525.1. Taxonomy (GTDB): domain Bacteria; phylum Pseudomonadota; class Gammaproteobacteria; order Burkholderiales; family SG8-39; genus SCGC-AG-212-J23. Next base: position 4,084 of record DATBSZ010000201.1, read on the forward strand.
GCCGAACACCATCGAGACCACCTTCATGTACAACGACAAGGAGAAGAAGCGCGCGTACTACGCCTTCCCTGTCAAGCGCCAGACCATGCATATCCAGTACTGGAAGGACATGCTGGCCGACGCGGGCTACAAGGAGTCGGACATCCCGAAGACGTGGAAGGCGTACTTCGACTTCTGGTGCACCAAGGTGCAGGAGGGCTACCGCAAGAAGACCGGCAAGCGCGTCTACTCGGTGGGCAGCCCGATGGGCGTGGACTCCTCCGACTCGTTCTACTCGTTCCTTACCTACATGGACGGCTACAACGTAAGACTGGTGAACGACGACGGCAAGCTCAACCTCGGCAAGGACACGCGCGCCGGCCTGATCAACGCGGTGCGCGACTACACCGAGACCATCGGCAAGGGCTGCACGCCGCCCTCCGCCATCAACTGGAAGGACCCCGACAACAACGTCAACTTCCACAACAAGACGATCATCATGACGCACAACGCGACGATCTCGATCGCCGCGAAGTGGCTCGATGACATGAACAACGACAAGCTCAAGCCCGAAGAGCGGGCGCAGGCGAAGACCAACTACGAGAAGCTGATCGCCACCGCCGGCGTCCCGAACAAGCCCGACGGCAAGCCGATGCAGTACCGCGCGGCCGTCAAAGTGGGCGTGGTGTTCACCGCTGCCAAG
>DATBSZ010000202.1:0-2689 GCA_036559525.1 Burkholderiales bacterium
CGCGACGCGCGTGCGCTCGGGCGCCATCAGGTGCTCGGAGCGCCAGTGGTCGACCTTGTTGTAGTAGGGAAGCTCGGCGCCCATCATGAAGATGGTGTCGCGGTCCTTCGCCGCCTTGTTGTAACCCGGGTGATAGACGAAGTCGCCCACCGGCTCGCCGACCACGCGGTGCTGCCAGGCGACGATCTTGCCGGCCGCGTCGACGCCGACGTCGAGCCGCTGCGAGGTCATCGGGCGGAAAGTGCCCGCCTGGAGGTCGTCCTCGCGGCTCAGGATCAGCTTCACCGGCCGGTTCACCGCCTTCGAGATGAGCGCAGCGTCGACCGAGGCTTCGACGGTCGCGCGTCGGCCGAAGCCCCCACCGAGGTACTGCTGGTGCACGCGCACCATGTCCGGCGTGGTGCCGAGGGCCTTCGCCACGTCGAGGGTCGTGCGCGTGGGGGCCTGCGTGCCGGCCCAGATGTCGATGCCGTCGCGCCGCACGTCGGCGGTGGCGTTCATCGGCTCCATCTGCGCGTGGTAGACGTGATCGCTGAGGTACTCGCGGCTCACGGTGCGCGCCGCGCCGCCGATCGCCTTCGCCGGGTCGCCCTTCGACTTCCATTCGACGCCGACGCGCTTGGGATCGCGGCCGTCGCCGAGGTAAGTCTCGAGATCCTTGTCGGTGTTGATCGCATCGCCCGGCTGGCCGCTGCGCCAGGTGACCTTGAGCTGCTTGCGCGCCTTGCTCACCGCCGCGAAGGTCTCGCCAACGACCGCGACGCCGTGATCGAGCGTCACCACGTCGACGATGCCCGGCTGCTTCTTCACGTCGGCAGCGTTCGACGACGCGGGGCCGCTGCCGCGGACGGGCGAGCGCACGAAGGTGGCGTACGCCATGCCGGGAACGCGGGCGTCGATGCCGTATTTCGCCGCACCCGTCGCTTTCGCCGGCACGTCGACGCGCGGCACGCCCTTGCCGAGCAGCCGATAGTCGCCCGGTTTTTTCAGGTCCTTGGTGGCGTCGATTGCCGGCGGCGTCGCCGGCGGAGTGGCGAAGGACGCGATCTCGCCGTAGCTCATCTTCCGGCCGCTCGGCTGGTGCACGACGGTGCTCGGCTCGGTGACGCACTCGGCCGCGGGAACGCCCCACTTCGTCGCGGCGGCGTCGACAAGCACGCGCCGCGCCTGCGCGCCCGCCATGCGCATCGGCGTCCAATAGCCGAGCGTCGAAATGCTCGCCACCACGTACTGCGCCTTGAAGATCGGGTGGTGGTAGGCCGGCGCGATCGGCGACTGCACCACCTTCACCTTGCTCCAGTCGGCGTCGAGCTCCTCGGCCACGATGAGCGGCAGGCCGGTCGAGATGCCCTGCCCCATCTCCGCCACCGGCTGCTGGATGGTGATCGTGCCGTCGGGCGCGATGGAAACGTACGCGTTGAGGGTGCCCGGTGTTTGCGCTTTTGCTTCTTTCCCAACACCTAGAGTAAATGCAAAAGCCAAGCCGGCACTGCCGCCCATGAAGGCGCGCCGGCTGATCTTGAACTCGAGCAGCTCGAAGTCGTTCATGCCGATCATGGCTAGGCCTCCTTCGAGGCGCGCTGGATCGCGCGCACGATGCCGTTGTAGGTGCCGCAACGGCACAGGTTGCCGTTCATGTGGGTCACGATCTGCTCGCGCGAGGGGTTCTTGTTCTTGGCGAGCAGCACCGCCGCCTGCATGATCTGCCCGGACTGGCAGTAGCCGCACTGCGGCACCTGCTCGGCGATCCACGCCTTCTGCAAAGGATGGTCGCCCACGGGGGACAGGCCTTCGATCGTGGTGACTTTCTTTCCGGCGACCGCGGAAACCGGCGTGACACACGCGCGCGCGGATTGCCCGTTGACGTGAACCGTGCAGGCGCCGCACTGCGCGACGCCGCAGCCGAACTTGGTGCCGGTGAGCCCGAGCTCGTCGCGCAGCACCCACAGCAGCGGGGTATCGCCGGGCTGCTCGGAATAGGCTTCCGTGCCGTTGACGACAAACTTGATCATGGTTTCTCCTCCCTGGAAATCGTATCGTACCGCTGAAACGCCCTGCCGAGCCGCTCCACGCCGGTGCGGATGCGCTCGGGGGTCGACATCGAGAAGCACAGGCGCACGCTCTGCGGGTTCGCCGCTTCTGCGTAGAACGGCGCGCCCGGCACGTACATCACCTTCTCCTCGATCGCGTGGCGCAGCAGCGCCGCGGCGTCCACACCGTTGGGCAGGAACCCCCAGACGAACATCCCGCCCTGGGGGGCGCCGAACATGAATTTTCCTGCAAGCCGCTCGCGCAGCGCCTGCGTCATGGCGTGCGCCTGCTCGCGGTAGCCGGCGACGATGCGCGGCAGGTGGCGGGCGAGCTGGCCGGATTTCAGGTAGTGGGCCGCCGCCCCCTGGATCCACGGCGAGGTCGACAGGTCGACGGTCTGCTTGGCGATCACGCAGCGCTGCAGGATCTCGGGCGGCGCCACCATCCAGCCGACGCGCAGCCCCGGCGCGACGATCTTCGACAGCGTGGACAGGTGGACCAGCCGGTCCTCGGCGCCCGCGTCGCGCGCGAGCGCGGCGAGCGCCGGCACCTCCTCGCCGTCGAAGCGCACGTCGCCGTAGGCGTCGTCCTCGATGATGAGGACGTCATGGCGTACCGCGAGCTCGAGCAGCCGCTTGCGTCGCGCGAGCGGGAGCGT
>DATBSZ010000203.1:0-8625 GCA_036559525.1 Burkholderiales bacterium
CGATGATCCAGGACCTCGCGATCTTCTGGCCGGCGCTGGTCGCGGGGCTCCTCGTCACCGCGACCCACGTGCCGCTCGGCATCCAGGTGCTGAATCGCGGCATCGTGTTCATCGATCTCGCGGTGGCGCAGTTTGCCGGGCTCGGCGTGATCCTCGGCGACTGGCTCGGCTTCGAGCACCACGGGCCGGCGGTGCAGGTATTCGCGCTCGGCGCCGCACTCGCCGGCGCGTTGCTGCTCAATCTCACCGAGCGCCTCTGGCCGCAAGTGCAGGAGGCGATCATCGGCGTCGCTTTCGTTCTTGCCGCGAACGCCGCGATCCTCCTGCTCGCCGCCAACCCGCATGGCGCCGAGCATCTCAAGGACCTCCTGGTCGGCCAGATCCTCTGGGTGAAACCGGGCGAGCTGCCGATCCTGGCGGTGGTCTCGGCGGCGATCCTTGCGCTCACGTTCTTGTGGAGGAGCCGCACGGGCTTCTACCTGCTGTTCGCTTGCGCCGTGACGGTGTCCGTACAGCTCGTCGGCATCTATCTCGTCTTCGCCACGCTGATCGTGCCGGCGCTCGCCACGCTTCAGCTGCGGCGAGGCCGGCTGACGGCGTGCTACGTGCTGGGCGCGCTGGGCTATGCCGCGGGACTCGGATTGTCCGCGGTGACGGATCTGCCGACCGGCCCGCTCGTGGTGTGCACGCTGACCGCGCTGGGCACCGCGCTGTTCCTGACCCGCCGAATCTGATTAGTATTGCAATCCGGCCGCGCCGGCCTCATCTTTGCCTTCCGTTTCCCGAATTTCACCTCATGGAACAGTTCCACGGCACCACGATTCTTTCCGTTCGACGCGGCGCAGCCGTCGCGCTCGGCGGCGACGGCCAGGTGACGCTCGGCCAGGTCGTGCTGAAGGGCGGCGCGCGCAAGGTGCGCCGGCTCTACCAGGACCGCATCCTCGCCGGCTTCGCCGGCGGCACCGCCGACGCCTTCACGCTGTTCGAGCGCTTCGAGTCCAAGCTCGACAAGCACCAGGGGAACCTGATGCGCTCGGCGGTCGAGCTGGCGAAGGACTGGCGTACCGACCGCGTGCTGCGGCGCCTGGAGGCGATGCTCGCGGTCGCCGACAAGGAGCGCTCGCTCATCATCACCGGCGCGGGCGACGTGCTCGAGCCCGAGCACGGGATTCTGGCGATCGGCTCTGGCGGGCCGTATGCGCAGGCGGCAGCGCGGGCTTTGCTCGAGAACACCCAAGCCACCCCTCGAGAAATCGTGGACAAGGCGCTGGCGATCGCGGGCGACATCTGCATCTACACGAACCAGCAGCGCAGCATCGAGGTGCTGGAATGAAGCCAAACGACGGCATACAAGGCATGACGCCTCCCGAGATTGTCCACGAGCTCGACAAGTACATCGTCGGGCAGGGGAAGGCGAAGCGTGCGGTCGCGATCGCGCTGCGCAACCGCTGGCGGCGCCAGCAGGTCGCGGAGCCGATGCGCACCGAGATCACGCCCAAGAACATCCTGATGATCGGGCCGACCGGCGTCGGCAAGACCGAGATCGCGCGCCGCCTGGCACGCCTCGCCGACGCGCCGTTCATCAAGGTGGAGGCGACCAAGTTCACCGAGGTGGGCTACGTCGGGCGCGACGTCGACACCATCGTGCGCGATCTGGTCGAGATCAGCGTCAAGCAGACGCGCGAGCAGGCGATGCGCCGCGTGCGCACGCGCGCGCAGGACGCCGCCGAGGAGAGGATTCTCGACGTCCTCGTCGGCCTCAAGCCCGCGGGCGACCCGGACAATGCCACGCGCCAGAATTTCCGCAAGAAGCTCCGCGAGGGCGAGCTCGACGATCGCGAGATCGACATCGAGGTCGCGGCGAGCCAGCCGCAGATGGAGATCCTTGCGCCCCCGGGCATGGAGGAGCTCACCACGCAGATCCAGGGCATGCTCTCGGGCCTGGGCGGCGGCCGGCGGCGCCTGCGGCGCATGAGGATCCGCGAGGCCGTGCAGATCGTCACCGACGAGGAGGCGGCGCGCCTGGTGAACGACGACGAGCTGAAGACGCGCGCGCTGGCCAACGCCGAGCAGAACGGCATCGTGTTCCTCGACGAGATCGACAAGATCACCAGCCGCGGCGAGCTGCAGGGCGCCGACGTCTCGCGCCAGGGCGTTCAGAGGGATCTCCTGCCGCTGGTCGAAGGCACGACCGTCTCGACGCGCTACGGCATGGTGAAGACCGATCACATTTTGTTCATCGCCTCGGGTGCGTTCCACATGGCCAAGCCCTCCGACCTGATCCCGGAGCTGCAGGGGCGTTTCCCGATCCGCGTCGAGCTCGACTCGCTCTCGGTCGACGACTTCGAGCGCATCCTGGTTGCGACCGACGCGAGCCAGGTCAAGCAGTACCAGTCGCTGCTGGGCACCGAGGGCGTGACCCTCGACTTCCGCCCCGGGGCGATCCGGCGCATCGCCGAGCTCGCCTTCGAGGTGAACGAGAAGACCGAGAACATCGGCGCGCGGCGGCTCTACACCGTGCTCGAGAAGCTGCTCGAGGAGATTTCGTTCGAGGCCGGCAAGCGCGGCACGGGGACGGTGACGATCGACTCCGCCTATGTCGATGCGCGCCTCGCGGAGCTCGCGAAGAACGAGGACCTGGCTAGGTTCGTTCTCTAAGCTCCGCTTCCAGGCAAGGGCGGCAGAGGCACAAGCGCCCCTGCACCGGCTCGAGCGGCGGCAGCCCCGCGCACCAGCACTCGGCATCGCGGTTCTTCGCACCGCAGCGGAACTGCGCCCCGCAGCGGGCGCAACGGTCAGGGTTCTGCGGCGGGGTTTCCAAGGCGGGCTACGGCCCTGCGGAGAAACTCGGTCTGCTTCTTGAAATTGGTGCAGCCGTCGCAGATCGCCAGGTGCACGCGCAGCGCGACGCGCCGGCCGAAGGGCAGCCGGCGGTCGAGGCCTTGGGACACGAGGCGCGTTGCCTCTTTGCACGACAGCATCATTTAGTCTTTCCGAACCAGTCCTTTTCCAGGCATTCGCGCAGCGCCATGCGCGCGCGATAGAGCAGCACCCAGCAGTGCGTCGGGGTGATGGCGAGTTCCTTACAGATCTCGCCGGTGTCGAGCCCCAGGTGCTCGCGCATCATGAATGCCTGCGAGATCTTTTGCGGCAGGCGCTGCAGGCACGTCTCGAGCGCGGCGAAAAAGCGCTTCTGCTCGAGCGAGGCGTCGGGGTCGGTCCAGGCGGCGGGCATTTCCACCCAGTGGCCGCGCTCGTCGAACAAAGCCTCGAATTCGTCTTCGGAAGCCGAAGGCGCTTCGCGGCTCGCCCGGCGGATGGCGTCGATGATCTTGTGCTTGAGGATCCCGGTGAGCCAGGTGCGCAGGTTCGCGCGCCCCTGGAACGTGGCCTCGCCCGCGAGCGCCGCGAGCAGAGTCTCCTGCACCGCGTCCTCGGCGGCGTGCGGGTCGCGCAGCTGCAGGGCGGCATACCGCAGCAGGTAGCTGCGCTCGCGTTCGACGCGGGAACGAAAGTCGTCCATAGGGGCGATTTTCGATTTTACAAGGGGCTTGAAACCCCGCTGGCAGACCCTACCTTCCCGGTACTGCCTCAGGAAAAGGAGACGCAAATGGCAAACGTAACTCGGTTCGATCCGCGCGGTGACTACTTCGGCGAACTGGTCGATGACCTGTTCAAAGGCTTTCTGGTGCGCCCGGTTGCCTACGACGGCCGTATCAATGGCGCGCTGCCGCGCATGAAGGTGGACGTCGCCGAGAAGAACGGCGCCTACACCGTCACCGCCGAGCTGGCCGGGGTGAAGAAGGACGACATCCAGGTCACCATCGACGGCGCCGACGTCACCCTCAGCGCCGAAGTGAAGCGCGAGAAGGAAGTGACGCAGGACGAGCGCGTGCTGCATGCCGAGCGCACGTTCGGCAAGGTGTCGCGCAGCTTCAGCCTGCCGCAGGAAGTGGACGAGGCCAAGGCCGAAGCCAAGTTTCGCGACGGCGTGCTCGAGCTGACGCTGCCCAAGAAAGCCGCAGCCGCGCGCAAGCAAGTCACGATCCAGTAGGTTTTTCGGTAGTATCGGGGGGCGCGATGAACGCCCCCCTCATTTCTTCTCCCGCTCATTCTCCGGAAGCTGCGGAGAAGGCGCGCATCCTCGCCGAGGCGCTGCCCTACATCCAGCAGTTCCACGGCAAGACCATCGTCGTCAAGTTCGGCGGCAACGCCATGACCGACGACGTCCTGAAGAGCTCCTTCGCGCGCGACGTGGTGCTGCTCAAGCTCGTCGGCATGAACCCGGTGGTGGTGCATGGCGGCGGGCCGCAGATCGAGCAGCTGCTCGCCAGGCTGGGCAAGAAGGGCGAGTTCGTCCAGGGAATGCGCGTCACCGACGCCGAGACCATGGACGTGGTGGAAATGGTGCTCGGCGGCCAGGTGAACAAGGAGGTCGTCGAGCTCATCAACCAGGCGGGCGGCAAGGCAGTCGGGCTCACCGGCCAGGACGGCGCCTTCATCCACGCGCGCAAGATGACGCTGCCGCCTTCCAAGGAGAACGGCACGGTCGACCTCGGCCAGGTCGGCGAGGTCGAATCGATCGACCCGGCGGTGATCAAGGCCCTGGAAGCCGGCGGTTTCATCCCGGTGGTCGCGCCGATCGGCACCGGCCGCGACGGCACCACCTACAACATCAACGCCGACCTCGTCGCCGGCAAGCTCGCCGAGATCCTGCGCGCCGAGAAGCTGGTGGTCCTCACCAATACCCCGGGCGTCCTCGACAAGAACGGCAAGCTCCTCACCGGCCTCACGCCCAAGAAAATCGACGACCTGGTGGCGAAGGGTGTGATCTCGGGCGGCATGCTGCCGAAAATCGGCTCGGCGCTCGACGCCGCGCGCAGCGGCGTGAAGAGCGTGCACATCATCGACGGGCGTGTTCCCCATGCCGTCCTGCTGGAAGTCCTCACCGATCAGGGCGTCGGCACCCTCATCAGAAGCAAATAGCCTGGGAAGCTAGGCGTGCGTATCTCGAGGTTGCCGCCCTCGCGGCGGGTGTGGATCTTCGACCTCGACAACACCCTGCACGACGCGCGGGTGCATATTTTTCCGTCGATGCACGCCCAGATCCAGGATTTTCTGAAAAAGCAGTTCGGCGTCGACGACGAGGGCGCGAGCCGCATGCGCCGCGACTTCTGGCAGCGCTACGGCACCACGCTCAGGGGGCTGGTGCGCCACCATGGCACCGACCCGAAGCATTTCCTGGCCGAAACCCACGTCTTCCCCGAGCTCGCCGACATGGTGGTTCGCGAGAACGCCCTCAAGCACGCCCTGCTGCGGCTCGGCGGGAGGAAGCTCGTGTTCTCCAACGCGCCGCGGCACTACGTCGAGGAGGTGCTGCGCGCCATCGGCCTCGAGCGCTATTTCGACGCCGTTTACACGATCGAGGACACGGGGTACCGCGGCAAGCCGCACGCGTGGGGCTTCCACCGTCTGTTGCGCAAGCACGACCTCGACCCGCACCGCTGCGCGCTCATCGACGACATCCTCGACAACCTGCGCACCGCGCATCGCCTTGGCATGTCAACGGTTTGGGTAAGCCCCGTCGGCCGGCGCGTACCCTACGTGGACCTTCGAATTTCCTCGGTGACCGAACTGCCAAGTAGAATCCGGCCTTGATGCCGCGGGTCAAAGGCGAACGCAGACTCGAGATCCTCAAGGCCCTGGCAGGGATGCTGGAGGCGCCGAAGTGGGAGCGCATCACGACCGCCGCGCTCGCCGGGAAGCTCAGCGTCTCCGAGGCCGCGCTCTATCGCCACTTCGCCTCGAAAGCCCAGATGTACGAAGGCCTGATCGAGTTCATCGAGAACTCGGTGTTCACGCTGGCCAACAAGATCACCGAGGACGAGGCCGACGGCCGCCGGCAATGCGAGAAGCTCGTCGAGATGCTGCTCGCCTTCGCCGAGAAGAACCCGGGCATGGTGCGCGTGATGACCGGCGATGCGCTGGTGGGCGAGCACGAGCGCCTGCAGGCGCGCATCAACCAGTTTTTCGAGCGCTTCGAGTCGACCCTCAAGCAGTCGCTGCGCGTCGCGTCCGACGGCGACGCGCCGGGCCGCGCCGGCGCGCTGCTGCGCTACTCGCTCGGCTGCCTTCACCAGTACGCGAAGAGCGGCTTCGCGAAAAAACCTACCGAAAGCTTCTCAGCGCAAAGACGTTATCTATTGACCTGACCTAGTGGGCGGGGAGCATGACGCTCGTGGCCACGAGGCGGCCGATCTCGCGTCCCATGCGCTCGCCGACTTCGGCCGAGTTGCGGTAGTGGATGCCGCCCCAGATGCGGGCGTTGTCGACTTCCTTCACGTAGTCGGCGATCCGCTCGAAGCGGCGCGTGACGCCGGGCGCGGTCGGGCTGGTCATGGCTATCGGGCCGAGGCGGCCGGTGCCGAACTCGGATTCGAGCACCGCGCCCACTGCCCCGGAGCTGATGCAATGCGCGCAGGGGTACTCGGGATGCATCGGCGTCTCCACGAGCGGCAGCCATGCCGGATCGCGTGCGGTGGCGTCGTTGCCGTCGATGTCGCCGTTGCGGATCGCGGTGATCGGGCGCCAGAAGTTGTGCGCGTACTTGGCCTCGAACACTGCGACGAAAGAGTCGGTGGCGGCCATGTTGACGAGCGCGAAGAGGCGAGCGTTGTCGACCAGGCTGCGCGGCTTCGCCGTCGCGAGCGAGCGCACGATCGGGTTCCAGGTCACCACGCCGGTCGCGGTCCAGAAGCGCGCGACTTCGGTCTGCTCGGGTGTGCGCTTCGTGCTGTTGCGCGCGCCGATTTCCTTGATCTCGTTGTAGTCCCGCGTCCAGGTGGCGCTCGTCAGCGCCGGCGGCGGCTCGGGCCGGAACTGCGACGGGCTTTTCATCACCCAGGGCTTCACCTCGCGCCAGTCGTGGCTCGCGGTGACGGCCGTCGGGATGTAGGTCCCGGCCGTGGTGATGGGACGGTAGACGTTCGCCAGGCCGACGCCGTCCTTGGTGCGCATGGCGAGGCAGTCCCTGCCGGAGAGCTCGCCGAGCGCGACGCCGGGCTCGAGGCCGCGCTCGCCAGAGAGCTTCTGCAGCGACGCCGCGTAGGTCTTCTCCAGCGCTTCGCGCTGGTCGGGGAAGAGGCCGACGAGCACGGTACGCGCCGCGGCAGCGGCTGCCGCGCCTGCCGACGCGCCGGAGCCGGGGCGGTTCTCGAAGCCGTAGTTCGCATAGCGGCGCTCGATCGCGTTGACCGCGTTGAACATCGCGACGTGCATCATCGTCATCGTCCGCGCGCCCTCGGCCGGGCTCTGGCGCGCGGCGAGGACGGCGGCGAGGCCCGCCTCGTTCCAGTCGAGGACTGCATCGGCGAAGGAGCTCGCCGGCACGAGCAGCAGGGCGGCGAGAAGCAGGCGGCGCAGGTTGGTCCGCAGTTTGGTCATGGGGCCTCCCGAGGGTGGTCTAAAGGGCCCCGCCAAGATGCCCGACCGCGCGCGGCCGCGACTAGTGTAGAAAATGAACTTGTCCCGGGCCGGGCGCGCCGCTAATGTTTGCGCCATGGCGGGATTCGGCCAGTTCTGCCCGATCGCGGTGGCGTGCGAGGTCTTCGCGGAGCGCTGGACGCCGATCATCCTGCGCGAGCTGTTCGCGGGCAGCCACCGCTTCAACGAGATCCACCGCTGCATCCCGCTCATCTCGCGCCCGCTGCTCGCGCGCCGGCTGCGCGAGCTCGAGGCGGCGGGGGTGATCCGCAGCACGCCGCAGCAGAAGGGAAAGCCGCGCGATTATCACCTTACCGCGTCGGGCAAGGAATTCCGCGCCGCCGTCGATGCGCTCGGCACCTGGAAACAGCGCTGGACGATCCGCGTGAATCCCGAGAACCTCGACTCAAGCCTCCTGATGTGGAACATCCGCCGCCGCGTGGCGCTCGAGCGCCTGCCGCCGAGGCGCGTCGTGGTCCAATTCGAGTTCCGCGGCGTTCCTGCCGGCCGCAGCATGCTGAAGAAGTGCTGGCTGATCCTCGAGCACTCGGGCTCCGACGTCTGCCTCAGCGATCCCGGCTTCGAGGTCGATGTCTACGTCGACGCCGATCTCGCCGCGATGGCGAATGTCTGGCTCGGCGATCTGCCGTTCGCGGAGGCGGTGCGGCAGAAGAAGATCAAGGTGATGGGAGTGCCCGCGCTGGTGCGCGAGTTCCCGGGCTGGCTGCTGCTCAGCCATTTCGCCAGGGTGCCGCGCCCGCCGGCGGAATTTCCGGCGGCACACGGCTGAGAGTCTTCCTAGCGACTACCGGAAAACGTGGTCTGTCCCTGATTGTCTCTTGCTGCAGACGCTGCATCCGGGATCCCTTCTCACCCGCACGCTGCGCCACTCCCCGCTCTTTGCGTCCAGGATCTGGAGATTCAATGATTGGCCAACGCCGGCGATGAGCTTGATCGCTTCCATCGCCTGGCTCGCACCGATCACGCCGGTAAGGGGTGCAAAGACGCCCATGGTCGAGCACTGGACTTCCTCGACTTGTGCGTCCTCGGGAAACAGGCACGCGTAGCAAGCCGATTGGTTGCTTCTCAGATCGAAGACCATCAACTGGCCGTCGAAGCGGATCGCCGCGCCGGAGACGAGCG
>DATBSZ010000204.1:0-14416 GCA_036559525.1 Burkholderiales bacterium
CCGGGTCGTTGTCGAGCGGTCGAATCCGGCCGCGGTTTCGCGCGAGTTGTGGAAAGGGCTGGTGAGGTTCAACCGCGAGCACGCGGGGCCGCTCTCCTATGCTCGCACAGTGATGAGCCTCCGGGACGGCAAGGGACGACTGCTGGGCGGGCTGATCCTGCAGTCGTACTGGCGGGGGAGCTACATAGAGCTCCTCTGGGTGTCAGCACGAACGCGCGGCGCAGGATTCGGCAGAAGACTCCTCAAGGAAGCGGAGAAGCGCGCGCGACGGCGCGGCAGCCGCCTGATCCACTTGAATACGTACTCTTTTCAAGCGCCCGGCTTTTACGAAAAGCAGGGCTATCGGCGCTTCGGCGAAGTGTCTGGTTCTCCGCAGGGTGAACGCCGGCACTTTTACGTGAAGCGTCTGCGTGCCGCTAGATAGAGGATGCCCTGTCGTACGACATATACCTGGTGAGGTTGGCCGGCGCGGGCGATCCGGTGCAGGAAGCAAGGGAGTTGCTTGCCAAGGACGAGGAAGAGCGCGCGGAACCCAGCGAGGAAGAAGACAGGAAGCGCAGCGCGCTGGCCGCGGATCTCGTCGCACTGCACCCTTCCTTGCGCGTCGAGCCCTCCGACAACGGGTTTTCCTATGGCTGCTCGTTCGAGACGGATGATCCGGAATGTCCGGTGCCGTATATCTATGTCCGAATCGGTACTGGTTCGGTGAGTTTCTCCTATTCGGCGGATCCCAAGGTGGCGTTCCGCGAGGCCTTCAGGGCGATCGCCGTCTTTGAGCGCCACGGCTATGCGGCCTACGACCCGCAAACGGAGTCCATGCTGAGCTCGTCGCAGAGTGCGGAGCCTGGCGAGTCGTCGTTTCGTGCAACCCGGGACGCTGTCGTGCAGCAGATGCGGGATCGTGGCGAGATCGTGCTGGGCTATCCCGCACCCAAGAAAGGTTCCTTGCTCGTCCCCGGCCTGATTGTGTTCGTGATCGTAGCCATCGCCCTGGTCCTCATCCGGCAGCATTACAGGGTCGAGAGGTCGCCGGAGACGGTCAAGGCGCTCCGAGACGCGCAAGACCGCTTGCATCCGCCGAGACCGGCGCCTTCCGATCGGCGAGAGACCGAAAAGCCAAGCAGGTGATGGACGGCGCAGGGATGTTCTGATATCCATGCCGCAGGGGACAAATCTGGAGATCGCAATGAAATACGGCAGATCGCTTCTTGTAGTGGCGCTTGTAGTTGCGGCGGGCTCGGCGCAGGCGGCCGGAATCGGCGTGCGCGCCGGCACGACGGGATTGGGCGCGGACTTCGGCTGGGGCATTGCGCCCACGCTCGGCGGGCGCATCGGCCTGTCGGGGATGAACTTCAACACCGACGTCGAGACGAGCGACGTCAACTACGACGCGAAGGTGAAGCTCGCGAACCTGAATCTTTTCCTCGACTGGAGCCCGCTCGGGCCGTTCCGGCTTACGGCCGGCTTCATCGCCAACAACAACAAGGTCGACCTCACTGGCCAGGGCTCCGGCAGTCTTTCGGGCACCACCCTGACCGGCACGGTAAAGCCCGACAAGGACTTCGCGCCGTACCTCGGCGTCGGCTATGGCAATGTCTGGACCAAGGGCGTCAACTTCTACTTCGACCTCGGCGTGATGTTCCAGGGATCGCCCCAGGTGAGCCTGAGCTGCCAGCCGGCGGGTTCTCCGCAATGCGCTCAGGTCGGAGCCGAGCAGCAGAGGGTCCAGGACGAGCTGAACAAGTACAAGTATTACCCCGTGCTGAACCTGGGGATCACCATCGGATTCTGAGCCATGTGCCGAAGCATCAAGACGCTGTTCAACTTCAAGCCGCCCGCGACCGGCGAGGAAGTCCGGGCGGCGTCGCTGCAGTTCGTGCGCAAGATTTCGGGCTACCACAAGCCGTCGCACACCAACGAAGCGGCGTTCGATGCCGCGGTGGAGCAGGTAGCCGCGATCGCGCACAAGTTGCTCGAGTCTCTGCAGACCAGCGCCGAGCCGCGCGACCGCGAGGTCGAAGCCGCGCGCGCCCGGGCCCGAGCCGCCGAAAGGTTCGGCACGCCATGATCACCGGCACGCACATCGTGATCACCAGCAAGAAGCCCGAAGCGGACCACGCGTTCCTGCGCGACGTCCTGAAGCTGCCGCACGTCAACGAGGGCGGGTACCTGATCTTCGCCCTGCCGCCGGCGGAAGTGTCGGTGCATGAGGGGAAGAAAGACAGCGTGCACGAGATGTTTCTGCTGTGCGACGACGTGAAGACGTTCGTCGCCGACATGAAGAAGCGCCGCATCGTCTGCGGCCCGGTCAAGGACCAGGGCTGGGGCCTGCTCACGCAGATGACCTTGCCCGGCGGCGGCAAGCTCGGCGTCTATCAACCGCGGCACGCGCGGCCGAAGATGTAGCGGTGCAGGCAGGCGGCAACGTGTTCGTCTGCGCGCACGGCGCCGGCGGGCACAAGGACGACCGGGGCATGGTCGCGGCTGCCGCGGCGCTCGGCGACGCCGGTCTTGATGTCCTGCGATTCAACTTTGCGTATCGCGAAAGAGGCTCGAAGCTTCCCGATCCGATGCCGGAACTGAAGGCGGAGGTCGCCGCGGTCGCCTCGCGCGCCCGCGAGGAGCTCAAGCCTCGGAAGCTCATCCTCGGCGGACGCTCCATGGGCGGTCGCGCCGCGTCGATGCTCGCCGCGGACGGCTTCGAATGCGACGGCCTGCTGCTCCTCGCCTATCCGCTGCATCCGGCGGGGAAGCCCGAGAAGCTGCGCGACGCGCACCTTCCCAAGATCCGCGTGCCGGTGCTCTGCTTCAACGGCACGCGCGACGAGCTTTGCCGGCGCGACCTGATGGAGAAAGCACTGGAAGGACTTTCCTGGCAGATGCACTGGTTGGACGGCGCCGGGCATTCGTTCCGCGCCAAAGATTTCGAGGCGATCGCCGAGGTCAGCCGCGCCTGGCTATCGCGTCTCGGATGACCGCGAGGAGGGCGCGCGCCTCGGCGCGGGGAGCGACCATTGGCCGCAGCTTTGCGATCTGGCTCTTCAAGGTTCCGTAGAAGGCGCGATCGACCGAAGCGCGGGTCATCAAACGGGCGAGGGCACGCTGGTCCTCGACGGGAAAATAACCTCGATAGCCGGCGCCCAGCAGCCCGACGTTGCCCGGGATGCGCGAGGCGAGGACGGGAACTCCGATGCGCAGGGCCTCGCACACCACGTTCGCGCCGCCCTCCATGCGCGAGCTGATCACCATGACGTGGCTGGAGGCGAGCCAGCGCAGCGCCCGCGCATGCGGCACGCTGCCGAGCCAGCGGTAGCGCGGGTCGTTGGTTCTGGGAACCAGCTCGCGATCGAGCGCTGCGCCCAGATGGACAACTTCGAGGGGCAACGCCTCCGGAATGAACTTGAGGGAAGAGAGTGTCCGCAGCGGGTCCTTTTCCTCGCGCAGATGGCCGATCACGCAAACCCGAAAAGACTTCGCAACCGGCCGGTGGCGCAGCAGCGTGGCCGAGCTCTGCACGACCACCCGGACTTTCTTCCGCAGCCTCGCCGGCAGCTCTTCGGCGGCCTTCGGCTGCAGCACGACCAGCCGGTGCGCAAGCTCGAGCGATTCGCGCGCCTCCTTTGAGGTCCGCATGTCGCGGTAGATGTCCGTGCCGGTCAACGCGACCACGAGGGGCTTTCCGATCGCAAAGCTGCGGATCGAGGCGTGGCTGCGCCGGGCGTGCAGCGCGAGCATCAGGTCGGCGCCGGAAGAGGTCTCTTCCGTGGAAACCGACACTACGTGCCCCGCGGCGCGCAGGAACGCCGCCCAGCGCAGCGCGGTGTGGCGGTTGCCGTTGCGCATGCCTGGCCCCGCCGGCGTCACCAAGGCGATTTTCATTCGCTAGACTGGAAGGTATGCAAGAGCTTTCGCTCCGGTTGAAAAAAGCACGAGAGCACACCCGCCGCGTCACCGACGACCTCGCGGGCGAGCGCGAATTCGGGCCGCAGCTTGCGATCGTCAATCCGCCGCGCTGGGAAGTCGGGCATGTCGGCTGGTTCCAGGAGTTCTGGTGCCTGAGGGGTGGCTCGGAGGAGCGCGCGTCGATTCTGCCGAACGCCGATGCGCTGTACAACTCGGCGACGGTGGCGCACGACGCGCGCTGGGGCCTGCCGCTGCCGTCGTTCGCGGACACCGTTGCCTACCGGGACGAGGTCCTCGAACGCGTGGTGCGCGGCCTGGAGGACATCGATCCCTATTTCGTCGAGCTTGCCCTGCGCCACGAGCTGATGCATGCGGAGGCGTTCCATTACACGCGCCAGACGCTGGGTTATCCGGGACCGGAAGCGGACGCAAGGCTGACTGAAAATAAGGGTGACTTCGCGTGCCCCGGCGGCGTGTTCCGGCTCGGCGCCAAGCCCGGCGAGGGCTTCGCCTTCGACAACGAGAAGTGGAGCCACCCAGTCGTGCTCGAGCCGTTCCGGATCGCGCGGCGCCCCGTGACTTACAGCGAGTACCGGAAGTTCGCGCAACCGCCCTACTGCAAGGACGGCATGGTCCGCCGTTTCGATCGCTGGATCCCGATCCCGGAGGACGAGCCGGTGCGCCACGTGAGCTGGCATCAGGCCAACGCGTACTGCGCGTTCGCCGGCAGGCGCCTGCCGACCGAGGCGGAATGGGAGTGCGCGGCGCTGTCCGGGCTGGAGAACGTCGGCCACGTCTGGGAGTGGACTTCCAGCACCTTCCTGCCCTATCACGGCTTCGTGCGCGACCCGTACAAGGAGTATTCCGAGCCGTGGTTCGGCACTCACAAGGTCCTGCGCGGCGCGAGCTTCGCTACCCCTGCCGGCGTATCGCACGCGCGCTTCCGGAATTTCTATACCCCGGAACGCTCCGACATGTTCGTCGGCTTCCGCACCTGCGCACCGTGAGCGCCCTGACTTCCCGCGACAACCCGAAGGTCAAGCATTGGGCAATGCTGGCGAAGGACGCCCGCTACCGGCGCACGGAAAGGCGCGCGCTGATCGAAGGCCCGCATCTCCTCGCCGCCGCGCTCCAGCACGGCTACAGGCCCGTTGCGGTGCTGGCGACGGAGAAGGCGGCGGCCGGCGAGGAAATCGGCGGACTGATCGCCCAATGCGGCGTGCGGGCAGTCATGCTGGCCGAAAGCCTGTTCGGCGCGATTTCGGACGTGGAGACCCCCCAGGGAATAGCAGCGGAGATCGCGATTCCCGACGAAGCCGAAGGGGAGGGCCTGGATACCGTGTTCCTGGAAGGCGTGCAGGATCCCAGCAACGTCGGCGCGATCATTCGCAGCGCGGCGGGGTTCGGCATCGGAAGGGTCCTCCTGGACCGCGACTGCGCCGACGCCTGGTCACCCAAGGCCTTGCGCGCCGGCATGGGCGGCCACTTCGCCTTGCGGGTTTACGAAACCGGCCGCCTGGCCGCGGAGATGGACGCGTTCAAGGGAACGCTGGCCTGCGCCGTGGCGCGGGGCGGCGTGCCGTTGCGCGAGGCCGCGCTGAGCGGCTCCATGGGATGGATCTTCGGCGCGGAGGGAAGGGGACTAAGCGAGGAAACGCTCCGCAAGGTAGGCCTGCAGGTGACCATTCCGATGAAGCCGGGCACCGAGTCGCTGAACGTCGCCGCCGCCGCGGCGATCTGCTTCTACGAGGCCTTTAGCAGGTCAAATTCGGGGACGGAGCCCTAACTCCACGGCTGGCGCAACTTTCGGAGTTAGGGCTCCGTCCCCATCGGAGTTAGGGCTCCGTCCCCGAATTTCAGTAGATCTGGCGCTTGATCCGCAGCTCGCGCAGGATCGTGGTGGCGATTTCCTCGATCGACTTGCTGGTGGAGTTGATCGAGCGGATGCCCTCCCGCCGCATCAGGTTCTCGGCCTCCTCGACCTCGAAGCGGCAGTTGTCGAGGTCGGCGTAGCGGCTGCCGGGCCGGCGCTCCTTGCGGATCTCGTGCAGCCGGTCGGAGGCGATGGTGAGGCCGTAGAGCCGGCTTTTCTCCCCCCGCAGCGCCTCGGGGAGCTTCATGCGGTGGAAATCCTCGGGGATCAGCGGGTAGTTCGCAGCCTTCACGCCGAACTGCATGGCGAGGTATAGGCTGGTCGGCGTCTTCCCGCTGCGCGAGACGCCGACCAGGATCACGTCCGCCAGGCTAAGCTCGCGGTGCGAGGCGCCGTCGTCGTGCGCCATGGCGAAATTGATCGCCTCGATGCGCTGCTGGTACTCCTTCTTGTCCATCGCGCTGTGAGAGCGCCCGATCGTATGGCTCGACTTGACCCCGAGGCCGGCTTCCAGCGGATCGATGAAGCTTTCGAAGAAATCGATAAACAGCGCATTGGCGCGCCGCACGACCGCGCGCACGTCGTTGTTCACGAGGGTGGAGAACACGATCGCCTGGCCGTTGCCCGCTTCGGCGGCGATGCGCGCGATGCAGTCCTCGGCCTTCTCGGTCGAGTCGACGAACGGCAGCGTGACCTGGCTGAACTCGACGCCCTCGAACTGCGTGAGCAGGCTGTGGCCGAGCATCTGCGCCGTGATGCCGGTGCCGTCGGAGACGAAGAACACGGTTCGGCGCTGAGCCATAACGATAAAATACCCAACAATGCGCGTAGCGTGGCTTAAAGATTTACGCATGGCCGACCTCGAGCAGGTCGGCGGAAAGAACGCTTCGCTCGGCGAGATGATCGGCGGCCTTTCCGCAGCCGGAATCCGCGTTCCGGGCGGGTTTGCCACCACTGCGGATGCTTTCCGGGAATTCATGGGGGAGCTCGCGCCGCGCATCGACGAGCGCCTGAAGAAGCTCGACCCGAAGGACGTCGACGCCTTGGCGAAATGCGGCGCCGAAGTGCGCTCCTGGATCCTGGCGAGGCCGTTTCCCGCCGAGCTTGAGCGAGAGATACGTTCAAAATATCAAGATCTTACATCTCAGACTTCACCTGAAACCTCTTTCGCCGTGCGCTCCTCCGCAACGGCGGAGGATCTGCCCGAAGCCTCGTTCGCCGGCCAGCAGGAAACCTTTCTCAACGTCCGCGGCGCCGACAACGTCCTCGACGCGATCCGCCATGTCTTCGCTTCGCTCTACAACGACCGCGCGATCTCCTATCGCGCCCACCACAACTTCGACCACGCTGCCGTCGCGCTGTCGGCGGCGGTCCAGCAGATGGTGCGCAGCGACCTCGGCGCGAGCGGCGTGCTGTTCACGCTCGATACCGAGTCGGGCTTCCGGGACGTGGTGTTCATCACCTCGTCCTATGGCCTGGGCGAGCTCCTGGTGCAGGGCGCCATCAACCCCGACGAGTTCTACGTCCACAAGCCGATGCTGGAGAAGGGCCGCCCGGCCATCGTGCGCCGCGGGCTGGGCTCGAAGCTGCAGAAGATGGTGTTTGCGAAATCCGACAAGGCGGGCAAGTCGACCCGGGTGGTCGACGTCGCGGAGAAGGAACGCCATTCGTTTTCCCTGTCCGACAAGGAAATCCTGGAGCTGGCGCGCTACGCCGTCGCGATCGAGCGCCACTACGGCCGCCCGATGGACATCGAGTGGGCCAAGGACGGCACCGACGGGCGCCTCTACGTGCTGCAGGCGAGGCCAGAGACGGTTAAATCCCGCACGCGCGACGTCGAGGAGCGCTATGCGCTGAAGGGCAGCTCGCGCGTGATGGCGAGCGGGCGCGCCATCGGCCACAAGATCGGCAGCGGCGCGGTGCGGATCGTCCCCGACGCCTCGCAGATGTCGCGGGTGAAGAAGGGCGACGTGCTGGTCACGGACATGACCGACCCGAACTGGGAACCGGTCATGAAGCTCGCCGCGGCGATCGTCACCAACCGCGGCGGCCGGACCTGCCACGCCGCGATCATCGCGCGCGAGCTCGGCATCCCCGCGGTCGTCGGCTGCGGCGACGCTACCCGGCGCCTGAAGGACGGCCAGCCGGTGACCGTGTCCTGCGCCGAAGGCGACACCGGCAGCGTGTATGAGGGCCTGCTGCCGTTCGAGGTCTCGACCCGCGAGCGCGGCGAGATGCCGCGCATCCCGGTGAAGATCGCGATGAACGTGGGCAATCCGCAGCTTGCGTTCGAGTTCGCCCAGATCCCGAATGCGGGCGTGGGCCTGGCACGGCTGGAATTCATCATCAACAACGAGATCGGCGTGCACCCGCGCGCGTGCCTCGACTACGAAGAGCTGCCCAAGCCGCTGAAGGCCAAGCTGGACGAAAAGACCCGCGGCTACGCCGATGCGCGCAGCTTCTACCGCGACAAGCTGGTCGAGGGCGTGGCGACCATCGCCGCCGCGTTCTGGCCCAAGCCCGTGATCGTGCGGCTTTCGGACTTCAAGTCGAACGAATACAAGAAGCTCCTCGGAGGCGAGCGCTACGAGCCCGATGAGGAAAACCCGATGCTCGGCCTGCGCGGCGCCTCGCGCTATCTCTCGCCCGACTTCCGCGCGTGCTTCGAGCTCGAGTGCGCGGCGATGCGCACGGTGCGCGACGAGATCGGCCTGACCAACGTAGAGCTGATGGTGCCTTTCGTACGCACGGTAGGCGAAGCCCGCGAAGTGGTTTCTTTGCTTGAAAAAAATAACTTGCAGCGGGGCAAGAACGGCTTGCGCATCGTGATGATGTGCGAGCTGCCGTCCAACGCCATCCTCGCCGAGGAGTTCCTCGAGCTGTTCGACGGCTTCTCGATCGGCTCGAACGACCTGACCCAGCTCACCCTGGGCCTGGACCGCGACTCGGGGCTGGTCGCCGGCAGCTTCGACGAGCGCGACGCGGCGGTGAAGGCGCTGCTGGCGATGGCGATCCGGGCCTGCCGCAAGCATGGCAAGTACGTCGGCATCTGCGGGCAGGGGCCCTCGGACCATCCCGACCTCGCGCGCTGGCTGATGGAGCAGGGGATCGACAGCCTCTCGCTCAACCCGGACACGGTCGTCTCGACCTGGATGGCGCTCGCCGAGGCTCCCGCGGCGAAGAAGTCAGCGGCTGCGTAGCAGCCGTTGCTTGTCGCGGTTCCATTCCTTCTCGCGCTCGGACGCGCGCTTGTCGTGCTTGAGCTTGCCGCGGCCGAGCCCGACCTCGAGCTTGATGCGCCCCTTGCTGTAGTGAAGGTTGAGCGGCACCAGGGTGTAGCCGCGCTGCTCGACCTTGCCGATCAGGCGCCGGATCTCCTCGGCGCGCAGGAGCAGCTTTCGGGTGCGCGTGGGGTCTGGCGTGAAATGCGTCGAGACCGTGGGCAGCGGGCTGATATTCACGCCGATGAGATAGAGCTCCGCGCCGCGCACCATCACGTAGCCCTCGGCGATGGTCGCGCGGCCCCCGCGGATCGCCTTAACTTCCCAGCCCTCGAGCGCGAGCCCCGCCTCGTAGCGCTCCTCGATGAAGTAGTTGTGAAAGGCTTTGCGGTTCTCGACGATGGACATGAGGGCAACAACCAGGGCAACAACCAGGGACAGACCACGTTTTTCGTGAGCGCCCCGTCCGCTGCTGCGGTAAAACGTGGTCTGTCCCTGATTTTCGCATGAAGCAGATTGCGCGCTCGGCGATTGTCGAGCATTCCGCCGCAGAAATGTACGCGCTGGTGGAGGACATCGAGGCCTATCCGGGCTTCCTGCCCTGGTGCTCGGCCGCGGTGGTGCACGAGCGCAGCGCGGGCACGACCAAGGCCACGCTGACCGTCGGCCTGCCGGCCTTGCAGCAATCCTTCACCACGCTGAACGAGAACCGGCCGGGCGAGGCGATCGACATGCGGCTGGTGGAAGGGCCATTTCGCCGCTTCGGCGCGCAGTGGCGCTTCGTGCCCTTGTCGCCGCAGGCCTGCCGCATCGAGTTCTCGCTGCAGTACGAATTCTCCCGCCGCACGCTCGGGCGGCTGCTCGCGCCGCTTTTCGACGGCATCGCCGACTCGATGGTCGACGCGTTCGTGCGCCGGGCGGCGCAGGTCTATGAAGGTTGAGGTGGTCTATGCGCGCCCCGAGGGGGCGCAGGTGGTGCGCCTCGAGCTACCAGCCGGCGCTCGGTTGCGTGATGCCGTCTCGGCGTGCGGTTTCAAAATTGAAGACCACGCAGTAGGAATCTTCGGCAAGCGCGTGGCGCTCGATCATCCGCTCGCCGACGGCGACCGGGTGGAGATCTACCGCCCGCTCGCGATGGATCCCAAGGAAGCGCGCCGGCGGCGCGCCAGCAAGACAAAACGCTAGCGGCTTACTTGCACCACTCCTGGACACTCTGGCGCGCCCTGGCGGTCTCCTGCGCGGTCTGCGCGTCGTCGAGGAAATAGCGGTCGCCCTTCGAATCGGTGCGGGCGATGCGCTGGCCGCTTTCGAGGGAGCGCAGCGCGTCCTGGGCGCGCGCGCAATTCGCGCGTTTCTCCTGCGCGTCCTGATCGGCCTTGGCCTGCTTCTCGCGATCCTTCTCGGCCTCTTCCTGGCGCTTGCGGAACGCGGCCTCGGGGCTGAGCGGCTTGTCGCCGTCCTTCTTCGCGGCTGCGGCGGGTGCGGCGGGAGACGCCGATCCCGGCGGCGGCGCCCTCATCGGCGTGGCGGTCACGCCGGGCGGCGGCACGTCGCCGTAGCGCACCTTGCCGTCCTTGTCGACCCACTTGTATTGCTGCGCCGAGACTGCGGCGGCGAAGAAGAAGCTCAAGACAAGAAGTTTTTTCATGAGCGAGAAACGCGCGTCGATTCAGATGGATGACAGTATCGCGTATAATGCCGCTTTGCGAGCATGAAAAAATGCGCGTGATTCAGAAGGCGCTGACCTTCGACGACGTCCTTCTCGTTCCCGCCCACTCGCGCGTCCTGCCGCGCGAAGCCTCCCTCAAGACCCGACTCACCCGCAAGCTCCAGCTCAACCTGCCGCTCGTCTCCGCGGCGATGGACACCGTGACCGAGGCGCGCCTCGCAATCGCCCTCGCGCAGGAAGGCGGCATCGGCATCGTCCACAAGAATCTCCCGCCCAAGGCGCAGGCCGCCGAAGTGGCGAAGGTGAAGCGCTTCGAGTCGGGGGTGCTGCGCGACCCGCTGACGGTTCCGCCCGAGATGCCGGTGCGCGACGTGATCGCGCTGCAGCGCGAGCGCAAGATCTCGGGCTTCCCGGTGGTGAAGAACGGAAGAGTGGTCGGCATCGTCACCAACCGCGACCTGCGCTTCGAGACCCAGCTCGACCAGCCGGTGAAGGCGATCATGACGCCGCAGAAGAAGCTGGTTACCGTGCGCGAAGGCGCGAGCCGGCAGGAAGCGAAGGAGCTCATGCATCGCCACCGCCTCGAGCGCGTGCTGGTGGTCGGCGAGGACTTCGAGCTGAAGGGCCTGGTCACGGTAAAGGACATCACCAAGGAAAGCGAGCACCCGAACGCCTGCAAGGATGCGCAAGGAAAGCTGCGCGTCGGCGCGGCGGTCGGCGTGGGCGAGGGCACCGAGGAGCGCGTCGCGGCGCTGGTGGAAGCGGGCGCCGACGTGCTGGTTGTCGACACCGCGCACGGCCATGCGCAGGGCGTCCTCGACCGCGTCGCCTGGGTCAAGAAGAACTTCAAGATCGAAGTGATCGGGGGCAACGTCGGCACGGGCGACGGCGCGCGCGCGCTCGTCGACCACGGCGCCGACGGCGTCAAGGTCGGCATCGGCCCGGGATCGATCTGCACCACGCGCATCGTCGCCGGCGTCGGCGTACCGCAGATCACCGCGATCCAGGACGTGGCCGAAGCGCTCAAGGATGTGCCGCTGATCGCGGACGGCGGCGTGCGCTACTCCGGCGACATCGCCAAAGCCCTCGCCGCCGGCGCGCACGCGGTCATGCTCGGCTCGCTCTTCGCCGGCACCGATGAATCGCCCGGCGAGATCGAGCTCTACCAGGGCCGCTCGTACAAGTCCTACCGCGGCATGGGATCGCTCGGCGCGATGCAGAAGGGTGCGGCCGACCGCTATTTCCAGGACTCGGAGATGAACGTCGACAAGCTGGTGCCCGAAGGCGTCGAGGGCCGCGTGCCGTACAAAGGCAGCGCGATCTGGGTGATCGAGCAGCTCATGGGCGGCGTGCGCGCGAGCATGGGTTACACAGGCTGCAGCACCATCGAAGAGCTGCGCACCCGCACGCGGTTCGTCGAGATCACCGCTGCGGGAATCCGCGAATCGCACGTGCACGACGTGCAAATCACCAAGGAGGCTCCGAATTACCGGGCGGAATAAGTAGTGCACCAGAAAATCCTCATCCTGGACTTCGGAGCGCAATACACGCAGCTGATCGCCCGCCGGGTACGGGAAGCGAAGGTCTACTGCGAGATCCATCCCTGGGACGTCGACGACGCCTTCGTGCGGCGCTTCGGCGCGCAAGGCATCATCCTCTCGGGAAGCCACCTCTCGGCCTACGACGATACCCGGGCGCACGCGCCCAAGGCGGTGTTCGAAGCCGGCGTACCGGTGCTGGGCATCTGCTACGGCATGCAGAGCATGGCGCACCAGCTCGGCGGCAGGGTCGAGGCGGGCACGGTGCGCGAGTTCGGATACGCCGAAGTGCGCGCGCGTGGGCACACCAAGCTCCTGGACGGCATCGAGGACTACCGCACCCCTGAAGGCCACGGCATGCTCAAGGTGTGGATGAGCCACGGCGACAAGGTCGCCGAGCTGCCGCCGGGCTTCCGGCTGATGGCCTCCACCGAAGCCTGCCCGATCGCCGGCATGGCGGACGAAGCGCGCCGCTTCTACGGTGTGCAGTTCCACCCCGAGGTCACCCATACCCGGCAGGGAACGAAGCTGCTGCACCGGTTCGTGCGCGATATCTGCGGCTGCCGGGGCGATTGGCAAATGCCGGAATACGTTTCAGAGGCCGTTGCAAAAATAAGATCTCTTGTCGGAAAGGACGAAGTCATCCTCGGCTTGTCCGGGGGCGTCGATTCCTCGGTCGCCGCGGCGCTGATCCATCGCGCCATCGGCCCTCAGCTCACCTGCGTGTTCGTCGACCACGGGCTGCTGCGCCTGGACGAGGCAAGACAGGTCATGGACACGTTTGCGAAGCACATGCACGTGAAGGTCGTGCATGTCGACGCATCGGCCCAGTTCCTGTCCGCGTTGAAAGGCGTCGCCGACCCCGAGGAGAAGCGCAAGATCATCGGGCGCCTGTTCGTCGAGGTGTTCCAGGCGGAAGCGAAGAAGATCCGCAACGCCAAGTGGCTCGCGCAGGGAACCATCTATCCCGACGTCATCGAGTCCGCCGGCGCAAGCACCAAGAAGGCGGCCACCATCAAGTCGCACCACAACGTCGGCGGCCTGCCCGAGACGCTTCACCTGAAACTTCTCGAGCCGCTGCGCGAGCTCTTCAAGGACGAGGTGCGCGAGCTCGGCCTGGCGCTCGGCCTGCCGCGCGAGATGGTGTTCCGCCATCCGTTCCCGGGACCGGGCCTGGGGGTCCGCATCCTCGGTGAAGTCGAGAAGGAGCACGTGCGGCTGCTGCAGCGCGCCGACGACATCTTCATCCAGGAGCTGCGGAGCTCCGGGTGGTACGACAAAACCGCGCAAGCCTTCGCCGTGTTCCTGCCGGTACGCTCGGTGGGCGTGATGGGCGACGGGCGCACCTACGAGAACGTGGTGGCGCTGCGCGCGGTGCAGACCAGCGACTTCATGACCGCGGACTGGGCGCCGCTGCCGCACGAGCTCCTCGCGCGCGTCTCGAACCGCATCATCAACGAAGTGCGCGGCATCAACCGCGTGACCTACGACATCTCCTCCAAGCCCCCCGCCACCATCGAGTGGGAGTAGGCGCAGAGGCAGGCCGCGCTCGCGGCCCGCCATCCGGGTAAGACTTACTTGGTCGTCGAGCTGCCGGAGCTGCTGCCGCTCGAGCTACCCATGCCGCTGCTCGAGCCCGTGCTGGGCAACTGGGTCGTGCTCGGCGAGGAGGTCGAGCTGCCGCTGCTGCTGCCGCCGCTCGCTGCGCCGGCACTGGAGCCCGATTTGTCGAAGTGAGCGTCCCATTCGGCACGCGACACTTGCCCGTCGTTGTTCGCATCCACCGCCGAGAAAGTCGGAGCGGAGGTGCTGCCGCTCGACGACGTGCTGGATCCGCCCGACATGCCGGACGAGCCACTGCCCGACGCCGCAGGGGAAGACGAGGAGCTATCGCCGCTCGTGCTGCTGGATGAAGAGCTTTGCGCCAAAGCAGCGCCGGACAAGGCGAACAGCGCTGCGGCTGTGGCCGCGCTCAGGAGTTTCAGGTTCAACATTGGTATATCTCCTTCGGATGAAATGGGAAGAGGTGCGCCTTGCTCGATGCAAGGCTCGTTCCCTTTCATCCGGCGTCAGCATTGGCTGCGGCCGCGCGATGCCACAGCGAATGGCGCCAGCCGTAGCCGATGGCGAAGGTCGCCGCCAGCCCGATCGCGGAATAGAGGAGCGTGGTCGCCGCGAAGCCGATCAGCGCGATGATCGGCCCGGCCGCGAG
>DATBSZ010000205.1:0-3744 GCA_036559525.1 Burkholderiales bacterium
CGACGTTGTCGAACGCCGTCATCGCGATGTCGAAGCGGCCCTCGGCCAGGCCCTGCATCTGGAAGGTCGAGCTCGGCGTGGGGGTGAGCGCCACCCGCACGCCGTTCGCTTCGAAGAAGCCCTGCCGCTCGGCGGCCCAGACCGGCAGGTTGAAGCCGCCCGGAAAGACGATGACCGAGAGCGGCTTCAACTGCGGCTGGGCTGCGGCACTCATGGAAACAAACGCAAGCGCGACCAGCAGGCGGCTCATGCCGTGGTCTTGATGTTGAGCTCCTTCAGCTCGCCGACCTCGGCGCCGTCGTCCATCGAGAAGCGGTCGCCGAAGTCGAACAGGTCCTCGTTCTGGAAGCCGGGGTAGTACTGGACTTCCCACCAGTTGTGGTCGAGGTCTTCCATGTAGAACGAGTAGACGCCGTGCTGGTCCACGACCGGCAGCACCTGGCGGATCTTGTACTTGTCTTTTTGCTTGGTCGCCTCCCGGTGCACGCGATCGACCTCTTCCTTGGAGCCGACGTCGAGACCCCAGTGGTTGAGCACGTTCTGCGGATGCACGGCGGCGCCGACTTCGACGGCGACGATGTGGAACTTGAGGCCGCAGCGCACCACCATCGCCGGCTTGGCGTGGCGTACGCACTCGAGACCGAGGAACTCCTCGTAGAACTTGCGCGACTCCTTCAGGCTGTAGCACTCCATCGTGCCGTGCGACATCACGTACGGCCTGACGACGGACTTCTCGTTGCCCGTGTCGGCGATGCCGTCCTGGATCTTCTCTCTCGTCAGTGCAGCCATGTCTCCTCCTATGCGGTTACGGCCTTGTCGGCCTCGGTCAGGAATGAATCGGCAAAAAACTCGTCGGGCGGCAGCTTGCACTGCGCGCTGAAGTCGCGCCGCGCCGACTCCACCACGATCGGCGCGCCGCAGGCATAGACCTGATGCCCCGACAGGTCGGGGAAGTCCTCCATCACGGCGCGGTGTACGAAGCCCATGCGTCCATCCCACGTCTCGTCGGAAAGCACGGGAATGAACTTCACGTGCGGCCAGGAGCGGGGGAGATCCAGCATATACAGGTCGCGCTTCAGACGCACCCCCCAGTAGAGCGTGATCGGCCGCGAAATCTTCTTCTCGAGGGCGTGCTCGCAGAGCGCCTTGATCGGCGCGAAGCCGGTGCCGCTCGCCACCATCACGATGGGCTTGGCCGAGTCCTCACGCAGGTAAAAGCTGCCGAGCGGCCCCTCGAAGCGCAGGAGATCCCTCACCTTCAGGCTGGCGAACACGTGGTCGGTGAACACGCCGCCGGGGGTATGGCGCACGTGGATCTCGAGCGCGGTGACCCCGCCCGGGTCGGGACGCACGGCGAGCGAATAGCTTCTTCGTTTTCCCTCTTTCAGGAGGAAGTCGATGTATTGCCCGGCCAGGAACCGGAAGTTCTCGTTCATCGGCAGGCGCAGGCCGATCACCGCGACGTCCGGCGCCGGCTTCTCCAACCGCTCCACCCGGCACGGAATTACGCGCGGGCGCACGCCCTGGACTTCGCGCACTTCGACCACCAGGTCGGAGAGCGCTTTCGCCTGGCAGAGCAGCGCATAGCCCTTCGCCTTGTCGCTCTCCGGGAGATAGGTCTCGTGCACCAGGCCGTAGTCGACCTTCCCCTCGACGATTGTGCCGCGGCAGGTGCGGCACACGCCGGCGCGGCAGCTGTAGGGCAGCATGTGGCCAGCGTCCAGCCCGGCCTGCAGGACGCTCTTGCCTTCCTCGGCTTCGTAGCTGTGCCCGCTGGGCTTGAGAGTGATTCGATGAGCCATCAGGTTCCTAAGTATGCCCTCTGGATTTGGGGTTGTGACATCAGTTGCCGCGGCTCACCC
Organism: Burkholderiales bacterium; assembly: GCA_036559525.1. Taxonomy (GTDB): domain Bacteria; phylum Pseudomonadota; class Gammaproteobacteria; order Burkholderiales; family SG8-39; genus SCGC-AG-212-J23. Next base: position 1,863 of record DATBSZ010000205.1, read on the forward strand.
TCGGCGGCGATGCGGCCTTCATCCAGGACGTAGGCGCGGCGCGCAATCTCGAGAGCCGCGCGGACGTTCTGCTCCACCAGCAGCACCGCGACGCCTTCTGCATTGATCTCGCGGACCGCACGGAACATGTCCGAGGTGATCATCGGGGAAAGTCCGAGCGAAGGCTCGTCCAGCAAGAGGAACTTCGGGCGCGCCATCAGCGCCCGGGCGATCGCGACCATCTGCTGCTGGCCCCCCGAGAGCGCTCCGGCGGGGGCATCCATGCGCTCCGCGAGCACCGGGAAGAGCGCGCAGACGCGCGCGAGTGAAACGGCGCGCGCACTGCGGGCCCCGGCGCGGTAGCTGCCGAGCTCCAGGTTCTCGCGCACGCTGAGGTTCACGAACAGGCGCCGGCCTTCGGGCACGATCGCGATGCCCCGCTCGCAGAAGCGATGCGGCGCCTCGCGCGTGATGTCGTTCCCCTCGACCAGCAGGCGCCCCGAGGCCACCGCTTGCAGGCCCGCCATTGCGTTGATCAGCGTCGATTTTCCGGCGCCGTTCGGGCCGACCACCACTACCAGCTCGCCGGCCTCGATCCGCAGGCGCACGTTGCTGACCGCCGCTGCGGCACCGTAATTGACCGTGACGTCGCTCACCTCATACATGCGCGGTGCCCAGGTAGGCGGAGACGACGTCGGGGTGGCGCATCACCTCGGCCGGCGCGCCCTCGGCGATCGCTCTTCCGTAGGTGAGCACCGCGACGCGATCGGTCAGCTCCATGACCGCGCGCATCACGTGCTCGACAAACACGATGGTCGCGCCCTGGTCGCGGATCGCGCGGATGAGGCGCAGCGCCCCATCCATCTCCGATGGCGTCAGGCCCGAAAGCACCTCGTCGAGGAACAGCAGCTTCGGCCGCGACGCCAGCGCGCGCGCCAGCTCGAGGAATTTCCTCTCGTGCAAATTCAGATCCGAAGGAAGACGATGCGCCTTTGCCTCCAGTCCAGTGAAGGCAAGCCAGCGCCACGCTTCCTCCTCGGCGCGGACGCGATCCATGACCACCTGTCCGAACATCGGTGGCAGCGCGACGTTCTGCAGCACCGTCAGCTGCGGGAACGGGCGCGGGATCTGGTAGGTCCGTGCGATGCCCGCGCGCGCGATGCGATGCGCCGGTGTTCCGACGAGCTCATCGCCCTCGAAGCGGATCGAGCCGGCATCCGCCCGGTAATGGCCGCTCACCACGTTGATCAGCGTGGACTTGCCGGAGCCGTTGGGACCGACCAGGCCGAGGATCTCTCCACGGCGAACCTCGAGATTCGCCCCGGCGAGCGCTTGCACACCCTTGAACGCCTTGGTGACGCCTCGAGCCACGAGCAGCGGTTCCGTCGTGGCCGTCACCGCCTGCCGCGGCGCGTCGTCGGCACGGACAACAGCGCGGGCGGGTGTCTTTATCCTGAAGCGCTTGAGGATCTGCCCGAGGATGCCGTGCGGCATCGCGACGATGACGACGATGAGGATCAGGCCGGTCAGCGCGCGGCCGAGCACCGCGGCATCGCCGCCGGTGAAGGCGTACAAGAGCACGGTGATGGCCACCGCGCCGACCGCCGGCCCGAGCCAGTGCCGGGTTCCGCCGAGCGCGGCCATCAGCACCACGTTGACCGCCAGGGCGATCGAAAAAGTTTCCGCCACGGTCACATAGGAAACGAACACGGCGTGAACGCCGCCGGCGAGGCCGGCAAGCGCGCACGAGATGGCGAAGGCGGCCAGCTTGAAGCGGTAGGTCGGCACGCCCATCACCTCGGCGACGTCCTCGTCGTCGTGGATGGCGAAGAGACCCGTGCCGAAGCGCGAGTGATAGATCGCGTAGGCGGTCCACAGGGTCAGCGCCGCGGCGGCGAGCATC
>DATBSZ010000206.1:0-28492 GCA_036559525.1 Burkholderiales bacterium
CGATCGCCGCCCCGCCTTGCAGCGTGAGGTTGCCCGCGCTGATCGTCGTGGTGCCGGTGTAGGTGTTGGTCCCCGACAGCGTCAGCGTGCCCGCGCCGTCCTTGGTGAGCGTCCCCGTGGTCGTGGCGATCGCCCCGCTCTGGGTGGTGTCGCCCGCGCCGCCCACCGTCAGGTTCTGCGCGCCGCTGATGCCGCCGGTCAGCGTCAGCAGGTTCGCGTCGGAGTTAATCCGCGCGGTGCCCGCCAGCGTGATCACCCCGCCAAAGGAGTTGTTGCCGCTCACGTTGCGCAGCGCCCCTCCGGCAGGGCCGGCGCCGGTGATCGTCAGCGCCTCGGCGCCGACCGCAATGCTGCCCTGCAACTCCAGGGCCGCGCCGCTCGCCACCGTCGTGCCGCCGGCGGTCGCGCCCAGCGCATTGGCGTGCTGGATGTTCAACACTCCGACGTCAATCGCCGTCGTGCCCGCGTAGGTGTTGTTGCCCGTCAGCGTGACCGTGCTCGCGCCTTGCTTGGTGAGCCCCGCCGAGCCGCTGATCGTGGCTGCGATCGTGGTGTCGGTCGCATCGCCGAAAGTGAGCGTCGCATCCAGCACCACGCTCGTGCCGCCGGCCCCGGAGAGGCGCCCGATGGTCTCGGCCGCATCGATCTCCAGCGTCCCGCCGTTGAGCGCGACCACTCCGGCATCGGCGATCGCCGCCCCGCCCTGCAGCGTGAGGTTGCCCGCGCTGACGGTCGTGGCGCCGGTGTAGGTGTTGGTCCCCGACAGCGTAAGCGTGCCGGCCCCGGCCTTGGTCAGGCCGCCGGCGCCCGTGATCACTGCGCCAGCCGCTTGACTGCTCGCGCCCGAGACGTTGATGGTGAGCAATCCTCCCGCGTCGATAGTTCCGGCCGCTTGCGAGAAGGTTGAAGACGCGACGGTCAGGGCGCTGCTGGTCAGCGTGATGTCGTCGTTCAGCGCAACGTTGCCGGTCGCGGCCGTGAGGTTCAACCCACCGGCGACCGTCCGGGTGATCGTCGCACCGGTGCTTTGAACGAGGTCGCCCTGCGCAATGATCGAGAGGTTGTTTCCATTGTTGAGCGTTCCTGCCCCAAGGATGGTGATGTTTCCGGCTTCGCCGGCGTCGAATCCGGTAGTGGTTCGAACGCTGACGTCGCCGCCGCCAAGCGCTGCATCGATTTCGTCCCAGCCGATGGTCGAGCCCGAAGCGGTCGCCGGCTCGAATGGAGTAACAGTGGTGACGTTCGTCGACGCCGTACCGGCAACGATGGTCAGGTCGGTCGGGTCGAGCAGAAGCATTCCCGCCTTGCCGTTCGGGGCGCGGCGATCGACCGATCCTTGAAAGTCGAGGTGGCCATTGCCCGAAACCTCGGCGAATCCGCCATTGCCGCTTGCGGCGCCGCCGCGCACGGAGCCGGTGCCGTAGAAACGCGTTGTTCCGTCGGCCCAGACGATTATCGTGCCGCCATTCCCGGAGCGGAGGGCGTCCGCCATGATGCGCGCTTTGGTGCCGACGTAGGTCATCGACGCGTTCGCCTCAGGCCCGGCGCCCTGATAATTCCCGCCGATGAGGACCGTGCCGCCGCCCGCGTCGCCTGAAGCATCGATCCGGGCCTTGTCAAAGAGCCCCACGTACTTGCCGAGCACTTTAACCGTCCCGCCGGTCGTTCCCGCATCCGCTCCGGCTGCCTCCAGCCTGCCGTTGCCGCTCACGGCCACGACGCCGGCGCTGCCGCCGTCCAGCACGATCTCGCCATTCCGCTCGACGAGCGAGTTGGCGCGGATGATTCCGGAGTTGTTGATGACGGTGTCGAGCAGCGCGTTGGCGCTGCGTGCGCTGAGAAAAACTCTGCCGCCGTCGGCTTCGATGCTGCCGGTGTTGACGACCGAGGCGTTGACCACGGCCTGCTCGACATTGATGCTGATCAGACCGTCGCCGACGAGGTCGAGAGAGACGCGGTCGGCCGCGGCGAGCGCCACCGTGCCGGCGCGAGCAACGATGATGCCGTCGTTGCGCACCTGGGGCCCGACCAGCGCGGTATAGCCGTTGGTCGTGACGATGCGCCCTTCGTTGACCACGCTGCCCGCCGTTCCCTCCCGGGACCATTGATAGCGGCCGTTCTTGAAGTTCTCGTCGGTGATGGAAAGCGTCGTGGCGAAGAGTGCGCCGACTTCGACCGACGCGGTCCTGCCGAACAGCACCCCGTTGGAGTTGGACAGGAAGACCTGCCCATTGGCCGTCAGGGTGCCGAAAATGTTCGTCGGATTGCCGCTGATATCCCGCACCAGAAACACCGAGTTTCTGCCGAGCTGGTGGATGTTGACCGTCTCGGGCGCCGCGATGGAAAAGCCGCCGCGGTAGCTGGTCGCCGCGTGCTGGGTCGTTACGTCGATCCGCATCGTGTGCGACGTGGGCTGCGAATGGACCACCGTGCCGACGGTGGTGAGCGGGTCGCCGGGAAGCGCGTGGGCAGAGCCCCAGGGGAGCAGCGCCGCGCTCACCGCGAGAGCGGTGGCGCGCGGCCTGAGGTTCAATGGCGCTTGCGTTTCCGCTTTGATGCGCTTCGTTGCTGCCATGGCCTTCCCCTTACAACCTCACCATGAAACGGCGCGTCGGCCAGTGTAGGCCGGCCCACTTTCGCCCGTTGTCAGGAACCGCAATATGCGGAATTAGGTCACGCATCCTCAGAACCACTTCACCGCCTGGATCCACACGCGCGGGTTGCGGCTCTCCGGGTCGGCGGTCGGCACTTCGTCCCCGACGCGCCAGGACGCGCTCGCACGCACGATGAATTCGCCCTCCCGGCCAAGCGATGCCCCGACGCCGTATCCGGAGATCGAGCGTTTGTTCTTCGTTTCCGTCGGCAGCGGCTTCTCGTTCACGTCGACCTGTCCCCAGTCGTAGAGCGCCATCACCACGACGTCGCCCTCGAACACCTTGACGCCCGGCCAGATGTAGCGCACCTCGGACTGGACCAGATTGCCGCTGTCGCCGTTCGCCTCGCCCACCGGATAGGCGCGAACGCCGTTCGCTCCGCCGAGCGACATCTTCTCGGCGGACGCCAGGTTCTTGGAGGCCTGTTGTCCGGTGAGCGCGAGCAGAACGCTCAGGTTGTCGGTCACCCGGTTCAGGCGCTTGAAATCGTAGTTCCACTTGCGGAACGTGCCGACGGTGTTCAGGCCCGTCACCGCGGCGTCCGCTTGGGCCAGCGCAGTCGGCGCGAGCTTGAGGTCGCCTTGCGTGTAGGTCACAGAGAATGCGTTCAAGCCGCCGCTGAGGAAGCGGTCGCGGAAGTCGCCGACGACGCCCGCCTTGATCGAGTCGATGAAGCGGTCCTCCACCGTGGCGGTGCTATCGATGCGGTCGAACAGGCGCTTGTCCTCGTAAGCGAACTGGCCGATCAGGTTCGTGTTGCGCGTGCGGTAGAGGGGGTGGAACGCGAACACGGTCTTCACCAGGCCGTCGCCGTTCGCCTCGAGGGAGGCAAACTCGTCGCCAAGCTTGTAGCTGAACTTGGTGACGCTCGCGCCGATGCGCGTGCCCCAGAAGCCTGCCGGTACGATGTAGGCGATGCGCCCGAAATACATCTCCTCGTCGGTGGCGAAGGCGCGCAGCGAGAGCTGGTCGCCGATGGTGAGCGGATTGTTCACGTTGAGGCTGCCGCCCAGCCGGTACGCGCCGGTGAAGCGGCTGCCCTGGTTGTCGAAATCGACGTAGCCGTTGAGGAGGCCCACGCCCTGGTCGACGTTCACCCGCAGGTCCGCGGCGCCGACGGTCTGGCTCGGGCGGATCTCGGAAGTCACCGCCGCCGTCGGCAAGTCGTTGATGAGGAGCAGCGGCTTCTCGAGGCCGGTCTCGGTGATGATGTCGCCGGCCTTGAGGTGCGCATTCAGGATTCCGGCGAGCAGCCACTCGGCGAGGCGCGTGGCCGGGCGGCGCTGCAGCTCGACGATGCCGACGCGACCCTCGATGACGGCGATCTCGACCACGCCGTCGCGGATCGCCTGCTGGGGCAGATAGGCCTGGGCGAGGAAGTAGCCGCGCTCGCGGTGGTAGGCGCGCACCTTGGTCGCGGCGTCGGTCAGACCCTCGAAGTCGAGCTCCTTGCCGACGAACTCCTCCACCACCTGGGCGAGCGTCGCGTCTTCGTACAGCGTGTTGCCGGAGAAGGTGAACTTGCTGATACGGACTTTGAGCGTCGGCGAAACCGGCAGCGCGGGGCGCGGCTCGGGCGGCCGCGGTCTGATATCGTCATCCGGCGGCGGCGGCAGGCGCAGCGGCTGGCGCTGCTGCTCGAGGATCTGTCCGGCGTCAGGGCGCTGCTGCGCGATCGCGACCGCGCTCGCGAGCGAAAGCACCGCGACGACGATGGGCCTCGCGATCAGCCCGGCGTTGCGCAAACGCGCATCGCTCTCCCTGGAGAGGCGAACCCTCATTTCCCTGACTCCCGGATTTCTTGTTGGTGCCGATGTCACGCGTGCACGGCATGTGCGAGCGCGAAACGCGGCGTTTCTGGACCGGCACCGGGAGGGCAAGATTCCCCGACCGCGAGCGTGACGTGCCGACAAAAGCCGGCGTGCGGCAAGCTCATGGCTCCCCTTACCCCAGTGCATCAACTTTTTTCCTAATTCAGCGGGTTACCGCTTGTTCTTGTCTTTCGCCTGTTGCCAAGCGTGCGCGCGGAGAATAGCGTGATTTATTTTGTGCAGCAACGAATCAACTGTGATTTCTTGTGTATTGACGCGGTGCGCCATTGCGCGTCGTCGTCGCCCGACGAAAAGATAAGTTAAGGACGTCGCGGCCCCGGAACAAATTACAAGACGAGAACGTACGAAGCTCTTTCTAACGTGCGCGGTCATCGCGGCGGGTCTCGCCGGGCGCTCGGCGCTCGACAAGATCCTCGCGCTGCGCGGCGGCGCGGAGCTCGTCGCGCTGTGGGCGCAACTCTCGTCGCTCATCGAGATGGTCGGGGCGGTCGCGTCGAGCGGCGTCGGCGCGGGTCTCTCCGTGCTGGTCGCGCAGACGCGGCTGCGCGAGCGGCAGCAGCTTTTCCTGCGTCGCGCGCTCTATCTCGGGCTGGCGATCTCCGCCCCGGTGGGCGTCGCTACGGCGATCGTCGGCTGGAATCTGTCCGAGCGCCTTGGCGGTGCCGCGCTCGCGCCGCAGAGCGTCGTGCTCGCGGCGCTGTGCGGCTGGATCGCGGTGATCCACGGGCTCGTCAACAGCTTCTGGCTCGGGCAGCAGCGCCGCGACCTGATGCTGGCCCTCGCCTTGCTGGCCGCCGCGCTCGCGCTCGCGGCGGCGGCGCTTGCGCCGCCCGCGTTCGTCCTGGAGCTGATCATCGTCGCGCAAGCGGCCCCGGCGGCCGTGCTGCTCTTCGTGCCGCACCGCGCCGCCGCGCCCACGCGCGTCGAAGACCATGCGCTCGAGCGCTACGTCCTTCCCGGCGTGGTCATCGGCATCCTCAGCCCGGCATCGATGATCGTCGCGCGCAGCCTGGTCGCCGACGCGCTTTCCTGGCACGAGAGCGGCGTGCTGCAGGCGCTCTGGCGCGTCTCCGACTGGATTTGCGGCTTCGCTTCCGGCGTGCTTAGCGTGCTGTATTTACCGCGCTTCGCCGCTGCTTACCCGCAGGCGCGGCTTGCGTCGGTGCTGCGCGAATCCGCGCGCACCGTGCTGCTGCCCTCGGCGGTGCTCTTCCTGCTGCTGTTCGCCTTCTATTCTCCGGTTCTCGAAGCGCTCTACGACCCGAGCTTCCGGGCAGCGCCGCTCGCGGTGGGGCTCCTATTCGCCGGCAGCCTGGCGCGCATCGCAGCCTGGATCCCGCTTTTCGGGCTATACGCGGCAACGCGCACGCGCGCGATCGCGGTGGGAGAGCTTCTGTCACTTCCCCTTTTCGCCGCGCTCACCTACGCGGCCGGAGATGGGCTGACGCTCGAGATCGTCGGCGCGCTGTGGCTCGCGAGCTACCTCGCCTACGGGGCGTTCAACTTCTGGGCGCTGCGGAAGGCGTGACCCCGAACACGAACAGGTTGGCGACCACGATGGTCGCCGCCAAGAAATAGAAGGTCGCGAGCAGCCCGAAGCGGTCGGCCACGATTCCCCCCAGGAGCGGCCCGATCGCGCCTCCGAGCGCCTGCGCGCCGAACAGCACGCCGATGCTCGACCCACCCATGTTTTTCGGCGTCGATTCGAGCATCCAGGCCTGGATCACCGGGCGCGTCGCGTAAAGGAAGAACCCGAGCACGGCGACCAGCGCGATGAAGAGCGGCGAGCCGCCGCTGAACGCCATTGCCGCCAGCACGACCGCGGTCGCGGCCATGCTGCTCACCAGGATCTGCTTGCGGCCCATTCGATCGGAGAGATGCCCGGCGATCGGAGAGGCGGCAAATCCGGCCGCTTGCAGCGCGAACAGGCAGGCGCCGACCCAGAACGGCGAATAGCCCATGTCGTGCGCCAGGTAGACCGGCAGGAAGGTGAGCAGCGTCGTTTGCGTCATGGTACGGAACGCCGAGCCCGTCGAGAGCAGCACCAGCGCACGGCTCGCCAGAAGGTCTTTGAGCCCGGCGAGGTAGTGCGTGAACGACTGCGCTTCGTGCTCGGATTTCTTCGCCCCGAGCCGCATGCTGCCGAGAAACACGAAGAGCAGCGCCGCGACGACGAGCCCGGGCACCACGTTCAGCACGACCGCTTCGCGCCAGGAGAAATACGTCAACGCCGCACCGATGATCACCGGCGCGACCGCGTCGCCGACGTTTCCGCCCATGCCGTGCACCGAGAGGACCAGGCCTTTGCGCTCGGGATAGCGCCGGCCGAGCGTAGGGATCGCCGTCGGATGCCACAGGCTGTTGCCGAACCCGACGAGCGCGACGCACGCAAGCAGCATCGCATAGCTATGCGTGAAACCGATGAGAAGGTAGGGAAAACCGATCCAGAAAAGCGACACCGCCATCAGCAATCCCTTGCGCCCCACGGTGTCGACCAGCACGCCGCCCGGCACGTTCGCAATCGCGGATGCGATGTACTGGCAGGTCATGATGAGCCCGATCTGGCTGTACGACAGCCCGAGCTCGCTGCCGATGAGCGGCAGCAGGAGGTAGAAGGTCGCCGGATACCAGTGCGTCAGCCCGTGACCGATGGTGATCAGCCAGAGCTCGCGCCATGCGTTGCGGGATACCGGGTGGGGTGGAAGGACGGCCGCGCTCAAGGCGCACAGTATACTGGCGCGGCAAACGATGGCCGTTTACCCTGTGGTGCTGCTGTCCGTGCTGACCTCGATCGGCTTGCGCGGCAGCAAGGTCGCGGTCTCGCTCTACGCGCTCGAGCTCGGCGCCGGCGCCGCCGCGGTCGGCGCGCTCGCAGCGCTGTTCTCGGTGCTTCCCTTGCTGCTCGCGGTACCGGCGGGGCGCATCGCCGACCGATTCGGCATGCGTATGCCGATCGTGCTGGGCACCGCAATCATGGCCGGCGGCCTTGCCCTGCCGTTGGCGGCGCCTGGCCTGGGTTGGCTCTTCCTCTGTCCCACGCTCATCGGCCTGGGACATGTTTTCTTTCACGTCTCGGTGCATAACCTCGTGGGCTCGCTCGGCGACGGCGCGGCGCGCGCGCGCAACTTCGCCACGTTCGCCCTCGGCATTTCGATCGCGGCTTTTATCGGACCTTCGGCCGCGGGGTTTGCCATCGAGCTCGCCGGCTTCCAGGCAGCATTCGCGCTCCTTGCCTGCATCGCCGCCGTGCCGGCTTTCTACGCGCTGTTCCACCGGAGCCTCTTTCCCCCGCGGCAGCGCCTTGAAGGCGAGCACGCCGCTGGAAGCGCTTTCGAGCTGCTCTCGATCCCCGCATTGCGCCGCACGCTGATCCTGAGCGGCGTCGCCCTAACCGGAATAGAGCTGTTCTCGTTCTACCTGCCGATCTATGGACGCGCGATCGGCCTGGCGCCTTCCACGATCGGCATGATTCTCTCGAGCTACGCGCTGGCAGGGTTCGTCGTGCGCATCGTCATGCACCGCCTCACCCAACGCTACGGCGAGCTCGGGGTGCTGTCCGGCTCGCTGTTCGCCGCCGCCGGCGCCTACTTGGCGGTGCCCGCTCTCTCGGATGCCTGGCTCCTCGCCGGAGCTGCGTTTGCCCTCGGCCTGGCGCTCGGCTCGGCGCAGCCGCTCACCATCGCCCTCACCTATGGCTACGCGCCGCCCGGGCGCTCGGGCGAAGCGCTCGGCATGCGCATCATGGCGAACAAGATCACTCAGATCGCCGTGCCGCTTGCTTTCGGCGGCTTCGGCGCCGTCCTGGGCGCCGCGCCGGTGTTTCTCGCCACGGGCGCGTTCCTGCTGGCTGCTGGCTGCCTGTCGGTCCGCGGGGCGGGTAGTAGACTTGCCCGCATCCAGGAGACCCGTTCGTGAGAGCGGACCAGAACGAGCTGCTCACCCGCACCGCGGCTGGCACGCCCATGGGCGAGCTCTTCCGCCGCTACTGGCTGCCGGCGCTGCTCGCCTCCGAGCTGCCCACGCCCGCAGGGCCGCCGGTGCGCGTCACGCTCCTGTCGGAGCCCCTGGTCGCCTTCCGCGACAGCGCGAACCGCCTCGGCCTGATCGACGAATTCTGCGCGCATCGCGGCGCGTCGCTCTGGTTCGGCCGCAACGAGGAAGGCGGCTTGCGCTGCGCCTATCACGGCTGGAAATACGATGCCGGCGGCCAGTGCGTCGAAATCCCGTCGGAGCCGGACAACCCGAAGCTCTGTCGCCGCATGAAGCTGCGGTCGTATCCGCTCATCGAGCGCGGCGGCGTGCTCTGGACCTATATGGGGCCGCGCGAGCGGCAGCCGCCGCCGCCGGAGCACGAATGGGCCATGGTCCCGGACGCTCACCGCTTCGTCTCGAAGCGCTTGCAGGAGTGCAACTACCTGCAGGCCATGGAGGGCGGCATCGACTCGAGCCACGTCTCGTTCCTGCACCGTCACACGATCACGACCGATCCGCTGTTCAGGGGATCGAAGGGCAACGAGTACAACCTGCAGGATCTGCGGCCGCACTTCGAGGTCGTCGAGTCGCCCGGCGGGCTCTACATCGGCGCCCGCCGCGGCACGGGCGATGGCCAGTGGTACTGGCGCATCACGCAATGGGTGATGCCTTCTTTCACGCTGATTCCGCCGCGCGGCGACCATCCGATCGGCGGACACTGCTGGGTGCCGATGGATGACGTCCATTGCTGGGTCTGGAGCAGCAATCACCACGCTACGCGCGCGCTCACCCCCGAGGAGCGAGCCGCGCTCGAGGCCGGCAAAGGCATTCACGCCCCGCTGATTCCCGGCACCTTCCGCCCCGTCGCGAACAAGGACAACGATTACCTCATCGACCGCCGGGCGCAGGAGGAAGGACGCAGCTTCTCCGGTGTCGAGGGCTTCGCCATGCAGGACGCCTCGGTGCAGGAAAGCATGGGACGGGTGCAGGATCGCACCCGCGAGAACCTCGTGCCCACCGACCTGGGCATCGTGATGGCGCGGCGCCGCCTGATTGCCGCGTCAAAGCTCGTGCAGAAGGGGAAGAGTCCCCCTGGAGCCGACCCGCGCCACCAGCGCGTGCGCTCGGTGGCAATCGTCTTGCCGCAAGGAGTGGCGTTCAGCGAAGCGGCTGGAGGAGCGCTGGTCCCGACACCGGGATCGGCTCACACCACAGTCTGACGCGCGGCCCGGCGGTAGCTGCGCCAGAGCGGCAGCACCAGCGAAAGCACCAGGAAACCCCACAGCACGTTGCCGAGCGTCGACGAGAACAGGATCGTCAGGTCGCCCTGCGAAATGCGCAAGGCGCGCGCGAGATACTGCTCGAACAGCGGGCCGAGGATGATGCCGATCAGCATCGCGGTGACGTGGTAGTTCGTCTTGTGCGCGATGTACCCGATGACGCCGAAGACCAGCGCGAGGCCCATATCGAACAGGTACTGGCGCTCGACGAACGCCGCGACCACGGTGACCAGGATGATGATCGGCGCGAGGTAGGTGGTCTCGATGAGCACGATGCGCGCCATGTAGCGCGCAAGCGGCAGGATGGTGAAGATCATGAAGATGTAGGCGACCGCCATGGCGACGAACACACCGTAGGCGAGCTCCGGGTTGGTGCTGAAGAGCCGCGGCCCCATCACCATGCCGTGGTACTGCAGCACGATCATCATCACCGCGGAGGTGGTGCCGCCCGGGACGCCGAGCGCCATCATGGGCACCAGAGTTCCGGAGGTGACGCCGTTGTTCGCCGCCTCGGGCGCGATCACGCCCTCGGGAACGCCAGTGCCGTAGAGCTCCGGATGTTTCGACCACATCCGCGACTGCTGGTAGGCGACGAAGGCCGCGATGCTCGCGCCGGCGCCGGGCACGATGCCGATGAACAGGCCCACGAACGACGTCCAGACGATGTGCCACCAGTGCACGACCGTGAGGCGGAGTCCGTCGAGCGTGTCGGCCCAGCTCGCGCGCATCGCGCGCTCGCGCCCTTCGGAGCTGACGATCAGCTTTTCCTCCAGCATGACCAGCGCTTCCGACACCGCGAACAGACCGATCAGCGCGGCGACCAGCGGCACGCCGTCGTAGAGCTCGAGGAAGCCGAAGGTTGCGCGCGGCGCGTTGTAGATGTGGTCGGTGCCGATGACGCCGATCAGCAGGCCGAACAGGCCCGCGATCAGGCCCTTCAGCGTGTCCTTGGCGGCGATCACTGCGATCAGCGTGATGCCGAACAGCATGACCACCACCATCTCGACCGAGCGCAGGTAGAGCCCGATCTGCGACAACCAGGGCAGCAGCGCGAGCGTAGCCAGCGTGGTGATCAGCCCGCCGAACACCGAGGCGGTAAAGGACAGCACGATCGCCTGCTGCGCCTGGCCTTTCTGCGTCATCGGATAGCCGTCGAGCGTGGTGGCCGCTGCGCCCCCGGAGCCGGGAATCTTGATCAGGATGGCGGGCACACCGCCGGCCAGGTGGTTCGCGCAGTACAGCGAGACCATGAAGGCGAACGCCTGCTCGACTGGAATGCCGAGCGTCAGAGGCAGCAGCATGATCAACGTGTTCTGCGGACTGAACCCGGGCAGGATGCCGACCACGATGCCGAGCAGGATGCCGAGCCAGATAATCCACCACAGCGCGAACTGCGCCGCGAACTGCCCAGCGATGAACTCCCAGCTCAAGAAAAGATTTTCTCGATGAAACCGTGTGGGAAGCCGGCGTCGAGCACGGCAATAAACAGCAGGTAAGCCGCCGCGGCCACCCCAAAGGAGATGCCGAAGATGAGCGACGGCCTGCGCACGTCCATGAGCCAGAGCGCCACCGCCATCGACGCGAACAGCGACAGCGTCAGGCCAAGGACCTGGAGCAACAAGATGAACGCAACGGTGACCGCCACCATGCCGATGCGCTTAAGGAGAACGTCGCGCGGCTGCCAGAGCGGATCGGTGCGCAGGTCGCCCCGCCCCTGCGCCACCTCGAGCGCGATGCGCGCGACCTGGACCACCACCAGCGCGATGAGCGCCGTGCCGATGACCACGCCGTTCGCCTTCGCCTCCCAGGCGAGATCGGTGATCGACCAGAAGAAGTAGCCCGCGAAGCCGAGCGCGAGCGCGGGGATAACGAGGTCGGCGCCGAGCGGCGCCTTCCGCGACACCCTCAACCCTTCTTCTTGGCGGTCAGCAGCGACCGATACTCGTTCGCCAGCTCGACCATCCCCTTCGCGTAGCGGGTGCACACCGTGCGGTCGCCGTACTGGATGGCCTCCACCGGCGCGCCGGTCTTCGCGAAGGCCTCTTTGAACGCCGGGTCGTTGACCACCTGCTTCGAGGTCTTTTCGAGCTGCGCGAAGCGCTCCGGATACTTCTCGATCGCCTCGGTATGGATCGCCCAGGAGCGCGACGACGAAAGCTCGGGCAGCTTGGTGCCGAAGACCTTGTTGATCGGCGGCGCGTTGTCGCTCTGCGCGGCGAGCGGGTTCTCGTCGTTGAACACTGCGAGCACCTTCAGCTGCTCGCGCTGGGCGATGATGCCGGCGATCGGCAGCGCCCCGCAGTCGGCCTCGCCGTTCAGCACCGCCACCGTGGTGGGGTTGCCGCCGCCGTAAGGGATCAGGTTGAACCTAGCGCCGAGCGCCGCGCCAAGCGCCAGCATGCCGATGGACGCCGGGTGCGGCAGGCGGCTCACGGCCACGTTGACCGGGCGCTTCTTCGCCTCGGCCACCAGATCCTCAACGCGCTGGAACTTGCCCTTGCGCAGCGAAAACACCCCGCTGTCGTCGATGTCAGTGCGGCAGAAGTACTGGAAGTCCTCGGGGAAGCGATAGTTCGGCTTCTGCAGCGCGTACATGATCATCTCCGGCCCCATGTTGCCGAAGAGCAGGTTGTAGCCGTCCTTCTCGCGTTTGTGAACGAAGGTTTCGTAACCGACCTGGCCGGCTGCGCCGGCGTAGAAGCTGTACTCGAAGTTGGTCTTCAGGAGCTTGCTCCAGACTTCGTCGAAGGAGCGGGCGAGCCGCTCGGCGCCGCCCCCCTGGCCGGTCGGGATCACGACGCGGATGTTCTTTGACGGGAAGCCCTGCGCCCGAGCGCCCAGCGGGCCCAGCGCGAGTGCAGCGCTAGCCCCTGCGAGAAGACGTCGCCTGCTCTGGTTGGCCTGTTTCATCGATGCATCCTCCTAGGAATGCGGATATTAGAATGCCGCGCGGCTAGGAAGGAATAGAACTTTGAAACGATGGCTCGCGGTCGCTCTGCTTGCCTGGGGTCCCGCGGCCCTGGCGCAATGGAACGAGCTCTCCTTCGTCGATCCCTCGCTGCGCTGGCGTACCCTCGAAACCGCGAATTTCGCGGTCCACTTTGCGGAGCAGCATCGTGCGCAGGCGCGCACGGTGGCCGGCACGGCGGAGAGGATCCTCCCCGGCATGACCGCCCTGCTGCGATGGAGGCCGGAATCGCGCATCCACGTAGTAGTGCTGGATTCCGCCGATTTCGCCAACGGGCTCGCTTCGCCCCTGCCGTTCAACTACACGATGGTGTTTCTCTCGCCCCCGGACGAGGGCGAGCTCCTGCAGAACCGCGAATGGCTCGAGCTGGTGCTGACGCACGAGCTCTTCCACCTCGTGCATCTCGACATGGCGCGCGCCGCGCCGCTCGGCCTGCGGCGCGTTTTCGGACGCGTGCCGTTTCTCTTCCCTAACCTGCTGCAGCCGCGCTGGGTCGTAGAGGGGATGGCAGTGCACGCCGAGTCCGACCCTGCCCGCGGTTACGGGCGCCTTGGCCAGGCGCACTTTGAAGGCATGATGCGCGCCGAGGCGGCGCGGGGCTTGCGCTCGCTCGAGGAGATCAACGCCGGCGGCCGCGGCTTTCCGCTCAACCGCGACTACCTGTACGGCGGGTACTTCTTCGCGTTTCTGCAGGAGCGCTACGGCCGCGAGGGGCTCACCGCGTTCATCGAGAACTACAGCGACAACATCATCCCTTTCAGGGTGCACAGCAACCCGGTCGCGGCAACCGGGAAAAACATGGATCAGCTCTGGGCCGAGTATCACAACTGGCTGACCGCGCGCTTCTCCCCGAAGGTGGCTTCGGCAAGGCAAGGCGAGGTCATTGCCCAAGGCTGGTCCATTACGAGCCCCGCGCTCACCCCCGATGGCACGCGCTGGTACATCAGCGGAAGCGGCTACACGTTGCCGAGGCTCGTTCGCCAGGCGCCCGGCGGCAAGCCGCAAGCGCTGCGCGATGTGGAGCTCGACGCGCGCCTGTCGGCTTCCCCGGGCGGCGGCCTGCTCCTTGCTCAACCGGAGATCTGCGGGAACTACAACTACTACTACGACTTCAACCGAGTCGGTCCCGACGGCAGCCTGAAGCGCCTCACCGAATGCGGCCGCTACCGCATCGGTGCGCCCCTGGACGACGGCCGCACCGTGGGGGTCCGCACGGAGAACGGGCTCGCGCAGGTCGTGACGCTCGAAGGCGAGGTTCTCTACCGGGCGGCTGCGGGCGAATCGATCACTGGGGTCGCTGCCAGCGGCGCGTCGGTCTTCGTGACCCGCCTTCGCGATGGGACGTGGTCATTGATCCGCATCGCCGGGCAGAACACGGAAGTCCTGCTTTCGGATAGCGCGATCAAGCATTCGCCCCGCCTCGATGCCGCCGGGGAGGTGTTCTTCATTGCCGACTACGGCAAGGTTTTCAACGTCTGGTCGCTGCGCGGCGGCCGCCTGGCGCGCTGGACCGAGGCGGCGCACGGCGTGCGCGAGATGAGCGCTCCGCACGGCGGCGAGCTCTTGCTGACCACGATCGAAGCGGAGGGCGACACGCTGCGCACGTACCGGCTGCCTGATTCGCCTTTGCAAGACATGAGCATTCCGGCGTCGGAGCCTTCCCCGTCGAGCACCATGCCGTCGACCGAAGCACCCGATCGCGCTTATTCGCCGTGGAGCTCGGTGCTGCCGAGGTCCTGGCTGCCGCTCATCGAGATCGCCGACGGCGCGGTCAAGCTCGGCGTGGTGACTTTCGGCCAGGACGCGCTCGGGCTGCACCAGTACGCGGTAACGCCGGTGATCGAGTTGACGCAGCAGGAGCTGCTGGGCAACGCGCTCTATGTCTATGACGGACGGCACCAGCTGCTCCTGGACCGCACGATGCGCGTCAGGGAAACGGTGGACGACGAGGTCGAGGCCTACACCATCGAAGAAGGTGCGCAATGGGTATCCACCTGGCGGCACCTCTCCCTCAACCGCCGCTTCTACTGGGGGCTGGGCGGCGCGCTCGAGCGCGAGCGGCTGCACCGGGCGGGCGGCCCGACGCTTTCCGAGCAGGACGAGCGCGTGCTGGGGCTCGTGGCAGGGCTGGACACGCGTCGCGCGCAGTGGCTGTCGGAGGGCCCGAGCCAGGGCATGCAGGTGCGGCTATTCGCCGAGACCTCGCACGGCCTGCATGCGGCGTATTCGGGCGATGTCTACCGGGTGGATTGGCGGCTGCACTTCCCGCTCGGCCGCACGGTCGTGTCGCTGCGCTGGAACGAGGCCTGGGGCGAGCCCGATGCGGAACCGTTCCAGCTCGGCGGCAGCGATTCCGACCCGCCGACCCTGCTGCCGATTCTCAACCAGCGGGATTTCGCGCTGCGCGGGTACGGCAGCGGCGAGCCTTCTCTCCTGGGGCACCGCGCGCGCCTAGGCACGCTCGAGTGGCGCGTGCCGCTGAAGGACCTCGATCGCCACGGCATGGTGCCGCCGGTCGGATTCAACCGCTTCGCGATGAACCTTTTCTTCGACGTCGGCGATGCCTGGCGGCGCGGCGCCGAGCCGGACTACCACCGCGGCTTCGGCATCGAGCTGATGTCCGAGATCCGGATTGGCTATGTGTTCGGCTACGACTTCCGCCTCGGGGTCGCGAAAGGTCGCGACCAGGGCGGCGAGACCACCGCCTACCTCAGGCTCGGACGATCGTTCTAGCTTCTGGAGAAGATCGCGTCCAGGCGCTCGAGGTCGTTGATCACGCGCCACTCCGACGCGCCCGCGGCCACGACGCGCTTCTGCCAGGCCTCGAGGCGGCCGAAATAGCGCCGCGGATCGATGTTGTCGGTCTTGAGCTTCACGACATTCACCGCCACCACGCGGATGCGCTTGAGATTCATCGGGATATCGCGCACGGTGATCTTGTCGATCTCTTCTTGCATGTCGGAGAACACGACAATGGTCTTGGTGCCGGCGCCGGTCTCGTTGAGGAACTCTGCCCCCTGCAGCAGGCCGCCGGTGATATCGGTATAGCGGCTCCCCTTCACGTTCTTGAGGAAGCCGTCGGTCTTCTCGCGAAACGCGCGCTTTTGCGCGTTGGCCTGCGAGGGACGCGCGTCGAAGGTCGCCTTGGCGATGATGTCCTTCTCGGTGAAGCTGCGGCTTTCGACCCGCGCCACCGCGAGCGAATCGCCCGGCTGCAGCGTGCCGAGCAGGTAGTTGACGATCACTTGGGCCCTGCCGGCCTCCTGGGAGTAGGTCCCGGAAGTGTCGATCAGCACATAGACGGCCTGTGCATGGCTGCGCGAATCGCCGCAGCCCGCCGAGAAGCTGCCGGCCAGCAGCGCCAACGACAGCAGCAATAGTCGCTTGAACATGCTTACCTCGCTTGGTGCGCCGAATCGTCGGCATCGACCGCAGAGTGTCGCATCGCCATGCCGGCTTTCGTCATGCGCTCGGCCAACAGCGGCAGCACGATGACGACGTCGTAGAGCGTGATCAGCACCCGGGACATGCGACGCGAAACGTTCGCAAGCACTCGCAGCGTGAGCGCCAGCGTCGACACCAGCACGGCGAGCAGCACGCCGCCGACAGTGCGCGAAGAGTGGATCAGCGACTCGAGCGGGATGGCGATGAACGCTAGCGCGAACGGCAGGATGAAGCCGAGCAGCATCTGCCCGGCGGTCGGGATCCGCCCGACCCAGCCGTCGGTGGTCGCCGCCTGCTGCACCGTGGCGAGCGACTGGATCAGCGCCTGCTTGTCGGCGATCAGCATGTCGCGCATCAGCGCGAGCGCCGCTTCGACGCCCGCCAGCGTCACCAGCAGGATAAGCGCGATCCACATCATGCGCCGGCGCATGTGATCGTTGAGCGTGGCGATGCGCGGGAAGAGATGAGTGATGCGCAGCGCTTCCATCAGGAACAGGCCCATCGACGCCTCGACGAAGATGATCACCAGCGCGGCGACTTCCGAGGTGCGCAGGGTGGCGGTGAGGTAGTCGCCGGCGCCGACCATCTCGGACATCGGCAGCGCGATCAGCTTGAAGTTGATGAACGCGCCGCCTGCGGCCACCGCCATCACCAGCAGCGCGATCGCGAACTGGGTGAACGCCGATATCGTCAGTACGTGCTCCGCCTTGTCGGTCTTCGCGTTGATGGCCTCGTACTTCGCCATCAGGCCGTCGACGCCCTTGGCGCTCTCTTGCAGGTCGCCGAGCTTCTTGTTGACCTCGCTCATGTTGCGGTCGACCGAGCGCCAGAACGGCATGAAGCTCTCGAGGATCTTGTGCCGGGTCTCGTAGGAGCGGCGGTATTCGCCGATCGCCTTGTCGTGAATCTTGGCGATCGAGGCCTTGATCTCCTCGAGGATGCGCTGGACCATCTCGCTGCCGCCGGTCTTGACGTTGGCCATCGCAGTGACGGCCTCGACCCAGTCGGGTGGCGGCGGCGGCACTTCGCCGCACTTCTTGTAGTCCTCCTCGATGCGGGTGATCTCGTCGAGCAGCTTCCTCTGCAGCGTCGGATAGCCCTGCAAGTCGCGCCTCACCACCGCGCCAAGGCGCTCGAACTCGCGCTCGATGCGTTGCCCGACCTCGAGACGCCCGTGCGCCAGCAGCACGGCCCGGTTGCGCTCCTTCATCTGCTCCGCGGTGGCGATGAGCCAACGCGCCCCCAGCCTGAGCGGGCCGCCGATCAAGTGGCCGACGGCGCGCAGCAACTCGTGCACCGGCTTGCGCGCAGCGTAGAGAAAAACGAGCGCCACGACCGCTACGACGAAGATCGAGAGCGCGGGACTGTCGGGCCAGAGCATCCAGAATGACGTTTCGGTCATGACGTTCTCCTTCTCCGCCAGAGCCTAGAGCAGGAATGCCGCACGCTGGAGACTAACTCGCGCCCTTCAGGCATTAAGTCTCGAATGCTGCGGGCGCGTCGTGAACTTTGCGCGTTACTTTTCCGCCACGAGTTTTCGATAGCGCGCCATGTGACGGATTGCTTCCTGCGGCCGGCTGAGCTGCTCGCAAAGCAGCGCGAGGTTGTAGTGGCAATCGGCCATCAGGGGGTCGCCGCGCAGCGCCGCCTGGTAGGACTCCATCGCCTCGGCTTTGCGGCCGAGGTCTTCCAGCAGGACGCCCAGGTTGTAGAGCAGAAGCGCATCGGCGCCCCAGGTCTCGAGCGCGCTGCGATACACCGCCTCGGCCTGCGCCAGCCGTCCCGCCTCGTGCAGGAAATAGCCGCGCTCGACCAGCGCCTCGATGCTCTCGGTCTTCTCCATGACTTTCAGGTCGCCCGCGACCGGATCGCCCTCGAACGCGAGCAGGTATTGTCCGGACTCGGCCTGCCAGCGGCTTGCACCCTCCTTGACCACCACGCGCTCGCCCACGGCCCCGATGGAGAGGCCCGAGAGCGGCATCGAATCCGGCAGGTGTCGGCGCAGCTCCTTCAGGGAGCGGGTGATGCGCCTGGCGGGCACGTTGGCCGCAGCCAGGGCCTGCGCGGTGCGCAGGACGATCAGGTCCTGGAACGAAAAGAGATACGCCCGGCGCGGGCCGCGCGACGGGGACACGAAGCCCGCCTTGATAAGGCCATGGATTGTCCTGCGCGGCAGGCGCAGGAGCTTCTCCACCTCCCGCACCCCGAACTTTTTCACGTTCTACGTCTTCAGTTCTACTTCTTCGCGGCCTTGCGCGTTGCGGGCTTGGCGGCCTCGACCTTCTTCGCGGGCTTCTTCTCCAGGCTCGCCTTGAGCGCCTCCATGAGATCGATCACCTGCGCGCCCTGCTGCGGCGCCTCCGCCATGGTGATCTCCTGGCCCTCGACCTTCTTCTGCACCGCGGCCTCGACGCGCGCGCGCACCTCGTCGGTATAGGCGGCGGGGTCGAACTTGTCGGCGGACTGCTGCTCGATCAGCTGCTGCGCGAGCCTGAGCTCGGCCGGCTTGACCTCGGTCTTCGGAATGTCGACGTCGTTGATCGAGCGCACTTCGGCGGCGTAGAGCAGTTGCTGCATGACCAACCCCTCGACCAGCCCCGTGTCGATCGGGCGGATCAGCACGATGTACTGCTTGCCGCGCGCCGCCCAGCGGCCGAGCGCGCAGCGGCCCGATTCCTTCAGCGCGCGGGCAAGCAGCGCGTACGGCTTGGCGCCGCCCTTGTCGGGCCCGAGGTAGTACGCCTTGTCGAAGAACACCGGGTCGATCGCCTTGACCGGAACGAACTCCGTGATCTCCGCAGTATGCGTCCCCGCCTCTTCGAGCGCCTTCAGCTCCTCGGGCGTGAACATCACGTACTGGTCCTTGGCGAACTCGTACCCCTTGGCCATGTCTTCGCGCGCGACCGGCACCTCCTCCTTGACGCAGAAGTACTGCTGCTTGAGCCGCGAGCCGCAGGCCTTGTGCAGGAGATTGAACGACATCGCGCGGCTCGCCTCGGTCGCCGAGTAGAGCTTGACCGGGATGGAAACCATCCCGAAGGAGATGGTCAACGTGGCAATCGATCGTGCGGCCATGCTTTCACCTCTTACAATCAACAGGTTACGACATTAACTTCGAGCGAAGGGTTCGAAGCATACTCCATTATGCCTTTGCGCGTCCCAATGCCCGCTCGAGGCTCTGCTTGCGCACCAGCGCATCGCGCCAGCGGTCCTCCGACCCGGCGAGGAATTCGGCCGCGTTCGTAAGCCGGAAGTCGAGCGGGTGCGCCTTGGCGAGCTCGTCCCACGTCAGCGGCATCGACACCGGCGCGCCGGGCGCTCCACGCGGCGAGTAGGCCACATTCAGGGTCTTGCCGCGCACGTTCATGTTGTAGTCCATGAAGATCTTTCCGGTGCGCTTCGGCACGCTCCACTCCAGGGTGATGTCCTTGGGATGCAAGCGCATCAGGTGGCGGCCGACTTTCTCGCTCACCTCCCGGGCGGCATCGAAGTCGATGGTGCGCCGGATCGGCAGGAACACGTGCAATCCGGTCTTGCCGGAAGTCTTGACGATCGGATCGAGCGACATGCCGTTCAGGAGCTCGCGCAGCCTGAAGGCGACTTCCTTGCCCTTCTCGAATGCCACCGTATTCAGCTCGGGCTCGTCGCCGGGCGCCTCCTTTCCCGAGTAGATGTATGGATCGATGTCGAATACCACGTAGTCCGGGTAGTTCAATACCGAGCTTTCGAGCGCGTCCAGAGAAGAGGAATAGTCCGAATCCTGCGCCATGCAATCCTCCCCGGGGCGGGCGCGCGAATGCCAGACGTGGAACTCGAGCGTGCCGGATTGCGCAAGCCAGAGCAGCGTCGGCAGGTTGTTGCACACCAGGTACTCGTGGCTCTCGTCCTTGGACCCCGAGAACACGGTGATCGCCTGGACGAACTTCGGGCGCGCCTGTTTCCAGTGCTTCTGAAAGAAGCGCTGGCCGTTGATGCCGTCGGGCATGCGGATCATGGTGAGCGGCCGGTCCGCGAGGTGCGGCAGCATGAAGGGCGACACCTGCGCGAGGTAACGCAGCAGGTCGCGCTTGGTGAGCGCCGGCTGCTTGAGCGCCGGGTCGGCGGGCCAGTAGATCCGATCGAGGTTGCTCAGCTTGAGCACCTCGGCGCCGATCGAGATCGTGCCGCTCGCCTTGCATCTCTCGAGCTGACTCAGGATCTCGTCGATTTCCGACCCGGCGTCCGGCTTGGGAACGGCCGTCTCCGGGTCAGTGCGGCGCACGCTCTTCGCATCGACGTCATCGCGCAGCCGCAGAAAAACCGGCGCGCGCAGCGAGCCGTCGTCGGTCCAGCCCTGGAACTTCACCTCGACGGCGACCTGCGGCTCGACCCAGGTCGTGGGCGCATTCAGCTCCGGTTTCTCGTCAAAGGGGCTGGACTTACGCCGCAACGGCTCCAATAGTGCCTGTACCTGCTTCAAAGTCCTGCCATCGAACCCCGAGCCGACATGGGAGGCATAGCGCAGCCTCTTCCCCTGCCAGTAGCCGACCAGCAGCGCGCCGAGCGTCGCGCGCGCCCCCTTGCCCTTCGTGTAGCCGCCGACCACGAATTCCGCGCTGCTCGTCGACTTGACCTTGATCCATGACGCCGAGCGCTTGCCGGGCTCGTACTTGCTCTGCTTGCGCTTGCCGATCACGCCCTCGAAGCCGCTCTTCAGCGCGGCGGCGTAGAGCTCGACGCCGTCGTCGGCCGCGTGCACCAGCTGGACCAGGGCCGAGGGCAACAGGCATTGGGCCAGGTAGCGCCGCCGGTCTGCGTAGGGCGCTCCGCGCAGGTCCACGCCGGCGAAGTGCAGCAGGTCGAATGCATAGAAGACCACGGGGGTGCTCTTCTCTGCCGCCGCGATGTCGCGCCCGGTCTTCAGCTGGAAGCGGTTCTGCAGCGCGTTGAAAGAAGGCTTGCCGTTCTCGTCGAAGGCGACGATCTCGCCGTCGAGGATCATGTTGACGCCCTGTTCCGCGATCGCCGCGGCCACGCCCGGGAATGTCGCGGCGAGCTCGAGGCCACGCCGCGACCGGAGGGAAACCTTGTCGTCCTTGAGAAAAGCGAGGACGCGATAGCCATCGAGCTTCGGCTCCCACATCCAGTCGGGCTTGTTGAACGGCGCGCCGGCGAGCTCGGCATGCATCGGCTCGAGCCGGTCCGGCATGACCTCGCGCTTGCCGCCGGGAACGAGGTTCGACGCAGCCATGCGCTGCACCGGCATGGCCTTCATCTCGTCGACGGCAATCCCGGACAACACCGACCGGTTCCGCGCACCGACGTCCTCCTTCGCGACGAAGCGGTCTTTGTGCTTGATGAGGAGCCAGTCCTTGCCGCGCGAGGTGCGCACGAGCGCGAAGGAGCCCTTGACCTTCTCGCCCCGCAGCGTGACGCTGAGCTTGCCTTTCTCCAGGCCGTCGAGAACCTGCTTTTCTGCGGCCCTGCGGTCCTCGACCCAGGCAGCGCCTTCATCGGGGGAATAGACCCCGCAGTCCCAGACGATGACCTCACCCGCGCCGTACTGCCCCGGCGGGATCACGCCTTCGAACGAGGCATAGTCGAAAGGATGATCCTCGGTCGGCACCGCCAGGCGCTTGTCGGCCGGGTCGAGCGACGGCCCTTTAGGTACGGCCCAGGACTTGAGCACCCCGTCGCACTCGAGACGAAAATCGTAATGCAAGCGCGTCGCGGAATGCTGCTGGATGACGAAAAGCAGCGGCCCGCTGCGCCCTTCGGGCACCGCCGCGGCCGGCTCGGGCGTGGCATCGAAAGCGCGCTTCGCCGCATAGTCGCTAAGCTTCCTTTTGTCAGTAAGCTTCCCTTTCGCCATGCCCAATTCTAGGAAACTGCTCGCCGGCGCGAGCGGCTATTCGTTCAAGGAGTGGAAGGGTAGCTTCTACCCGGAAAGCATCAAGCCCGACGCCATGCTCTCCTACTACGCGGAGAGGCTGCCCACCGTGGAGATCAACAACACGTTCTACCAGATGCCGAAGGTGGCGGTTCTGGAGAACTGGGCAAGGCTGACGCCCGAGTCGTTCAAGTTCGCCATCAAGGCTTCGCGGCGCATCACCCACATGTCGCGCCTCAAGGCCGACAGCGCGGCCGACTCGGTGGGCTTTCTTTATCGCAACCTTGCGAGCCTTGGCGCGAAGCGCGGCCCGGTGCTCTACCAGCTGCCGCCGTTCCTCAAGAAAGACCTGCCGCGGCTGACCGAATTTCTCGGCTTGCTGCCCGAGGGCCACGGCGCAGCCTTTGAGTTCAGGAACGACACCTGGTTCGCCGACGATGTCTACGACGCGCTCAGGAGCGCGGGCGCAGCGCTATGCCTTTCGGAGCGAGAGGACAACGCCCCGCCGCCTCTCGTCGAGACTGCCGCGTGGGGCTACGTGCGTCTTCGGCTCGAAACCTATTCCGACCGCGATCTCGAGGAATGGGCGCGCAGGCTGGGCGCGACCGGCTGGGGCGAAATCTACGTGTACTTCATGCACGAGCCGACGGCACCCGCGTACGCGCAAACGCTGATGAAGCTCGCGGCGGTCTAAGGCACCACCTCGAGGATCCCTTCCATCCCCCGTTCGCGGTGGCTCGCCATCAAGGGCGGCTTCTTGCTGCAGTAGATGGCGTACTTGCCGACCTTCTTGGGCGTGAACGCGATCTTGCGCGGCTCGGTGGCGAGATCCTGCTGGACGACGATACCCGCGTCCTGCGCCTGGATGAGGAGGTCATGCGGCGTCATCCCGGATTCCCGGCTCGCCACGAGCTCTACCGGCACGTTTACCTTCACGACGATGTGGCTCGGCTTGAAGAAGTAGCTTCCGGCGACGATCGCTATCCGCTGGACGCCGTCCTGGTCGACCTTGACCACCTGTGCCGGCTTCTTCTCCTGGGCGGGCGGCTTCTCTTCGCTCGTGGACTGGCAACCCGCCGCCAGCAGCAAGCCCATCGCTCCAAGCACCGCAACGAAGTTGCGCATTGGCTGATCCTTTCGCATGTTCCTATCGCAAACCTCCATAATTATTGGTGGAGGGCCGATGGTCAATCGCGAGATCCAGATAGGAGCAAACTCATGCACCGCGCAGCGCTAGCGCTTCTCGCCCTGTTGTTCCTCCCGGCTGTCGCGGCGGCCCAGACCTGGCCGGCCAAGCCGGTGAGGATGCTCGTCCCGTTCCCGCCCGGCGGCGGCGTGGACTTCGCCGCGCGCATCGTCGGCAAGCACCTCGCCGACCGGCTCGGGCAGTCGGTGATCATCGAAAACCGCGCGGGCGCGAACGGCATCATCGCGCTCGAGGCCCTGAAGAGCGCCGCGCCCGACGGCTATACGATCGCCGCCGCGTCGAACGGGCCGCTGGTGATCAATCCGTTCCTCTACCTCAAGCTGCCGTACGACCCGGTGCGCGATTTCGTCGCGATCGGCCGCCTGGTGGACTTCCCGCTGCTCCTCGTCACCCATCCTTCGCTGCCGGCAGGCAGCGTCGCCGAGCTCATCGCGCTGGCCAAAGCCAAGCCGGGCGTGCTGACCTACTCGTCTCCCGGCGTCGGCAACGGCAGCCACCTCGCGGTAGAGCTTTTCGCGTCGATGGCGAACGTGTCCCTCGTCCATGTGCCCTACAAAGGGACGGCGCCCGCCGCGACCGCGCTGCTCGCGGGCGAGGTGTCGCTCACCTTCAGCAGCATCCCCACCGTGCTGCCGCACATCCGCGCCGGAAAGCTGCGCGCGCTGGCGGTGGGCAACGCGGCGCGTCTGCCCGCGCTGCCGGAGTTTGCGACCGTGGCCGAGAGCGGCGTGCCGGGCTACGAAGCGTTTTCCTGGGCGGGCCTGATCGCGCCGGCCGGCACCCCGAAGGAAGTGGTGGTGCGCCTGAACCGCGAGACCGCGCAGATCCTCGGGCAGAAGGACATCGTCGATCAGCTGGCGCGCGACGGAACCCTCGCCGCCCCGGATGCGCCGGAGGAATTCAGCGCCTACATCAAGGCGGAGCTGGACAAGTGGGCCGCGATCGTGAAGCTCGCGAAGATCAAGCCGGAGTAGCCGGCTAGTCGCGTCCGACGCCGTAGTGGTACACCAAGCGGCCGCCGTACCAGCCGCCCGCAGCGAGCAGCGCGAAGCCCGCAGCCGAGAGCGAGAGCGCGGCGTACAGGCGCCAACCCTCGGGGACTTGCGGCCCGGCGCGCACGATCACCGCGCCGACGTAAGCCGTGAAGGCCGACCCCATGAGCAGCATGTGACGCAGCGCCGCACCCTCCGCCGGATGCCGTTCCTCGAGCGCGGCAAAGTCCATTGCGCCGGCGATCGCGGCGGGCACGGCCATGATCGTCCCTGCCACGAGGCACCAGAAGCCTGTCTGCCACCAGACCCCGGCGCCGGTCCAGAGGCCGAGCAGGTCCCACGCCAGGGTCACCGACCACAGCGCGACCGGAAAATGCACCAGCGCAGGATGGACCGGGTGGCCGGCGATGCTCGCCCGCTTCAAGCCCGGCCTAGACCTTCACATTGAAGAGGAAGCCGAGCAGCAGCAGGAAGGCCACGACCGCCGCGCTGCCGTGAATGAGCACCACAGCCGAAGGTAACGGCCTGCCGCGCAGGTGATGCGCGAACAGATAAAACCCTCCGAGCGCGGCGATGAGGAAGATCACGAGCGCCGCAAGCGCCATCCCGCCGAAGCCGGGCATGGTGAGCGCCGCCGCAATCAGCAGCACCAGGCCGGTCGCGGCGAGCAGGCCGTGCAGCAGCGCGAGCGGCATCGGCAGCGGCGTGCGTCCCCGGAAATGCATCGTCGCGAGCGTGGCGCCGCCCAACGCGGCGATCGCGAACACGATTGCGGCCCATGTGATCATTTCGTCGTCTCCCCTGTGGTGGTAGGTGCTGAAAATTAGCGCAATTTCCGGAAAGCTGGCGAAGGTTTTTTTCGGGTCGCCGGGAACGCACCGGCCCCGCGAGTCATCCAATGCGCAGCATCCCTCGTATCAGGAGATCACCATGCACACCGCGCCTGCCGTTGCGGCAGCCTCTTCGCCCGATACCGAGCTCGCGCGGCGGGTGGTCGCCGGCGACCACGCGGCGTTCGCCGAGCTGATGCGCCGCTACAACCGCCTTCTTTACCGGACGGCGCGTGCCATCCTGAAAGACGATGCAGAGGCCGAGGACGCCCTGCAGGACGCCTACCTGCTCGCCTTCCGCGCCATCGCGAACTTTCGCGGCGAAGCCAAGCTCTCGACCTGGTTCGTGCGCATCGTCGCCAACGAGGCGCTTGGACGCCTGCGCAAGCGCGCGCGCGCGGCGGAGGTGACCTACCTCGACGAGACCGCGCGCGACGAGCCCGAGCGCGCCGCGCTTCGCACCGAGGTCATGCGCCTGCTCGAATCCAAGATCGACCGGTTGCCCGACGCGTTTCGCACCGTGTTCATGCTGCGCGCGCTGGAGGAGATGTCGGTCGAGGAAACTGCCGCCGCGCTCGACATTCCCGAAGCGACGGTGCGCTCGCGCTACTTCCGCGCGAAGGGCCTGGTGCGCGAAGCGCTGGCGAGCGAGATCGACGCCGCCTTCGAGGACGCTTTCGGCTTCGCCGGGGCGCGCTGCGATCGCATGGTGGCCTCGGTCATGGCAAGGATCGCCGCCCTCTAGCGGAAAGAACCTCGTAGACCGAGGCGGTATCGGCGTCGCCGTAGCCCCGCGCCAAAGCTGCGTCGAACACCGGCCCGCAGGCGTCGAAGAGCGGCGTCGCCGCGCGCACCGAGCGCGCCATCTCGCCGATAATCCGCATGTCCTTCTGCCAGACGCCGATCTTCATCGTCGGCGGCTTGTAGCGGCGCTTCACCATGAGCTCGCCGCGCAGGCGCAGCACGCCGGTGCCGACCACCGGGCTCGGGCCGAATATCTCCAGCACCTCGCGCGGATTCAGCCCCATTCCGCGGGCGAAGCCGATCGCCTCGGCGGACGCCACATTGAGAATCGCCACCAGGTGGTTCGCGACCAGCTTCATGCGCGTGCCGTTGCCGTAGGCGCCGACGTAGGGAATGGCGTCGGCGAGCACCTTCAGGACCGGCCGCACCCGCGCGAATGCGCGCTTGTCGCCGCTCGCAAAGATCGTCCAGGTGCGTTCCTTCAGCCGTACCGCGGTGCCGCTGACCGGGCAATCGAGCGCGGCGACCCCCGCCCTGGCAAGCCGGCGCCGCGCGCGCTCCTTGTCCGCCAGCGGCAGCGTGCTCATTTCAACGAGAATGCGTGCCCGTGGATCCTGGATCTGGTTCACAACGTCCTCGAGAGCGCCAGAGCTGGGGAGCGAAGTGATCAAGACGCCGGCGCGCTCGGCGACGGCTGCGGCCGAAGCCAGAGGCAGGCCGCCGGCGCGCTTCAGCCGCCGCGCCGCCGCAGCCGCCGGGTCGTAACCGCAGACTGAATATCCCGAGGCGAGCAGCGCCTCGGCCATGGCGCCGCCCATGATGCCGAGCCCAACGACGCCCAGCGTCCTCGTTGTGGAATAATCTTTTCGCATGGCGAGCGCCGCACTTGAGGTGGTCGATGTGGAAGTGTCGTACGGCGCCACGCCGGTGCTCAAGCGGATTTCGCTCTCGGTGGCGGCCGGCGAGTTCGTCGCCCTCCTCGGCCCCTCGGGCTGCGGCAAGACCACCCTGTTGCGCGCGGTCTCGGGCTTCGTGCCCGTCAACGCCGGGCGCATCTCGGTCGGCGGGCGCGACATCACGCAGGCGCCGCCCGACAAGCGCGGCATGGCGATGGTGTTCCAGTCCTACGCGCTCTGGCCCCACATGACCACGGCGCAGAACCTCGGCTACGGCCTCAAGCTGCGCCGGGTCGCCAAGCCCGACATCGCCAAACGCGTCGCCGCGATCCTGGCGATGCTCAAGCTCGAGGGCTTCGGCGAGCGCAACGTGACCCAGCTCTCCGGCGGGCAGCGCCAGCGTGTGGCGCTCGGCCGCGCGCTCGCCATCAGCCCGGAGCTCCTCCTCCTGGACGAGCCGCTTTCCAACCTCGACGCGCGCATCCGCGAAGAGGTGCGCCACGAGATCAAGGCGCTGCAGGCGAAGCTCGGCATCACGACGATCCACGTCACCCATGACCGCGAGGAAGCGATGGTGATGGCCGATCGCATCGCCATCCTCGACGCCGGCCGCATCGCCCAGCTCGGCTCGCCTGAAGAGGTCTACAACCGGCCGAATTCACCGTTCATTGCCTCCTTCATGGGCGCCGGCAACGTGCTCGAGCTCGAGGCGCGCCCCGCCGGCGGGGGGATCGAAATCCAGGCCGGCGCTCACAATGACGGCATCTTCGTTCCAGGGTCCTCCCTGGCTGGCCCCATCAAGGCGCATTTCCGCAGCGAAGCGGCCCGGCTCGGGCCTGCCGATGCCCGGGCGGCCGACCGGCTGTTGCTGCGGGGCCGCATCGTTCAGGCCTCCTATCCGGGAGGTTTTTACCGCTACGCGGTCGCGGTGGGGCAGAATCAGTTCATGGTGGACGATACCCGGCGGCTCGCGGTGGGCGAGATGGTGGGAATCGGGCTGCCGCTATCTTCGCTGCATTTCTTTTCGAGGAGGGAACAATGAAACTGCACCTTGCGCTGGCAGCGCTCACGGCGGCTCTGGCCGCGACGCCGGCGGCGGCCCAGAAGATCAATCTCAACGTGGTCACCGCCGGCGACCAGAACATGGTCGACTACGTGAAGGACTTTCTCGCTCCGCAGTTCGAGAAGAACAATCCGAACGCGACGGTGAAGGCCGTGGGCACCGGGCCCGGCGACGCGGGCTCGCAGAAAATCGCCGAGAAGCTTCAGGCGCAGAAGAGCCAGTCGGCCTGGGATGTCGACGTGGCCGTGATCCACCAGAAGATGGCCGGCGACCTGGTGCGCGAGGGACTGCTCGCGCCGTATGTGCGCGACGTGTCGACCGGCAGGCTCGTGACCTCCGAAGCCTCCAAGAACGCGCTCGGCACCAACGTCACCGGCTACGTGATCCCGATGTTCCAGAGCCAGACGGCGATCGCCTGGAACCCCGCGCTGGTGAAGGCGCCGCCCAAGAACTACGACGAGCTCGCGGCCTGGGCCAAGGCGAACCCGCGGAAGTTCGGCTACAACGGCATCAAGGGCGGCATGTCGGGGGTCGCGTTCGTGGTCGGCTGGGTGTACGCCAACACGCCGGATTCCGACCTCTTGATGAAAGGGCCCTACGACGCGGCAACCAAGGCGAGGTGGGACGGCGCGCTCGGCAAGCTCAAGGAGTTCAACCGCAGCGTCGTGATCACCCCGGGCAACGCCGGCACGTTGGACATGCTGAACCGCGGCGAGATCGCCATGGGGCCGGTGTGGGTCG
>DATBSZ010000207.1:0-8706 GCA_036559525.1 Burkholderiales bacterium
CCGCCCACCGCTTCACAGGCATCCCTAGCCCCGAGAAAGCGGGAGGCTATCGCCTGAGGGGCGCTACCAAGCTCGGCGCTTTGCTCTTCGCAGATGGTTCTGGAAGCGCATCGGTGGCGTCCCCACGGGGATTCGAACCCCGGTTACCGCCGTGAAAGGGCGATGCCCACGCTTTCCCGGTTTCGATGTAGATCGTCAAGGGCACGAATTTCGTGGCCTCAAAAAACTGCGGGCGGCCGGAGCCGCCCGCGGTGTTGCGACAGGAGTGGCCTACCGGAACAGGTTCTGCGGCACGCCCGCTGCGGCGTAGATGGAGTCGCGAGACTTCTCAAGCTCGCGGCGCAGCCTCCCCAGGTTCACGTCGAGCAGCTTGCCCTTCCACTTGCGCACCTTGCCGGCGACGATCACCGTCTCGACATTGCTGCGCTCCATCATCTGCACGACAGCACCCGGTACGTGGTTGACCGGGAACACGTTGATGTGCGTGCCGTCGAGGATGATGATGTCGGCCTCCTTGCCGGGCGTGAGCGAGCCGGTCTTGCTGTCGAGCCTCAGGTGCTTCGCGCCGTTAATGGTGGCGTAGCGCAGCACGTCGCGCACATTGAGGAGCGGCTGATTCCCGTCGGGCACGGGCACCGTCGGCCACGCGCTGCCTGGCACGGCCTCGAAGAAGAAGTTCGTGAAGTCTCCCGTATTGAGGATTTCCTGGTTGACCATCATGCGCTGCATGGTCATGGCGGAACGCATCTGCGTGAAGAAGTCCGCCGTCAGGTTGGTCTCGACGTCCGAGCTGAGCGACGGCTCCATCTGCCGTCTCTGGAGCTTGTCGATGGGCGGAATGCCGTGCCGCATGTTCATCTCGATCGGGAAGGCGACCGAGACCTGGGCGCCTTTGTTCCTGACCACATCCCAGGCTTCGTCCGACATCCCCGTCATGTGGATGAACAGGTTGTCGTCCCGGATGTCGATAAATCCTCCCTTGCCATCGGGGAACCCGCCATTGAGACCGGCGAGACGATCCAGGATCGAGCGGATCCCGAACGGCGACAGGATGTGGGCCGCAACCTGCAAACCGAGCTGGCGCCCGAGTGTCCAGGACGCCACCGTGGAAGCGTCGCCGAGATAGACTTCGCCGCCCATGATCATGTGGACGAGCTGATCGCTCGAGGAGAACCAGCGCTGCATGATGCGGGTGGCGTCTTGCGGATACTGGTTGTCGGGATTGGTCCCAAGAACGCTGGCGCCGGCGCTCTCAAAGAAGCCGAAGGCGGCGCGGCGCTCGGTATGGAACAGGGCCCTGATGGCCTCGTCCGAGTGATCTGGCGAGTGATGTATCTGCGAAACGTCGTGCACCGTCGTGACGCCGTTGTCGAGCTGCGCCAGGCCTCCGAACAACTCGCTGATGTACACGTCCTCCGGCCGGTACCGGGGGGCGAACCCGAGCAGGATGTTGCCGAAATAGTTCTGAGCCGCGCTCGGCGTGCCCGATTTGTCGTCGATCAGGATGCTGTCAGGTATGGAGCTTCTGATCGCCGTCCAAGCCTGGTGGTGGTGGGTGTCGACGAAGCCGGGCATGACGATCTTGCCGCGCGCGTCGATCTCTCCTGCGCCCCAGACGTGCAGGTTCGGGCCGACAGCCAGTATCTTCTTGCCTTCGATAAGCACATCCGCCTTGGGCCACTCGCCCTTGTTGGGCATGTTGGGGTCCATTGTCATCACCGAGCCGCCGCGGATCACGTAGCGCCGCCCGCGCCGGCCGCTGTCCTGCGGCGCATCATCGTCGTCGTGCGCCCTGGCGCGGTTCGCGGCGAACAGGCTCGCGCCCGCCGCGGCTGCCGCGGTCGCCGTCGAAGCTTTCAGGAAATCGCGCCGCCCGAGCTGCGAGCGTTGCGGCTTGCGAGAGTGGTCCTGCGGTTTACCCTGGTCGCACAGCGTGCACATGGTTCCCCTCCTCTAGGGTCGAGCGTGCCGTAGTACTAATGTACTAACGCTTTTTCCGGCTCGTTATTCATTCTCGCCCCAAGCCGCAGCGGAAGTAAATGCGATCGTCGCGCGCGGTGGGCCGGGCAGTGGGACGCCTGCGAGCATCGGCGAGTGGGCAAGCTCTGGCCGCGGCGAGACGACAGTCGAAGATCAGGGCATCAGGCGAGCGCGGCCCGTTGTGCCTTCACGCTGGCGGGCATGGTTTCACCTTGCGAGGCTTGTCGAGGAACGCGGTGATCTGCCCGGCGATCTCCTTGAATTCCTCGTCCTTGCCGTAGTTGGCGACGAAGTTCGCGAGTAGGGCGCGGCCGTCGCTACGTTCCTGCTCGAGACGCCGACACTCACGCTCGGCTGCCTCACGCGCTTCCTGCTCGGCGCGCTGGCGGGCACGGGCTTCTGCCTCCGCCCTCTCCTGACGCTCGCGCTCTGCCTGGGCCAGGAGCGCGGCCTCGGCCTCCAGTCGGCGGCGCTCGGCGGCGAGCCGCTCCTCCTCGGCAGCCCGCAGTTTCCGCGCGGCCTCTTCCTCGGCAGCCCGCTGCTTCCGGGCGGCCTCTTCCAGGGCAAGCTGCTCGGCGCGCTCACGCTCTAGGCGCTCGCGCGCAGCGCGCTCCTCGGCTTCCCTCCGGGCCTTGGCCTGCCGCTCTTCTTCCGCGATCTTGGCGCGGCGCTCGGCCTCAGTGACCTGACGGCACATCAGGTTCCCGCCCCCGGTATCGAAGAGTGTGCTGCAGTCCTGCTCGCTCACCTTGCGCGTCGGATCCATCGGCGGCGGGTAGGCTCCATCCTGCAGTGTGGTACCGCAGCCGGCCGCGAGCACGAGGAGGAGGACGACGATTTTGTTCTTGTTCATGGCTCTCCCTTCAGGTTCGTTAGGCGCGCAGCGCCAGAACTGCCTGATTTGACTTCGAAGCGACGATACGCGCAGCGCGCTCGGCGCGCTGCGACAAAATCCCCACATCAGCAGCGGCGGTATTCGCCCTTCCCGGTGCAAGCCGCGAGCATCGCGGGCGCGATCATGTTCGTCAAATCCAGGGGGAGACGGCGCCGGGGAGGGGATGCCCCTGGCGATCTGGGGGGCCGTGGGGACGCGGCCCGCTTTGACGCGGTAGTTGGGGGGAAGGAAAGGCCGGCGCTCGCCGGCCTTTTCTTGTTTCATACCGTGGGATAGGGCTTGCGCGCGACCTCCGCCGTACTACATTGAGGGCAGACGCCGTAACGCCGGGAGGAGGTAAGCCATGAGTTCTCGTACCCCGCAGGTTCTGCTCGTCCTCGCTCTGGCCGCCGTCCTGCCGCCCGCATGGGCGCACGGCGACGAGGCGCGCCAGTGCCGCGCGCGCAACGACTCGATTCCCACCTCTCTAGGTGCCGACGGCTGGGCTGCGGTCGATGGACCCGTCACCGGCGGCTGCGCTGCAGGCCGCACGCGCGTGTTCCACGTTTACGACCGCCGGCAGCTCGTGCTCGCGCTGAACAACGACCTCTTATTGCTGCTCGAGCATCTCTTCCCCCGGCTTGACGTAAAACGGCGCCACCTGCTCGACCACCGCTCGAAGATCATCTACATCCACCGCACCATCGACCTGAACGTCGACCACCGCAACCGGCCGCTGGTGGAAGAGGACTACATGCGGATGTGCGGCTATACGGCGCACGACACCTACTACGACCCGGCGACCGGCAACCAGGACGGCAGCGGCGGCTTCTTCGGCGCCTACAAGGCCGAGTACGACCCGAACCGGTGGATCCGCCAGTCGCTCGACACGGCGGACAACCGCCCGCCCGCGCTGAGCGGCCCGCTCGAGGAGGCGCGCCTGTGCTTCCAGCGCGCGCAGGCCGAGCGCGTGATGATCGACGTCGGCTCGAACACCTCGATCATCGGCGTGGGACCGGATGCGAAGATCATCAACGGCGGCCTGCGCATCGGCTTCATGAACCAGTTCGACCCCAACGATCGCGACAACTACCGCGCGGAGAACGTGGTCGTGCGCAACATCACTTTCGCCGACGCGTTCGACATGTTCCCGGGCTGGGATCCGAAGGACTCGTTCAGCATCACCATCACCAACACGGACGGCTGCCAGGCGGCGTTCGACGAGGCGACCGACTCCGGGCCGCACCGCTGCCCGACCCGCCGCGGCGGGCGCTGGAACACCGAGTACGACGGCATCTCGGTGATGAACGCCAAGCACGTCTGGATCGACCACAACACCTTCACCGACGAGCCGCGCTTCGACACCCAGTTCCCGCCGGTGTTCGGCGCGCCCTTCAACGAGCCGACGCAGAAGACCGCGCACCACGACGGCCACGTCGACGTGACGCTGCTTGCCACCAAGGTGACGATCTCGAACAACCACTTCCTGCGCCACGACAAGGGCAACCTGCTCGGCGGCTCGGACGTGGCCAACCTGGTGCCGGGCTACGGGCCGGGCAAGATCGACGTCACCTTCCACGGCAACTACTACCAGAACATGATCCAGCGCATGCCGCGCGTGCGCTTCGGCCGGGTGCACGTCTACAACAACGTCTTCGACGCCAACCGGCTGGCGAACGCCGAGTACCGCCTGGGCGACACCTGGGCGACCGGCACCGCGGCGAAACTCGTCACCGAGAACAACCTGTTCGACATCCTCAACAACAACCTCACCATCCCGCGCATCATCAACTACGCCTCGACCGTCGCGAACTTCGACCTCTGCGTCAGCGCGGGCTTCACCGCTGCGGAGTGCGGCACGTACTACTACGACACGGGCACCTGGATCACGATGAACCGCGTGACCGGCACCCCGCCAACCGCCACGACGCTCTTCGACGCCTTTGCCGCGGTGAAAGCCATCCAGGAAAGCAGCGCCGCCAACGCGCCCCTCTTCAAGCTCGACCCGGCGGATCCGGCGGTGTTCTGGTATCCCAGCCAGACCTACAGCTATCTGCTCGCGCCGGTCAGCACGGAAACGGAGCGCACCGAGCTGCGCACCACGGTCATCAACAACGCGGGCGCTGGCAAGCTCTAGCGGACTGTTTCAACTTCGAGGAAAGGCCGGCTCGCGCCGGCCTTTTTCTTTCGGCTGATGGAACTTGATGGAGCGCCGGCATGCCATCGCAATTTTCGATAGTAGGACGCTAAGTGCTTGCAGCCGCATGACCTTTGTGACGGGAGGGTAAATCCCAGAGGGCGGGATGCCGCAAAGCAACAAAGTCATCCTTCCGAAAATTGTTTGAGGTAATCTTCTTACTGCAAGTCGTCCGACCAAAGAAACAGATACCTCGGGAGGCGGGAGATGGACGTCAAGGATCTCCGATATTTCGTCGCGGTGTACGAGTCCGAGGGCTTCTCGCGAGCCTCGCGCGAGCTCGGCACTGTGCAGTCGAACGTTTCGGCGCGCATCCGCAATCTCGAGGGGACGCTGGGCATCGCGCTGTTCGAGCGCCGCTATAGGCGCGTGGCGCCGACGGCGGGCGCGGACAAGCTCTATCGCCACGCGAAGAAGGTGATCAGCACGCTCGCCGACGCGGAGCGCGCGCTGCGCCGCTCGCGCGTCAAGGGCTTTACGCTTCTCGAGCTGCTGGTGGTGGTGGTGATCATCGGGCTGCTAGCTGGTTTTGTCGCGCCACGCTATTTCAGCCAGGTCGGGAAATCCGAGGTGAACGTGGCCAAGGCGCAGATCGACGCGCTGGAGAAGGCGCTCGACCAGTACCGCCTCGACGTCGGGCGCTATCCGTCGAACGAGCTCGGCCTGAAGGCGCTGGTCGACAAGCCGACCAGCGAGCCGAAGTGGAACGGGCCCTACCTCAAGAAGCAGGTGCCGCTCGATCCGTGGGGCAAGGCCTATATCTACAAGATGCCGGGGGAAAAGGGAGATTTCGACCTGCTGTCCTACGGCCGCGACGGGGCGGCGGGCGGCTCCGGCGAAGACGCGGACATCACCAACCGCTAGGGCGCCATGCGCTTCCACCTGCGCGCGATCACGAACGAGGGACGCATCGAGTCGCTGGACTACCAGGCGGTCGATGAGCAGTCCGCGCGCCAGCAGGCCGAGAGCCGCGGCTACACGGTGCTGCAGGTGCAGAGCAGGCGCAGCGTTTCGCTGCTGCGCCAGTCGCGCTTTCCGGTGCAGCTCTTCAGCCAGGAGTTGCTGGTGCTGCTGAGCGCGGGCCTGCCGCTGGTGGACGCGATCGAGACCCTGGGCGAGAAGGAAAAAAGGGACGAGTGGCGCGCTCTCCTCGGCAGCCTGGTGGCGGTGCTGCGTCAGGGGCAGCCGTTCTCGGTCGCGCTCGAGCAGCAGCCGGCGGTGTTCTCGCAGCTCTACGTCGCCACGGTGCGCGCGGCCGAGAAGACGAGCGACCTCGCGCCGGCGCTCTCGCGCTACGTCGCCTACCAGGCGCAGATCGAGGCGATCCGCAAGCGCGCGCTCAACGCGTCGATCTATCCGATGGTCCTGATCGGCGCGGGCGCCGTGGTGAGCCTGTTTCTCCTGTTCTACGTCGTGCCGCGCTTCGGCAAGATCTACGAGGACCGCACCACCGAGCTGCCGTTCTTCTCGAAGATCCTCATCGGCTGGGGGCAGGTCGTCGAGGGGCACGCAATGATCGCGCTCGGCTTGCTGGCGGGGTTGGTGATTGCGATCATCTTTGCCGCGCGCGACCCCCGCGCCAAAGCGTTTCTGGGAGACATCCTTTGGCGCGTGCCGGCGATCGGCGAGCGCCTCAAGGTGTACCAGCTCGCGCGGCTCTACCGCACGACCGGGATGCTGCTGCGCGGCGGGATGCCGCTCGTCTCCGCGCTCGGCATGAGCGCCGAGCTGCTGCACCCTGTGCTGCGCGAGCGCCTTGCGGCCACGAGCAAAGCGATCAGCGAAGGCCTCGGGGTGTCGGAATCGTTCGACAAGAACGGGCTCGCCACGCCGGTCGCGATGCGCATGCTGGTGGTGGGCGAGCAGGGCGGCAACATGGGCGAGATGCTGGATCGCGCCGCCGGCTTCCACGACGAGGAGCTCGCGCGCTGGGTGGACTGGTTCACGCGCATGTTCGAGCCGCTGCTGATGGCGCTGATCGGCCTGGTGATCGGCGCGATCGTGATCCTCATGTACATGCCCATCTTCGAGCTGGCGGGGAACCTGCGATGATCGAAGCGAAAACAATCGCCGAAGCGCGCGCCGAGGCGCACGCCGCCACCGGCAGCCGCCGCGTGGTCGA
The DNA here is from genome assembly GCA_036559525.1 of Burkholderiales bacterium. Lineage (GTDB taxonomy): Bacteria > Pseudomonadota > Gammaproteobacteria > Burkholderiales > SG8-39 > SCGC-AG-212-J23. The sequence continues at coordinate 7,174 of DATBSZ010000207.1, forward strand.
CGTGCTGGAAGAGAAGCTTGCGCTCCAGCCCGACGAATTCGCCGCCAAGCTGGCGGCGACCTTCCGCCTTGCCGTGCTGCGCATGGACGAGCTGCGCCGCCTCGAGCCCGCGTTCGACCTCGTGCCGCTCAGCGAGTGCGGGCGCAAGGCGTGCGTCCTGTTGCGCGCCGAAGGCGGAGAGCTCCTGATGGCGACCGACGACCCGTTCTCCGCCGAGCAGGTGGCGTGGGCGGCCGAGCGCATCCGCGCGCCGTTCGCCTGGCGACTGGTGCACCGCGGCGACCTCGTCGCCTATCTCGCGAGCCACGAGGAGACGCTGCGCGCGCTCGACGCGGTGCGCGCCGACGTCGGCGTCGCGGGCGACGAGAACGTGGGCGCGGAAGACCTTTCGCTCAAGGCGATCGGCGAGGAGAAGAGCGAGGTGGTGCGCCTGGTGCGCTCCACTCTGCGCGACGCGCTCAAGATCGGCGCGAGCGACATCCACCTCGAGACCGTCGCCGCGGGCCTGGTGATCAAGTTCCGCATCGACGGCATCCTGATCCAGATCAAAGTGATCGAGGACCGCGCGCAGGCCGAGCAGGCGATCGCGCGCATCAAGGTGCTCGCCGAGCTCGACGTCACCGAGCGCCGCGTGCCGCAGGACGGGCGCTTCAAGGCGATCGACCGCCTGCGCGCGATCGATTTCCGCGTCTCGATCATGCCGAGCATCCACGGCGAGGACGCGGTGCTGCGCGTGCTCGACAAGCAGTCGCTCTACGAGAGCACGCGCCAGCAGCTTTCGCTCGACAGCCTGGGCTTCGAGGAGGCCGACATCAAGGCGCTGCGGCGCCTGTCGCACGAGCCGCACGGCATGCTGCTCGTCACCGGCCCGACCGGCAGCGGCAAGACCACCACGCTCTACGCCGCGATCACCGAGATCAACAACGGCCAGGACAAGATCGTCACCATCGAGGACCCGGTCGAGTACCAGCTCCCCGGCGTGCTGCAGATCCCGGTGAACGAGAAGAAGGGCCTCACCTTCGCGCGCGGCCTGCGCTCGATCCTGCGCCACGACCCCGACCGCATCATGGTGGGCGAGATCCGCGATCCCGAGACCGCCAACATCGCGGTGCAGTCCGCGCTCACCGGCCACCTCGTCTTCACCACGGTGCACGCCAACAACGTGTTCGACGTGATCGGCCGCTTCATGCACATGAACGTCGACCTGTACGGCTTCGTCTCGGCGTGCAACGCCATCCTCGCGCAGCGCCTGGTGCGCATGGTCTGCCCGCACTGCGCGGAGGCATTCGCTCCGGACAAGGCGCTGCTGGAAGAGTCGCGCCTGACCGACCAGCAGGTGCAGGGCTGGCAGTTCAAGGTCGGCAAAGGCTGCCGCGAATGCCGCGGTGCCGGCTACCGCGGGCGGCGTGCGATCGCCGAGCTCCTCATTCTCAACGACGAGCTGCGCGAGATGATCATCGGACGCTCGCCGATCCGCGCCCTGAAGGAGGCGGCGACGAGGAACGGCACGCGCTTCCTGCGCGAGGCGGCGCT
>DATBSZ010000208.1:0-6493 GCA_036559525.1 Burkholderiales bacterium
CTGGTCGATGGTGTTGGCCACCGTCTGCAGCTGGCGCTTGGTGTTCGCCAGCACCTCGGCAAATTTGCCGAACTCGGATTTCACCGTGCCGAGCACCTTCCAGACCTCGGAGGAGCGCTGCTGAATGGCGAGCGTGCGGAATCCCATCTGCAGGCTGTTGAGATAAGCGAGCAGGTTGGTCGGCCCGCAGATCGTCACGCGGAACTGGCGCTGGATCTGGTCGAACAGGCCCGGCCTGCGCAGCACCTCGCCGAACAGGCCCTCGAACGGCAGGTAGAGCAACGCGAAGTCGGTGGTATGCGGGGGCTCGACGTACTTTTCAGCGATGGTCTTGGCTTCAAGCTTGACGCGCGCCTCGAGCGCCTTCTCGGCCATCTCGAGCGCCGACTTGTCGCCGGCTTCCTGCGCCGCCTGCAGCCGCTGGTAGTCCTCCAGCGGGAACTTGGCGTCGATCGGCAGCAGGACCGGCCCGCCGTCGTCCCGGCCGGGCAGCTTGATCGCAAACTCCACCCGGGCGTTCGAGCCGGGACGCGTCGCCACGTTCTTCTCGTACTGCTCCGGCGCCATCACCTGCTCGAGGAGGGCGGCGAGCTGCGTCTCGCCGAGCACGCCGCGGGTCTTCACGTTGGACAGCACTCGCTTGAGGTCGCCGACCCCGGCCGCCAGCGTCTGCATCTCCCCCAGCCCCTTGTGCACCAGCTCGAGCCGCTCCGACACCTGGCGGAACGACTCGGACAGGCGCTTCTCGAGAGTCGCATGCAGCTTCTCGTCCACCGTCTGGCGCATCTGCTCGAGCTTGGCGGAGTTGTCCTGCTGCAGCCGGTCGAGCTTTTGCTCCAGGGTGTCGCGCGTCTCGCGCGCGGCGAGCCGCTGCTGGTCCTGGATGCGCGAAAGGTTGTCGTCGATGGCCTTGCGCAGGCCGTCCATCTGGCCGTTCTGCACGCTCGCGGCCGCGCCCATCTGGGTGCTTAGCGTCTGGCTGAACGTGGCGAGGCTGCGCGAGAGCTCGTCGCGGGCTTCGCGCTCGGCGCTCCTCGCCCGCAGCAGGGAGACGCCGAGCAGGCCGGCAGTTGAGATCGCCGCGAACAGGGTCAGCGCGAGGAAGATCTCGACCATGCTGTATATTAATACAGCTACACGGAATCCCTCAACGTGAGCGCCGGGGAGGCGCGCAGCACTTTGCGCGACGAGAGCCATGCGTTGAGCGAGAGGAGCGCGAGGCCGGCGAGCGGGCCGGCGATCCACAGCGCCGCCGAAGGCGGCAGGTCGAGCTCGAACACGCGGCGCGCGAGCACCTGCCCGATCACGGCCGCGCCGATGGTGGCGAGCAGGCCCGCGGCCGCGCCCATCGCGAGGAACTCGGCGCGCTGCGTGCCGGTAACCTGCGCGCGCGAGGCGCCGTACACCCGCATCACCGCGGCTTCGCGCCGGCGCTCGTCCTCGGTGGCGACGAGCGCGGAGTACAGCACGAGCAGCCCCGCCGCGAGCGCGAACAGGAACACGAACTGCACCGCGCTGATGAGCTGGTCGATCACGCCCTGCGCCTGGCGCACCGCGGCCGCGGCGTCGATCACCGTGATGTTCGGAAAGCGCTCGGCGAGCTCGGTGATCACCGGCTGCGCTTCGGGCTCGAGGCGAAACGCGCTGATGAAGCTCACCGGAAAGCCTTCGAGCACCGCAGGCGCGGTGACGACGAAGAAGTTCACTTTCATCGAGTCCCAGCGCAGCTTGCGCAGCGAGGTGATGCGCGCGCTGAAGCGCTCCGAGCCCACGGCGAAGGTGAGCTCGTCGCCGAGCTTCCAGCCGAGGCGGCTGGCGATCCCCTGCTCCACGGAGAGCGCTCTTTCCGCTGGAGAAAACCAGGCGCCGGCGGTGACCTGGTTGTGCCCCGGGAGCTCGGTCATATAAGAAAGGTTGAACTCCCGCTCGACCAGGCGTTTCGCGCGCTCTTCGCTGTAATCGGCCTCGCTCACCGGCGCGCCGTTCACGGCGACCAGGCGCCCGCGCACCATCGGATAGAGCTCGGGCACCGCGACCTTGTGCGCGGCGAAGAAGGCCTGCAGCGGCTCGAGCTGTTCGGGCTGCACGCCGATCAGGAAGCGGTTGGGCGCATCCGGCGGGGCGCTGCGCCGCCAGGCCTCGACCAGCTCGTTGCGCGTGAAGGTGAGGAGCAGCACCGCGGTCAGCCCGAGGGCGAGGCTCGCGATCTGCACGGCGTTGCCGCGCGCGTGGCGCCTGAGGTTGGCGAGGCCGTAGCGCAGCATCGAATTTCGCAGTAACCCCACAATGTTCCGATGGGTGAGCAGACGCAGCAGACCCCAGGCCGCGGCGAAGAACACCGCCACCGCGGCGGCGAAGCCGCCGACCACGGTGAGGCCGAGCGGGAGGTCGCCCGCCTGCCACACCAGGAGCGCGGAGAGGGAGATCAGCCCCGCGGCGTACGCGACGATCGTGCCGCCTTTCGGCGCGCCGGATTCGCGCCGCATCACGCGCACCGCGGGCACGTTCTTCAGTTGCACCAGCGGTGGCAGCGCGAAGCCGAGGAGCAGCACGAGCCCCACCAGGAAGCCCTGCACCGCGGGCAGCGCGCGCGGCGGCGGCAGCTCGGCTTGGACCACCTCGGCCACGGTTGCGGCGATCGCTTCCTGCGCGACGAAGCCGACCGCGCAGCCTGCGGCGCACGCCGCCAGGCCGAGGATCAGGAACTCGGCCGCATGGAGCCGCAGGAGCTGCGACTGCGTCGCGCCGAAGCAGCGCATGACCGCGCAGCCGTCGAGATGGCGCTCGACGAAGCGCCGAGCGCCGAGCGCGACGGCGACGCCGGCGAGGATCGCGGCGAGGAGCGCCGTGAGGCCGAGGAAGCGCTGCGCGCGGTCGACCGCCGAGCGGATCTCCGGGCGCCCGGTTTCGAGATTTTCCACCCGCTGCCCCCGGCCGAGCTTCGGCCGGACCGATTCCTCCAGCGATCGGATGCGCTCGGCAGGCCCGGCCGCATAGAGGTAGTACCAGACCCGGCTGCCGGTCTGGACGAGCGCGGTCGACGGCACGTCGGCGAGGTTCATCAGGAGTCGCGGCGCGATGTTGAAGAAGCTCGCGCTGCGCTCGGGCTCGAGGGTGATCACCGCGGCCACCTCGAACTCGGCGCGGCCGAGCTTGATGCGCGAGCCTACCGGCGCGCCGAGCGCGGTGACCAGGCGCTCCTCGAGCCACACCGTTCCGGGAGCGGGGCCGCGCTCGGCCGGCGCGTCGGGCGCACCGGGCGCACTGGCGATGCGCAGGCGCCCGCGCAAGGGGTAGTTCTCCGAAACCCCCTTCACGCCGGAGAGGCTGCTTTCCTTTCCCGAAGCCATGCTGATGAAGTTGATCGCCTCGGCGCGCTGCACGCCGGCGCGCTCGAGCTGCGCCGCGACTTCGCGCGGCCACGGCTGGTCGGCGACCATCACGAGATCCGCGCCGAGGAGCTGATGCGCGTCGCGCGCCAGTCCCTGGCCGACGCGGTCGGCGAAGAAGGCCACGCTGGTGATCGCCGCGACGGCCACGGTCAATGCAAGCGCAAGCACTCGCAGCTCGCCTGCGCGCCAGTCGCGCAGCAGCATCTTCCAGGACTGCCTCATGCGACGATCCGCCCGGCGGCGAGCCGCACGATGCGGCCGCAGCGCGCGGCGAGGCTTTCGTCGTGCGTCACCATGACGAGCGTGGTGCCGTACTCGCGGTTCATCTCGAACAGCAGCCGGATCACCTCGGCGCCCGAGTCCGCGTCGAGGCTGCCGGTGGGCTCATCGGCAAGCAGGAGCTTCGGCCGCACCACGAACGCGCGCGCCAGCGCGACGCGCTGCTGCTCGCCGCCGGAAAGGTGCTTCGGGTAGTGGTGCAGCCGCTCGCCGAGGCCCACGCGCTCGAGAACCTCCTTTGCCTTTGCATCTGCTTCGTCGTCGTTCGCGAGCTCGAGCGGCAGCATCACATTCTCGAGCGCGGTCAGCGCCGGCAGGAGCTGGAACGACTGGAACACGAAGCCCACGCTCATCGCTCGCAGCCGCGCCCGCTGGTCTTCATCCATGCCGAAAAGATCCTGGCCGTCGAGCTCCACGTTCCCGCGGCTGGGCGTGTCGAGCCCGGCGAGGATCGCGAGCAGGGTCGACTTGCCGGAGCCGGAAGCGCCGACCACGGCGACCGCTTCGCCGCGCGTGACCGCGAGGTCGATCTCCCGCAGAATAACGAGGTCGTTCGCACCGCTCTTCACGGTCTTCCCGATGCCGCGCGCGCTCAGCACGCTATTGTTGTTCTTCATCGTCCTGTGGTTGCCGGGAACGGCGGCGGCGGAGAAGTCCATTCTGGTGATGGGGGACAGCCTGTCCTCGGCCTACGGCATTGCGCAGAGCCGCGGCTGGGTGGCGCTGCTCGGCGAGCGCCTCAAGCGCGAGCACTCGGATTATATCGTCGTCAACGCGAGCATCTCGGGGGACACGAGCGGCGGCGGCCGCGCGCGCCTCAAGCCGCTGCTCGAGAAGCACCGGCCGGCGATCGTGATCCTCGCGCTCGGCGGCAACGACGGGCTGCGCGGCATGCCGATCACGCAGATGCGCACCAACCTCGCTGCGTCGATCCGCGAGGCGCAGGCAAGCGGCGCGCGCGTGCTCCTGGTCGGCGTGAAGATGCCGCCCAACTACGGCGAGGTGTATACGCAGGGCTTCGGTGCGGCCTTCGTCGAGCTGGCCAAGACCCACCGCATTCCTTTGGTGCCGTTCGTGCTCGAGGATTTCGCCGGCAAGCCCGAGTTCTTCCTGCCCGACCGCATTCATCCCAACGAGCAGGCGCAGCCGCTGATGCTGGAGCGCGTCTTGCCGGTCCTGCGTCCGCTGCTTAACTGACCCTGATCCTGGCTGGACCCGCGCTCAGGCGCCCGATGACCCGCGCCTCGCCGAAGCCTTTGTTTCGAAAAATCTCCAGCACGGAATCGCGTGCTTCCGGAGCGCAAGCCACGAGCAATCCACCGCTGGTTTGCGGGTCGGTCAGCACCTTTTGCTTCCACTCCTCGCCGCCGAATTCCACGTCGTGGCCGTATCCGCTCCAGTTCCGGGTCGACGCGCCGGTGGCGACGCCCTGCTTCACCCAGTCGAGAGCCTCGGCGATGACGGGAATGGAAGAAAAATCCACTTCGGCGGAAAGGTGCGATCCGCGGCAGATCTCGAGCAGGTGGCCGGCAAGGCCGAAGCCGGTCACGTCGGTCAGCGCGTGCACCGCGGGCATCGAGGCGAGCGCCTCGCCCGGCGTATTGAGCTTGGTGGTCCATTCGATCATCTGCCGGTAGCCCGGCTCCGACAGCTTGCCTTTCTTCAGCGCGGCGGAAAGGATGCCGATGCCGAGGGGTTTTCCGAGAATCAGCACGTCGCCGGCTTTGGCGGTGCTGTTGCGCTTCACGCGATCCGGGTGGACCAAACCCAGCGCCACCAGGCCGTAGATCGGCTCGAGCGTGTCGATCGAATGCCCGCCGGCGACCGGGATGCCGGCCTGCGCGCAAACCGACTCGCCGCCTTCGAGCACCTTGCGGATCACGCTGACGGGCAGCTTGTCGAGCGGCATGCCGACCAGCGCGAGCGCCATGATCGGGCGCGCGCCCATCGCGTACACGTCCGAGATCGCGTTGGTCGCGGCGATGCGGCCGAAATCGTAAGGGTCGTCGACCACCGGGCTGAAAAAATCCGTGGTGGCGACGAGCGCCTGCGTGTCGTTCAGCCGATACACCGCGGCGTCGTCGGACGTCTCCGTGCCGACGAGCAGCTCTGCCGGGAGATTTCGGATGGGAGCGGAAGCCAGCATTTCCGCCAGCACGGCGGGCGCGATCTTGCAGCCGCAGCCGCCGCCGTGGCTGAACTCGGTCAGGCGAATGCGTTCGGGAGCGTTCATAAGCGTAGAATTTTACAGATGGATTTGAAGAAGTTCGACGCGATTATCGACGTGCGTTCACCCGCAGAGTACGCCGAAGACCACATCCCCGGCGCGATCTCGGCGCCGGTGCTCGACGACGCCGAGCGCGCGCAGGTCGGCACGATGTACAAGCAGGCCTCGCCTTTCGACGCAAAAAAAATCGGCGCCGCCCTGATCGCAAAAAACATCAGCCAGCACGTGGACGAGCTTTTCAAGGACAAGCCCAAGAGCTGGCATCCCCTAGTCTACTGCTGGCGCGGCGGCAAGCGCTCGGGCGCGATGGCCCACATCCTGCGCGAAATCGGCTGGAACGCCGCCACGCTCGAAGGCGGCTACAAGGCCTATCGCCGCTGGGTCGTGCAGGCGCTGGAACAGATCCCGGAGAAGCTCGACTTTCGCGTGATTCACGGCCCGACCGGCAGCGGCAAGAGCCGCCTCCTCGGAGCGCTCGGGCGCGCCAGTGGGCCGGTGCTCGACCTCGAGGAGCTCGCCGCGCACCGCGGCTCGGTGCTCGGCAACCTGCCGGATCGCCCGCAGCCCTCGCAGAAAATGTTCGAAAGCGCGCTGC
>DATBSZ010000209.1:0-5736 GCA_036559525.1 Burkholderiales bacterium
ACCCGGCGATCAATCCGAACCTGCCTTACGACCCCAAGAGCGATTTCGTGGATGTGACGCCGCTCGCGAGCCAGCCGATGGTGCTGGTGGTCGGGCCGTCATCGGGCGTCGCGAGCGTGGCGGACCTGATCGCCCGGGCCAGGGCGCAGCCGGGCGGGGTGAACTACGGCTCCGCGGGCATCGGCAGCGGCGCGCATTTCAATTCCGAGAAGTTCAGGATCGCGGCGGGTATCGACGTGGTCCACGTCCCGTACAAGGGCGGGGCCGAGGCGATCCACGACACGATCGCCGGGCGCCTCACCTTTACCTTCAACACCATCACGCTCGCCCTGCCGCACATCCGCGAGCGCCGCGTGGTGGTGCTCGGGGTGAGCAGCGCCCAGCGCTCGAGCCTGCTGCCGGGAACACCGACCATCGCCGAGGCCGGCATGCCGGGCTTCGAGTACACGTTCTGGAACGGGCTGTGGGCGCCGGCGGGCACGCCGACGGCGGTGGTCGAGCGCATCGCACGCGATCTCGGCCGCGTCGTTGCGCTGCCTGAGGTGCGCGAGCGGCTCGCCGCGCTTGGCGCCGAGCCGATGAGCATGGCGCCTGCGGAATTCGCGCGCTTCGTGAGGAGCGAGATCGAGGACGCGGCGCGCATCGCGCGCGCCGCCGGCATCAAGCTACAGTAAGAAATTCCACCGCAGCGCCGTTGACACGCACGTCGACCAGGCCGGCGACGTCGTCCGCCTCGGCTTTCTGCTTCGGCCGCAGCTTGTCGTCGATGTGCAGCGGGAACCCGGTCCACTCGATCTGCAGGTGCTTGCCGCGCCGCGAGGGCAGCAGCGACAGGCGCTCGCGGCTCTCCTGCCAGTGATCGAGGTAGCGCACCAGGCGCCCGCGCTGCGACTCGGAGACCAGCACGACCTCGAGCTGGCCGTCGCCTGCCTTGTTGTCCGGGGCGATGTACAGGTTGGGGCCGATGAAGGGCAGGTTGACCGCCTCGAACAGAAGGTAGCGTCCCGAGATGTCGACGCCGTCGAGCTGCGCCGCGATCTCGACCGGCTCGTCGCGCTCGGCCGCTTCCTTCAGCCGGCGCAGCGCATTGTCGACCACGTGCTTCGGGCGCTTGGACTTCTTCTCCTTCTCGCGCTTCGCCTGGTTCTCCTCGGAGCGAACCAGCAGGCCGGCGAACAGGCCGGCGCCCAGGCCCTCGACGAAGTAGCGCTCCCCCCACGGCCCGCAGGCGATGCCAACGTCGAGGCGCACGCGCTTCGCGTCGCGCCAGCCGCGCACCAGCTCCTCGAACGGCCGCTTGAGCAGGCCGAGCGAGCGCGCGATGTTATTGGCGGTTCCGGAGGGCAGCACCGCCACCGGCACACCGCGCCCCACCATGTGGCGGGTGACGTTCGCAACCGTGCCGTCGCCGCCGGCTACGACGACCAAGCCGGCTTTCTTGTCGAGCACGCGCGCCCAGCCCCGCTCCTTCGCCGACTGGTAGCGCGGCTTGTGGCCCTCGCGGCGCAGCATCTTCAGCAGCGCCTTGGCGGAGCTCGCGTCCTGCTTGCCCGCGCCGGGGTTGTGGATCAGCGTGACGCGCACGGAAATTGCTCGATGAAGGTCATATGCGCATCCTCATCACCAACGACGACGGCGTCTATAGCCCGGGCATAGCCGCTTTGGCGCAGGTGGCTTCCCGGTTCGGCGAGGTGCGCATCGTCGCCCCCGACGTCGAGATGTCGTCGGCCAGCCACTCGATCACCGCTTCGCGGCCGGTCACCTACAAGCGCACGCCGCTGCCAGGCCTCGACGCCTATCGCGTCAACGGCACCCCGGGCGACTGCGTAATGCTCGGCACCACGCTCTGGGAAAAGGTCGATCTGGTCCTGTCCGGAATCAACATCGGCACCAACCTGGGCAACGCGGTCTGGCACTCGGGAACACTCGCCGGCGCGAAGCAGGCGGCGCTCCTCGGCCTGCGCGGCATCGCCTTCAGCGCTCCCGCGACCGACCGCGAGCAGCCGAGCTTCGAGGCGCTTAAGCCTTGGGTGGCCACGGTGCTGGAGGCTCTGCTCGAAGCTCCCGACATGCCGCTCGTCAACGTCAACTTCCCCGCGGAGGCGCCGCGGGGCACGCACTGGACGCGCCAGTCCATGAGGCACTACGACGGCAAGGTCGTTCCAGCCAAGGATCCCATGGGCCGTACGCACTACTGGTTCACCGTGGTGCCGGTCGAGGCCACCGAAGAAGGCACCGATCGCTGGGCGATCGAACAGCGGTACGTCTCGATCACTCCCCTGCGCCTCGACCTCACCGACCAGGAGAAGCTTGCCGAAGCCCGCAAAGTCGAGTCCTGGAAGAAACTGAAGTTCGCCTAGCCTAGCCGCGGTTGCTACCCGAGACGATGCGGAACTCGTAGAGCCGGCACTCGAGCGAGCCGTTCCACAGCGGCGTGCGGCGCGCAGGCTGCAGCCGGATCAGCTTCGCCATCCTCAGGTCGGCGGTGAAGAAGAAGCAGCTCCAGCCGGCGAATTTCTTCTTCAGCGCGTCGCCTAGCTTCGGGTAGAACGCGGCGAGCTCGTCTGCGCTGCCGATGCGCTCGCCGTAGGGCGGGTTGGCCACCATCACCCCGGCAGCCTCCGGCGCCGCACGCTCCAGCACGTCGGCCTGCTCGAGCTTCACCCAGCGCTCGACGCCCGCCGCGCCGAGGTTGCGCCGCGCCGCTTGCAGCGCCTCGGGATCGGTGTCGCTGCCGTATAACCGCGGCTCGACAGGCTGGACCGTCCTCTCGTTCTTGATCCTCTCCCACAGCCCCGAATCGAACACGCTCAACCTCTCGAATCCGAACGCACGCTTCGCGCCCGGTGCGCGGCCCCGCGCCATCGCCGCCGCCTCCGAGAGCAGCGTGCCGCCGCCGCACATCGGATCGAGCAGCGGCTGGTCGAACTTCCATCCCGACAGCATGAGGATGCCCGCCGCGAGGTTCTCGCGGATCGGCGCCTCCGCGATGTCCATCCGCCATCCCCGCTTGAACAGCGCTTCGCCGGAGGTGTCGAGGTACAGCGTGCCCTTCGCTTCCTCCAGGAAGGCATGAATGCGCACGTCCGGCGCCGCGCGGTCTACGTCGGGCCGGCTGCCGACCTTGTCGCGGAAGAGATCGCATACCGCGTCCTTCACTTTCAGCGTGGCGAACTCGAGGCTCTTCAGCGGGCTTTTCTGTGCCGTGATGTTGACCCTGATCTTCTTCTGCACGGAAAAATACTTTGGCCAGGCGATCGCTCGCGCCGCGTCGTACAGATCCTTCTCGTTCCGGTAGGGGAACTCGCCCACGCGCCAGAGGATGCGCGAAGCGATGCGCGACCAGAGGTTCGCCCGGTAGCCTATCTCCCAGCTTCCGCTGAACGCGACCCCTCCGGGCGCTTGCGCCGGCGCCTCGGCGCCGAACGACGAAAGCTCCTGGAGAAGCAGCTCCTCCAGGCCCCGCGGGCAGCTCGCGAAGAACGCCTCAGAACGGCTTGAAGACAACCAGGAGCACCGTGGCGAACAGCACCAGCGTCGGGAACTCGTTGAACCAGCGGAACCAGACGTGGCCGCGCCGGTTGCGCTCGGCTGCGAAGTCGCGCATCAGCCGCCAGCACCAAAGGTGATACCCGGCGAGGAGCGCCACCAGCGCGATCTTCGCGTGCAGCCAGCCGGTGGCAGGCGTGAACCAGCCGAGCCATAGCCATACCCCGAAGACGATGGTGAGCACGCCACCCGGGGTCATGATTCCCCAGAAAAGCTTGCGCTCCATCACCTTGAAGCGCTCGAGTGAGATTCTGTCGTCCGCCTGCGCGTGGTAGACGAAGAGCCGCGGCAGGTAGAACAGCCCCGCGAACCAGGTCACCATGAAGATGATGTGCAGCGACTTGACCCAGAGCATGGCTACGAGGAAAAGCGCCTGCGCGCGAAGTAGATTGCCAGCGTGTACCCGGCGGCAGCATACGCGAGGAGCACGGCGGCGTGCAGCCAAAGGTCCGGCGGCGGGCCGCCCGCGACGAGCGGCCGCACGATCTGCACGCCGTGGTAGAGCGGCAGCGCCTTGGCGACGGCGAGGAGCGGCGCGGGTAGCTGCTCGGCCGGGAAGAACACACCCGAGATCATCATCATCGGCGTCATCATGAGGGTCATGTAGTAGCTGAAGAAGTCCCAGCCGCGCGCGAGCACGCACATGATGAGGCCGACTGCAGAGAAGGCGAGGCCGACGAGGAAGGCGGCCGGGAGGGCGAGCAGCACCCAGGGCGAGCTCGCCAGCCCGAACACCACCACGACGCCGAGGATGGTCGAGCCGGTCAGCCAGGCCTTGCTCGCCGCCCACACGATCTCGCCGGCGACGATGTCGTCGATCGTGAGCGGCGCGTAGAGGATCGCATCCCAGGTCTTCTGGCCGTGCATGCGCGAGAAACCGGAGAACATCGACTCGAACGAGGCGGTGAACATGGTCGCCGTGCAGAGCTGCCCGGCGGCGAAGAACGCGAGGTACGACATGCCCTCGACCGAGGGCAGCAGCGCGCCCAGGCCGTAGCCCAGGCCGAACAGCATGATCAGCGGGTCGGCGAGGTTGCTGAGGACGGCCGCGGCGAAGAGCTTGCGCCACACCAACATGTTTCTCCGCCAGACCGAGATCCACCGCATCTAATCTCTCAAATCTCTTCCGGTCAGTTTCAGGAAGACGTCTTCGAGACTCGCTGGACGGTGCAGGTAGCTCAGCTCGCCGGAGATGCTTTTCAGCACCGGCTCGATGTCTTCGCCGTAGCAGTACACCGTGTCGCCGACGCGCTCCACGCGCGGCGCGAGGCCCTTCGCGCGCTGCATCCAGGTTTCATATCCCGGGCCGTGCACTTCGAGCACCTGCGGCTCGATGTGCTCCGCGATCAAGGCGCGCGGGGAGCCTTCGGCGATGATCCGGCCGCGGTCCATGATCGCGAGCCGGTGGCACAACCGCTCCGCCTCCTCCATGAAGTGCGTGGTCAGGACGAGCGTCTTGCCTTCCTGCGTCAGGCGCCGCAGGCGCTCCCAGATGAGGTGGCGCGCCTGCGGATCGAGGCCGGTGGTGGGCTCGTCCATGAACACGAGCTGCGGGTCGTTGACGAGCGCGCGGGCGAGCGTGAGGCGGCGCTTCATGCCGCCGGAGAGCGTAGTGATCTTGGAGTCTCCGCGGCCGGCAAGCCCGGCGAACTCCAGCAGCGCGGAAATGCGTTCCCGGATTTCTTCCTTGGCAATGCCGAAGTACCGGGCATAGACCACCAGGTTCTCTTCGACGGTGAAATCGGGGTCGAGGTTGTCGAACTGCGGCACTACGCCGACATTCCTTCGCGCTTCTCGCGCGCGGCGCGGCACGGGCTCGCCTAGAAGCTCGATCTCGCCGCCATCGGGCTCTATCAGGCCGAGGCACAGCTTGAGCGTGGTGGTCTTGCCCGCGCCGTTCGGCCCGAGCAGCCCGAAGCACTCGCCGGGCGCGACCGCGAGATCGACGCCCGAGACCACCTCGAGGTCGCCATAAGACTTGCGCAGCGCGCGCGCCGACAGCGCTGTCATTTCCAGCGGGCTTGAACGATTCGTTTGAGGACGTGCAGCTTGCGGTGAAAGAAATGATCGGCGCCGGGCACCAGCACCACCGGAAGCTCCTGCGGCCGCGCCCACTCCAGCACTTCGGCGAGCGGCACCGTGTCGTCGTTCTCGCCGTGGATCACGAGCGTGCCTTCAGGGACCGGC
>DATBSZ010000210.1:0-3079 GCA_036559525.1 Burkholderiales bacterium
TTTCATTTGCAGCCGCAGTTTCTCGCCGCCAAACGATTATCCGATGCCGCGGCGCACGCTGGTATCAAGGGGCCCCGCTTCCTGCTGTCGCGATCCGTTGAATCTGGAGCGGATCGCCAACGACAAACCGTCATCTCAACGCTGTCGCCGCCGACTTCTGCACCTCGAACCCCTCGCAGCTGAACACGCCGCTGCCGCAAGCGTTTTCCTTGCCGGCTTCCAGCGCGCGCTTGTAGTACGCCGCGGCGGCCTCCTTCATGCCCAGGCCCTTGGCCGCCTCCGCCAGCATGAAGTACGAGAGATCGCTGAGGTAGCCCACCTGCACCACCGACACCGCGAGGTCGCGCCAGGCACCTGCGGCGTACAGCTGCTTCCAGTCGCCCTTGCTGCGGCTGTAGGCGAAGCTGCACTGCAGCTTGCAGTCGAAGACGATATTGCCGCTGCGAAAGCGCTGGAAGGGCTCCGAGAGGAACGTGAGCGTGTCGGTCGCCGACAGCTTCGCGTATTCCTCACGCGTCATCTCGCCCGGCTTCGTCACCGCGCGCTCGTTGGCGCCACCCCCCGGCGGCGAGAGAAAGCGCGGTGCCGCGACTGCGGTGCCGGATTTCGCCGCGGCATAGAGCGGCTGCACCTGCTCGCCGAGCTCCTTCAGCCGCGCGGCGCGGTTCTCCGGCGAGGGATGGGTGGAAAGGAATTGCGGCGGCGCCTTGCCGCCGACCTTGGCCATCTTTTCCCACAGCGTGACTGCCGCTTTCGGATCGTAGCCCGCGCGTGCCGCGAGCTCGATTCCGATCTGGTCGGCCTCGGCCTCGCTCTCGCGGCTGTTGGGCAGAGCGATCGCGACCACCGCCGCCTGCTGCATGAGCACGGCGCTCGAGTCGCGCGCACCAAGCGCTATGGCGGCGATCGTGGTGCCGATGCCGGTGCCGTAGGCTACGGACATGCGCTCCTGCGTGTGGTTGGCGAGCGCGTGGCCGATCTCGTGGCCCATCACCTGCGCGATCTCGTCGTCGGTCGCCTTGAGCTTGTCCCACATGCCGGTGTAGATGGCCATCTTGCCGCCCGCCATGCAGAAGGCGTTGATGGTCTTCGGGTCGTTGATCACCTGGACTTCCCACGCCCACTTCGCGGAGTCGGGCCGCACGCGCACCGCCTGCTTGACCAGGCGGTCGGTGATTTCCCTCACCTTGTCGGCGCGCGGCGTGCCGGTCTCGATCTGCTTCTTCTTGCCGAGGTCGGCCATCATCTGGGTGTAGGCGGCGGCCGATTGCGACACCGCCGTGGAGTCCGAGACGAGCAGGAACTGGTCGCGGCCGGTCAGCGGACTGGTCGTGCAGGCTTGCAACACAAAAACCAGGAGGAGAGCCGAGCCGCGCATGTTGCGATGTCCCTGATTCGAAGTGTGATTTTACTTCCGTTGTCGCGTCCGGCCCATCCCCAGGTGATTCTGCAACGCGGCTGGCTTAGACTTCCCTCCGCCCCGCCATGCTCCCCATCCGGTCAGGCCAGAAGCTCCCCCAGGATCCGGTGTTCAAGCATCCGCCACAGTGGATCCACGAGTCCGTGGCGGCGAAGTGCTTCCTTGCCCCCAAGGCAAAGGACGAAGAAAGGAAACACCCGTGTTCTCCCGGCGCGAATCGAAAAAACGCGCGCTCGTAAGGCTGCTGGACCGTCTGCCGCTTTGGCCGGGCTTGCGCCCGAAACCCTTGCCCGCTAGGCCGCCTTCCGCGCCCCCGGCGCCGGCAGCTCCCCGATCGCCGTCCTGATCGCGTCCTCGACCTTGTCGAGGAACACGAACTCGAGCTTCTGACGCGCTTCGGCGGGGACGTCTTCCAGGTCCTTTTCGTTGCGCCGGGGCAGCATCACCGTCTTGATGCCGGCGCGCAGCGCGGCGAGCGTCTTCTCCTTCACCCCGCCGATCGGCAGCACCAGCCCGCGCAGCGAGATCTCGCCGGTCATGGCGACGTCGGCTCGAACGGGTCTTGACGTCAATAAAGAAATCAAGCTCAAGAACATTGCCACGCCCGCGCTCGGCCCGTCCTTCGGCGTCGCGCCCGCCGGCACGTGCACGTGGATGTCGGTCTTCTCCAGGGTTTCGCCGGTCAATACCTTCGCGAGCGTCAGCGCGGCCTGCGCCGACTCCTTCATCACGTCGCCGAGCTGCCCGGTGAGGATCAGCTTGCCCGTCCCCGGGGTGCGCGAGGCCTCGATGAACAGGATGTCGCCGCCGACCGAGGTCCACGCGAGGCCGGTCGCCACGCCGGGCAGCGAGGTGCGCTCGGCGAGCTCGCTCTCGAAGCGCCGCGCGCCCAGGATGGCGTGCAGGTCCTTCGGCTCGACGACGATTTTCTGCTTTTCTCCCTCCGCGATCCGCATCGCCACGTTCCTGAGAACCGACCCGATTTCGCGCTCCAGGTTGCGCACGCCTGCTTCCCGCGTGTAGTCGGAGATGATTTTTCGAATGGCCTCGTCCCCGACCTCCACCTGTGAAGCGGTGAGGCCATTGGCCTCGAGCTGCCGCTTCACGAGGTAGCGCCTGGCGATCTCGAGCTTCTCCTCCTCGGTGTAGCCGGGGAGCTGGATGATCTCCATGCGGTCGCGCAGCGGCCCGGGAATCGTGTCGAGCATGTTCGCCGTGGTGATGAACATGACCTTCGACAGGTCGAAGTCCACCGCCAGGTAGTTGTCGCGGAAATGCGAGTTCTGCTCGGGGTCGAGCACCTCGAGCAGCGCGCTCGACGGGTCGCCGTGGAAGCCGCCCTGGCCGAGCTTGTCGACCTCGTCGAACATCAGCACGCAGGTGCGCGACTCGGCGCGGCGGATCGCCTGGATCACGTTGCCGGGCAGCGCGCCGATGTAGGTGCGGCGGTGGCCGCGGATCTCGGCCTCGTCGTGCACCCCGCCGAGCGCGATGCGCTGGAACTTGCGCCCGGTGGCGCGCGCGATCGACTGGCCGAGCGAGGTCTTGCCGACCCCCGGCGGGCCGACGAAGCAAAGGATGGGGCTCTTGCCCTCGGGGTTGAGCTTGCGCACCGCGAGGTGCTCGAGGATCCGGCGCTTGATCTTGTCGAGGCCGAAG
>DATBSZ010000211.1:0-2329 GCA_036559525.1 Burkholderiales bacterium
CCCTTCGCCTCCAGCGCCCGCCGCAGCCCCGCATCGGGCTCGACGCACTGGATGTCGACCTTTCTCTGCTGCAACTCTGCGGCGAAGGTGCCGGTTCCCGCGCCGAAATCCAGGACCCGCTTGCCCCCGGCGGCAAGCGGCGTGATGAGGCCCAGCAGGAAGCCGTTGTAGCGGACGGCCGCCTCCATGATTTCGAGGTTCGGGGCGCCGCTGTAGCCGCTCACGTGCGGAAGACCACGCGGCGCGTGGCGTAGAAGTTGAAGAGCAGCGACACCGCGGCGCCGATGCCGAGCGCGATCACCGGCCGCTCGTACAGCGGCGGCGCGAGCAGCACGCAGGCCGAGAACACGCAAAGGTTGATCAGGGCGCCGACGATCTGGATCGCGCCGTAAGCGCCGTAGGCGCGTGCGAGCGGCAGGCGCAGCCCCTGGAAGGTCCAGGCGCGGTTGAGCGCGAAGGTGCAGGCGAGCGCGACCGGAAAAGACACGGCCCGCGCGGCGAACGGCGACCACCCCGCCGCGCTCACGAGCGATTGCAGGACGGTCGCATCGACGACGAAGCCGATGGCACCGACGACAGCGAAGCGGGTGAGCTGCGGGGCGAACTCGGCGCGCACCGGCTAGACGCGCTGCTTCGCCGCTTCGAACGAGGGCCAGCTCAAGTACGCGAGGCGCTTCATTTCCTGGCGTCCGCGGGTCACCGTATCCAGCACCAGCCCGCAGACCAGGCTCAGGAACGCCGTGAGCATCAGGCCGGTGGCGAGAATCGCCGAAGGAAAGCGCGGCACCAGGCCGGTTTCCACGAACGTCAGCCAGAGCTGCACGCCGATGATCAGCGCGGGGATCGCGGCAAGCGCGGCGATGGTGGTGAAGAAGGCGAGCGGGCGCTCGCCTTTGACCAGCTTGACGATGGTCATGAGGATGCGCCAGCCGTCGCGGAACGCCGAGAGCTTGCTCTGCGAGCCGCCGGGGCGGGCGAAGTAGCGCGTTTCGACCTCGCAGAAGGGGATGCCGAGCTCGAGCGCGTGCACCGAGAGCTCGGTCTCGATCTCGAACCCCGAGGAGAGCGCCGGGAACGACTTCACGAAGCGGCGCGAAAGCGCGCGGTAGCCCGAAAGCAGGTCGGTGATCTGCTTGCCGAACACCTGGGCGACGATGCAGGTGAGCGCGCGGTTGCCGAACCGGTGGCCCGGCCGGTACGAATTCGCGTCTACCGGCTTGCGCGCCGCGGTCACCATGTCGAACTCGCCTGCCACCAGCCGCGAGATCAGCTCGGGCGCCGCCGAGGCGTCGTAGGTGCCGTCGCCGTCCACCAGGACGTAGAGGTCGGCGTCGACGTCGGCGAACATGCGGCGTACCACGTTGCCTTTCCCCTGCCGGGGCTCGGCGCGCACGAGTGCGCCGGCCTCGCGGGCGAGGCGCGCGCTGTCGTCGGTCGAGTTGTTGTCGAAGACGTAGACGCGCGCCGCGGGCAGAGCGCCGCGCCAGCTGCGGACCACGTCGCCGATCGTCGCGCTTTCGTTGAAGCACGGAATCAGGACCGCGACCGAAGGCTCCATGGCCGGCATTCTAATTCCAGCGCCCTATAATCGGCCCGCCATGCCATTCGTACCTATAGTGCTCTGCGGCGGATCCGGGACACGGCTGTGGCCGCTGTCGCGCTCGCATCTTCCGAAGCAGTTCCTGCCGCTCATTTCCGAGCGCACCATGCTGCAGGAGACCCTCGTACGCCTGCAGGGCCTCGAGGACGTGCAGGCGCCGATCGCCATTGCCAACGACGAGCACCGCTTCCTCGCCGCGGAGCAGCTGCGCGAGATCTCGTGCCCGCCGCAGGCGCTGCTGCTCGAGCCCGCGGGCAGAGGCACCGCCGCCGCCGCGGCCGCGGCCGCGCTTCTGCTGGCGGACAAGGCGAGCGTGATGCTGGTGCTGGCCGCGGATCACGCGATTTCGAATCTGCCGCAGTTCCACGCCGCGGTGCGCTCGGCCGTGCGGCTTGCCGCCGAGGGCGCGCTCGTCGTGTTCGGCATTGCGCCGGCAAGCCCGCATACCGGCTACGGCTACATCAAGCAGGGCGCGAAACGCGAGGATGCCTTTGTCGTCGAGCGCTTCGTGGAGAAGCCGGACCTGGAAACCGCAAAGGGATTCCTCGCATCGGGCGGTTACTCCTGGAATAGCGGCATGTTCGCGTTCCGCGCCGATCGCTACCTCGCCGAGCTCGGGCGCCACCGGCCCGATATCGTCGCGGCCGTCACCAAGGCGATGGCGGGCGCGCAGCGCGACGCCGATTTCGTGCGCCCGGAGCGCGCGGCGTTCCTCGCGGTTCCCGACGA
>DATBSZ010000212.1:0-6703 GCA_036559525.1 Burkholderiales bacterium
GATTAAATAGCGCTTCCAAGCCTGGCACGGGTCGTGCGAGACGCACAGACCACCAACAAAGGGGAGAGCCATGAAGCGCCGCCAGTTCCTGAAGTCCACTGCCGCCATCGCCGGCACCGCAGGGCTAGGTTTTCCGGAGAAGGGTTTTTCCCAGGCGATGCCCGACGTCATCCACGTGGGCCACCTGGTCGGGATCTGCATGTCGCCGCTCTTCTATGCGCAGGCCACGGGCCTGTTCGCGGCGGAGGGGATCAAGGTGGACATGAAGTTCATGCCGAACCCGGGCGACGCTCTCACCGCGCTGACCGGCGGGGTGATGCAGGTCGTGCACATCCCTTTCACCAACATCATCGTCGCGGCGAACAACGGCGCGCCGGTGCGCATCATCGGCGGCAGCGGCGCCGGGGGCCTGTTCCTGCTTGCACAGGGAAGCTCGGGCATCAAATCGATGGATGACTTGAAAAAACAAAAAGGAAAGGGCCTGAAGATCGGCGCGATGCGCCTCAACACGTTCGAGCTGATGGCCTACCGCGCGCTGGCGAACGCGGGGCTGAAATACGAGGACTTCCAGATGGTGTGGTTCAGCGACACGCTGTCGATGGCCTCGGCGTTCGAGGCGAAGGCGGTGGACCTCGTCACGCACGTCGAACCCTTCGCCACGCGCCTGGTCGACAAGCTGGGCGGGGTGCCGATCGCCTCCAACCTCGACGCGTGGGGCAAGGACGGCCCGGACTGCGTCACCAACGCGCGCGTCGACTTCATCGAGAAGTACCCGGCCGCGGTGACGAAGTACCTGCGGGCGCTCCTCAAGGCCGACGCGGCGATCAAGGCGGATCCCGCCAAGGCGGTCGACGTGCTCGACGCCTCGAAGTTCTACCGCGTCGACAAGGACACGCTGCGCGCCGCGCTGCCGCGCCAGCGGCCGCAGGTGAACCTGATCGGCGCCGGCGAGGCGGGCATGCGCACGGCGATCGCCGACATGACTACGCTCGGCTACATCAAGTCGGTGCCGGCGAACCTGATCGACTTCAGGTTCCTGAAAGAAGCGCTGAAGGCGTAGCGGCAGGAATGGCCAGAGCGGCGGCCGCGGCCCTCATACCGTGGCTGATCCTGGTCGCGCTGTGGGAGCTCGCGTCGGCGCGCGGCTGGATGACGACGGTGCTGTTCCCGCCGCCATCGTCGTTCATCCGCTTTGCGATCGAGAGCGACTTCCGCGTCGGCTTCGGCCAGGAGGGGATGACGATCCCTGTTGCGATCCTGGCGAGCGCGTTCCGCGTGGTGGCGGGCCTGTTCCTCGGCTTCATCGCCGCGGTGGCCACCGGCATCCTGGTCTCCATGTCGCGCGCCGCGTCGGCGGCCGTGCTGCCGATCGTGCGCGGCCTGGCGCCAATCGCGCCGATCGCCTGGATCCCGGTCGGCATCATCGTCTTCGGCGTCGGCAATCCCACCGCGGTGTTCGTGGTGTTCACCGGGGTGTACTTCCTGCTTACGCTCTCCACCGTGGCGGCGGTGCAGTCGGTCGACCCGCGCCTGGTCAAGACCGCGCGCACCTTCGGCGCCTCGCGCGCCCAGGTGTGGGCCTGGGTGATCTTTCCGGCGGTGCTGCCGCAGGTGTTCACCATGCTGCGCATCAACTTCTTTGCCGCCTGGATGGCGGTGCTCGCCGCCGAGATGGTGGGCCTCAAGAACGGCGTCGGCATGATCGTGATCCTCGGCCGCGAGATGTTCAACCCGAACCTGATCATGCTCGGCATCTGCATCATCGGCGTCACCGGATACGCCGTCGATGCTTTACTGCTTTTTGTTCAACGACAGATTCTGTGGTGGAAGTCCGCAGAGTGACCTGCCGGGTTTGCCCCCCTGACAAGGGGGGAGGCGAGCGCGTTTTTCGCGAGCTGGGGGGTTGTTTTTTTCAAACACAAACCCCCCGCTCGCCTTCGGCTCACGCCCCCCTTGTCAGGGGGCCAAAGCAATGAGCTCGCTGCAGATCCGCAACGTGAGGAAGATCTGGCAGGGCGCGCGTGGCTTGACGGTGGAGGCGATCCGCGACGTCAGCCTCCAGGTCTCCTCGGGCGAGTTCGTCGCCATCCTCGGCCCGAGCGGCTGCGGCAAGAGCACGCTGCTCGAGCTGTGCGCGGGCCTCGAGCCGGCGTCGGGCGGCGAGATCCTGATCGGAGCCGAGCGCGTCACCGGCCCGAATCCCAAGGCGGTGATGGTGTTCCAGGAGCATTCGCTCTTTCCGTGGCTCGACGTGGAGAAAAACGTCGCTTTCGGCCTGCAGATGAGGGGAACCGGCCTGAACGAGCGCTGGCGCCGCGGGCGCGAAGTACTCGAACGCGTGAAGCTGGTCAAGTTCGCCAAGCACTACCCGCACCAGCTCTCCGGCGGCATGAAGCAGCGCGTGGCGATCGCCCGGGCGCTAGTCGGCAACCCGGAGTTCATCCTGATGGACGAGCCGTTCGCGGCCCTCGACTTCCAGACGCGCGTGCTGATGCAGCAGTTCCTGCTCGAGGTGTGGGCCGGGTTCAAGTCGACGATCCTCTTCGTCACGCACCACATCGACGAGGCGATCCTGCTCGCCGACCGCGTGGTGGTGATGAGCTCCGCGCCCGGGCGCGTGCTCGAGGAGGTGCAGATCGACCTGCCGCGGCCGCGCAGCATGACCGACCCGGACTTCAACGGCTACCGCGTGCGCCTGACGTCGCACATGGAGCGCGAGGTGATGCGTGCGGCCGAAGTTGAGTGAGCGTGTGAAATGGAGTGACCTCTTTGATGGACTGAGGTACAGCGCGCGCTGCGGCGAGCTCTCGGGAAGCGTGGTCGAGATCGCGGGCTACGTCGTCGACACGCACGACGGCAGCGCGCAGCTCCTGGTGGCCGAGCCGGGCGGCTGCCCGCACTGCTCGCCGGTCCCTGCTGTCTCGCTTCCCGACTTTAGAATGGCAAGAAAAGGAGAAGCGGTGAGACTGCGCGGCACGCTGTCGTACGGCTTCAAGGTCGACCGAGAAGGCGCGGGCTCGTTCCTGCGCCTGGAGAACGCACACCTCGCATGATCCTCATCCAGAACGCGCTGGTGCTGACGCCGTCGGGCGAAGGGCAGCCCCTCGACGTGCTGGTCGACGGCGGCACGATCGCCGACGTCGTGCCCCGCGGGTCATTGAAGAGCGAGGGCATGGAACGCGTCGATGCCGCCGGGCGCGCGCTGATGCCCGGGTTGGTGAACGGCCACAACCACGCGCAGACCGGCCTCTCGAAGGGACTCTTCGACCGCTTCAACCTCGAGACCTATCTCAACGCCCAGCCCGGCGTGAGCGGCCGGCGCACGCTCGAGGACAAGCACCTCTCGGCGCTGATCGGCGCCGCCGAGATGGTGCGCAAGGGGTGCACCGCCGGCTACGACATGTTCGCCGAGTTCCCCCTGCCCACGGCCGAGGGCGTGGAGGCGGTGGCGCGCGCCTACTCCGACGCCGGCATGCGCGCCGCGATCGCGCCGATGATGGCGGACAAGACCTTCTACGAGGCGATCCCCGGGCTCGCCGAGGCGCTGCCGGAGCCGCTGCGCAGCCAGGCGTTGAAGGCCAAATATGCACCGTATCCGGAAACGCTCTCTTCGGTCCGCAATCTCTTGAACCACTGGAAGTTCGACCGGGACCGCATCAAGCCGGCGCTGGGCCCCACCATCCCGCACCATTGCTCCGACGAGTTCCTGGTTGCGTGCCGCGACCTCGCGGGCGAGCTTGGCCTCGGCATCCAGATGCACGTCGCGGAATCGAGGCTGCAGGCGGCGGTCGCGCCGAAGATCTATGGCAAGAGCCTCGTCGCTCACCTCCATGAGTTGAAATTGCTGAACCCGAAATTCTGCGTCGCCCACGGCGTCTGGCTCGACGACGACGATCGCAAGCGCCTCGCCGACTCCGGAGCCTCGATCTCGCACAACCCGGGAAGCAATCTCAAGCTCGGCTCGGGAATCGCCGACATGCGCGCGATGCTCGCGCGAGGCCTGAACGTCGCCATCGGCACCGATGGCGCGGCTTCCGCAGACAACCTCAACGCCTTCGAGGCGATGCGCCTTGCTTGCTATCTATCACGCGTCAAGGGTAATCCACCCGAGCGTTGGGTGAACGCGCGAGAGGCGCTCCATGCGGCCACGGAGGGCGGCGCGAAAGCGCTCGGCTTCGACAAGCTCGGCCGCATCGAGAAAGGCTGGAAAGCCGACCTCGTGCTCCTCGACCTGGGCGCATTGCACTACATCCCCCTGAACGACCTCGCGAGCCAGATCGTCTTCGCCGAGGACGGCACCGGAGTGGAGAACGTGATGATCGGCGGGCGCTGGGTGATGCGCGATCGCAAGCTCCTGACCGTGGACGTCGAGTCGCTCAGGCGCAGGGCGGATGAAGCAGTCGCTCGCCTGAGGGCAGCGAACGCCGAAGCAAGAGCGCTCGGCGAAAAGCTCCATCCCTACGTCGGGCACTTCTGCGCCGGACTAACTCCAGGCTAACGGCGTCGCCTTCGCTTGGGGCGGCCGAGACGCCTGGCATTCGCGACCGCGCGACGGCGATAGGGCGTCATGCCCTTGCCCAGAATGTCCAGCGCGGCGCTGCTCAGGTGCGTGGGAAACCAAAACGACCGCCAGGTCTGCATGGCCATCGCGGCCCAGGCTTCGTTGAAGGCCGCGACCTTCTCCGTGCCCATGCGATAGAACTCGCGGCGGTCCCGCGCCGAAGGAGTCCCCCCGGCCATGGCCATTCGGGCCATCCGATGCGCGACCACCTGCGGCACGGCAAAGGCAAGGTCGACTGTTTGTGCGGCGAGTGCTTTGGACCTGCGGCGGCGAATGGACATGGACTCATATAGCACGGCCAAGTCCGCGTCCGCTGTAGTCAAAACCGCGATTCGCAGGCCCTGCGCCGCTAGCCGGCCCGCGAGGCAAGACGAATCAGGTGAGCGAATCCCAGTACTGAACGATTCTCTTCCGCATCGCCGCGTCCGGAAGCGTGCCGCGGGCGGCGTCGAGGTTGTCGAGCATGTACTCCGGCTTGTCCGTGCCGGGAATGACGGCGGTGACCGCGGGGTGCCCGAGGATGAACTTGAGGAAGAACTGCGCCCAGGTCCGGGCGCCGAACTCGGCGGCGAAATCCGGCAATGGACGGTTGCCCGCCTTGCGGAACAGCGAATTGCGGCCGAACGGCAGGTTCACGAGCACCGCCGCTCCCGCGTCGCGCGCGGCGGGCAGGAGCGATTTCTCGGATTCGAGCGCGCCGAGCGAATAGTTCACCTGGAAGAAATCCGGCTTCTCCCGCGCGACGACCTTCGCCATCGCGTCGTAGCTGCGCACCTGGCTGGTGGTGATGCCGATGTAGCGGCAAAGGCCCGCTTTTTTCCATTCCCGCAGCAGGTCGAGGGTGTAGCCAGCCTCGGTGACGTTCCACGCCTGCATCAGGTCGACGCGGTCGGTGCGCAGGCGGCGCAACGAGCTGCGAAATGACGCCTCCGCTTCCGCGCGCGGCAGGTCGAAGGAGAACTTCGTGGCGAGGAAGAGCTTGCCCCTGACGCCCAGGTCCGCGACGATTTCCCCTAGCCGCTCTTCTGCGTTGCCGTAGCCTGCCGCCGTGTCGATCAGGCGGCCGCCGCCGGCGATGAGCGTGCGGATCACCTCCTTGCGCTCCGCCTGCTTCGCAGGATCATTCTGGTAGTCGAAGATCACCGCCGTGCCCATGCCGACGATCGGCAGCCGCTCGCCACTCGAGGGGATCGGCCGCGTGGCGGCCGGCCCCTCGGCGCTGCGCGCTGCAGGGGCGAGCCATGGCAGCGCGCCCGAAAGCGCCGCACAGACGATCTTGCGGCGGATCTCAGAGGCCATCGAAGTAGGCGGCCATGCGCTTTCTTCCCGCTTCGTCGGGCAGGGCGCCACGGCCGGCGCCCAGGTTGTCGGTCATGTGCTTCGGGTTGCCGGTGCCGGGGATGGCGCAGGTCACCACCGGGTGCGACACGATCCACTTGAGGAAGTACTGCGCCCAGCTCTCGATGCCGAATTCCGCTGCCCACGGTGGAAGCGGTTGGTTCTTCGTCCGTCTGAACAGAGCACCTTCGGCGAACGGGCGATTGATGATGACCGCCATGTTCCGGTCCTTGGCCAAACCCAACACCCGGTTTTCGGATTCGCGTTCGCCCAACGAGTAGTTGATCTGCAGGAAGTCGTACTGCGCCTTCTTCATCTGGCGCTCGACCTCGGCGTAGGCGGAGGACGTGTAGTGCGTGATGCCGATGTAGCGCACGCGCTTCTTCGCCTTCCAGTCCTGCAAGGTCTTCGTGTGCGTGTCGACGTCGACCAGGTTGTGCACCTGCATGAGATCCATGCGCTCGACGCGCAGGCGCTTGAAGGAGGTCTCCATCTGCCGGATGCCGGCGTCGCGGCCGCTGGTCCAGACCTTGGTGGCCATGAAGAGCTTTTCGCGCATACCCGCCTCGGCGATGAGGTCGCCGGCGACCGTCTCGGAGCTGCCGTACATGGGCGAGGAATCGACCACGTTCCGGTCCAGCAGCTTCAGCACCTCGCGCAATGGCGCGCGGCCGGCCGCATCGGCGCCGACGTCGAACGTCTGCCACGTGCCGAGGCCGATGACGGGAAGCGGCTCGCCGGTCGAGGGAATCTTCTTGGTCATGATGCGGTCCTGTGCAAGCGCGGGTCGTGCGGTTCTGACTG
>DATBSZ010000213.1:0-5735 GCA_036559525.1 Burkholderiales bacterium
GCCGCCAGCGCGCGCGGTACCGGCGGCTTCGGCTCGACCGGGAAAGCCTAGCTACTCGTGCTCCCGCCGCAGCGGCACGAGCTGCCCGTTCATTAGGACCGGGACGACCTCACAGCGGTCCAGCTGCGCGCAAAAGCGCACATCATCGGCGTAACCCAGGGCGATCAGGTTGCGGCCTGAATCGCTGGCGCAGAAGTCGGCTTCGAGCGCCGCCGTCGACGGCAGCTCGCCGTGCAAACGCGCCTCCGGCAGCGCACGCGCGATCTCGCCGGCGGCGAGGGCGTCTTCTACGGCGTACTGGTTGTTGCGCCCCGCCATGAGAAGGGTGATCGGGACGCCGCGCTTGCGCGCCAGTCGCCCCGCCGCGCCCGCGACCGCGCGCCGGTTGAGGCTCGAGCCCACGAGAACGATGCTCTCCGGCCCCGCCGCGCTTAGCAGGCACTCGGCGCCGTTGGTCGAGGTGAAGACCAGGGTCTTGCCCGCGTAGCGGTGCCGCATGAGCTCGAGCGGGCTGTTGTTGTGCCGGCAGTTGGGCAGCTTGCGTCCGCCGCGCTCGCCGGCGGTCACTTCTCCGGTGCATTCCTCGGCGCTGGCGACTGGCTTGACCGCCGCCATGCCCATCTCGAGCGCTGCGATCATGGTTGCGCTCGCCCGCAGCGCGTCGATCATGACGATGACGCCGCCACGCGCTCGCGCCTCGAGCGCGCCGTGCACTCCCTGACCGAGGAAGATTTCCAGGCCGTGCAGGTGCATCTCGCGGAACGTGTCGCCGCGCAGGCCGGTTCGCAGCGTCGCGAGCGACAGAGCCTCTTCAGGCGCCACGTTGCCGAGGTTCACGTCGGATCCGAGGGCGCGAATCATCCAGAGCTGCTGCTCCTTGCGCGGCGCCTCGAACACCAGCCGCTCGCGTCCGACGCTCTCCACGATCCGCTGGATCATCTCGACCGCCGGGCTGCCGCTGCGGTCGTAGATCCCGACGGTGCCCGATTCGCGCGCCTCGAGGATGACCTTGTTCGCACCGGCTTCCAGCTCCCGGGCGATCGCGGCGCAACGGTCGTCGATGCCGATCCGGGCGTCCTCGTCCGGATCCTTCTTGCCCACCTCGCTCCACACGGTGAACCCCGCCGAGCGGGCCTGGGCGATAAGCCCGAGCTTGTCCTCTTCGCTCATGGGATGCACGCCGTTCGACACTTCGACCATGGTCAAGCCGAGATCGCGCGCGCCGTCCAGAAATTCGCGCACGCGGTTCTGGGCGAACGCGATCTCGAGGAAGGTGCCGCCGCTGCATGTATGGATTCCGGCCGCGCGATAGATCTGGACCTTGTCGCGCAAGGTAGCGCCCGGAGTAAGCCGCGCCGTTGCCCATCCGAGCTTCACCACATCGATCCACTCGGCGGCAATCGCGACGCGGTCGCGGGCCTCGGCGGGCCCCAGCCCCCCGTCAATCACCGACGTGACGGCGGTCGTGCGCGGCTTGGCGGGAACGGCGGGGTAATCGATCGCCTCGAACGGATGTGGAGTCGGGGACCCTAAAGCTCGTAATGGATTGGCGGCCATCGGTTCCCAAGCCTGCCATAGGCTCGCGTCTCCCTTGATGCCTTAGACCACCGGCGTAAAGGACTTTTACAGAGAACCGTCAAATACTGTGGGCTGGCGCCTTACTCGAGCGAAGAGCGGACTGCAATATCAGGCTAGCGAGTCCGCCCAGATCGTTCGGGCCCAGCTCCAGGCGTAGGTCCCCTCGGCCTCGCTGCGCGCAGCGGAAACGCCACCCGAGCCCTTCACCGGCACCAGCGTGCCCTGGCCGGCGTCCCATTCGTGCACCGACGAGACGCGAATCCCTTCCTTCTGCGACACGAAGCTGTAGCAGGTGTTGATGATCTTCACCGGCTGCGGCGCGCGGCCATTGAGCAGCTCGACGATCGCGGCGGCGGCGATCTTGGCGTGGTTATTCGCCATGCTGCCTGACTTCGGCATTCCGGAAGCGGAAAGCGTGGCGTCGCCGAGCACGTGCACGCCCTTGACCGCTTTCGACTCCATGGTGCGCCAGTCGACGTCGCACCAGCGGTTGTTGGTGGTAATGAGCCCGGTCTTCATGGCGATGTCGCCCGCACGGTGCGGCGGCACCACGTTGAGGACGTCACCTTTCACGTCCTCGAGCTCGAGCTTGACGGTCCGCGACTTCCCGTCCACCGCAACGGCGCGCGAGTTGCCGCGGAATTCGAGGATCCCCGCGTAGAGGTCGCTCCAGGCGCGCTTGAACAACCCGCCTTTCGAGGTGACGTCGGGATTGGCGTCGAGCACCAGCACCTTGGAGCGTGGCTTCGCCTGCTTGAAGTAGGCCGCGACCATGCTCGCGCGCTCGTACGGCCCGGGCGGGCAGCGGTAGGGCGCCAGCGGCACCGAGAGAATGTAGATGCCGCCGTCGCGCATTTCCTCGAGCTGGCGACGCAGCGCCACGGTCTGCGGCCCGGCCTTCCAGGCATGCAGCACCGTGCCGTCCTGCATGGCGGCCTCATATCCCGCGACGTCGCCGAAGGTGAAGTCGATTCCCGGCGACACGATCAAGCGCTCGTAGGCGATATCGCCGCCACGCGCCAGCCGGACGACCTTTTTCGAAGGATCAACGGCAGTGGCTTCGTCGCGCACCACTTGCACGCCGTGGCGCTGCAGGCCGTCGTAGCCGCGAGTGATGTCAGCCATGCCGGTGAAGCCGCCGAGCACCAGGTTGGAGATCGGGCAGGAGACAAAGGAAGCGTCGCGCTCGACCAGCACTACGTCGATCGATGGGTCCCACAGGCGGATGTACTTCGCCGCGGTGGCGCCGCCGAAGCCGCCGCCGATCACCACCACGCGGGCCTTGGAAGGCGTCGCGGTCGCGCAGCCGGCGAGGGACACCGCGCCGGCAAGCTTCAGGAAGTCGCGTCGTTTCATGGCGCTCACCTCTTCTGAGCGGCAAACCACGCCGCCATGGCATCGATCTGGGCGTCGCTGTAGCCCTTGGCGATCTGGTGCATCACCGTCGCCGGTCGCTGACCGTCGCGGAACGCGCGCATTTGCGTGGCGATGTGCTCGCGCGGCAGTCCGGCGAGCGGGATGACGTCCTTGGTGACGGCCTTGCCGTCGGTGCCGTGGCAGATGGCGCAGCCGGCGGCGAGGTTGCGGCCGCTTTCCTGGGCATGCGCGGAAAGCGCAGCGGCGAGCGCGGCGGCGAAAACGATGCTTCGACTCATGAACCCCTCCCTTGGGGTCCAGAAAGTAATCCCGCACCCCGGAAAAAGCAAAGGCCGCTCGGGGGCGGCCTCGTGTCTTCGGCAATTATTGGATAGGCGTCAGGCCACCGCGGCCGGCTCTTCCTCGAACTTGAGCGTGATCTTCTCGTCCTCGCCGACGTCGATGGTCACCTTGCCGCCGTGCTGCAGCCGTCCGAACAGGAGCTCGTCCGCCAACGCGCGGCGCACCGTGTCCTGGATGAGGCGCGCCATCGGGCGCGCGCCCATCAGGGGGTCGAACCCCTTCTTCGCCAGGTGCAGCTTGAGCTCGGCGGTGAACTGCGCCTCGACCTTCTTCTCGGCGAGCTGCTCCTCGAGCTGCATCAGGAACTTGTCGACCACACGCAGGATGATCTCGTGGTCGAGCGCGCGGAACGAGATGATCGCGTCGAGCCGGTTCCTGAACTCGGGCGTGAACATGCGCTTGATCGCCTCCATCTCGTCGCCCATCTTGACCGACGGGGTGAAGCCCATCTGCGTGCGCGCCAGCGACTCGGCGCCGGCGTTGGTGGTCATGACGATGCACACGTTCCTGAAGTCGGCCTTCCTGCCGTTGTTGTCGGTCAGGGTGCCATGGTCCATCACCTGCAGGAGCACGTTGAAGATGTCCGGGTGCGCCTTCTCGATCTCGTCGAGCAGCAGCACCGAGTAGGGCTTCTTGGTGATCTGCTCGGTGAGCAGGCCGCCCTGCTCGAAGCCGACGTATCCCGGGGGCGCGCCGATGAGCCGGCTCACCGCGTGGCGCTCCATGTACTCCGACATGTCGAACCGGATGAGCTCGATTCCCATGCAGTACGCGAGCTGCCGGGCCACCTCGGTCTTGCCGACCCCGGTGGGGCCGGAGAACAGGAAGTTGCCGATCGGCTTCTGCGGGTTGCCGAGCCCCGAGCGCGCCATCTTGATCGCCGAGGAGAGGGCGTCGATGGCCTGGTCCTGGCCGAACACGACCGCTTTCAGGTCGCGGTCCAGGTTGGCGAGCGCGCTGCGATCGTCGCTCGACACGCTGCGCGGCGGGATGCGCGCGATCTTGGCGATGATCTCCTCGATCTCGGACTTGCCGATGATCTTCTTCTGCTTGGCCTTGGGCGCGATGCGCTGCGCGGCGCCGGCCTCGTCGATCACGTCGATCGCCTTGTCGGGCAGGTGGCGGTCGTTGATGTAGCGCGCGGAGAGCTCGGCCGCGGTGGTGAGCGCATTGGCGGTGTACTTCACGCTGTGGTGGGCCTCGAAGCGGCTCTTGAGGCCCTTCAGGATCTCGACCGTCTCGTCGACCGAGGGCTCGACCACGTCGATCTTCTGGAAGCGCCGCGACAGCGCGTGGTCCTTCTCGAACACGCCGCGGTACTCGTTGTAGGTGGTGGCGCCGATGCACTTCAGCTGACCGGTGGACAGCACCGGCTTAAGCAGGTTCGAGGCGTCGAGCGTGCCGCCCGAGGCGGCGCCCGCGCCGATCACGGTGTGGATCTCGTCGATGAACAGGATCGCGTTCGGGTTGTCGACCAGCTGCTTCAGCACCGCCTTCAGGCGCTGCTCGAAGTCGCCGCGGTATTTCGTGCCCGCGAGGAGCGCGCCCATGTCGAGAACGTATACGGTCGACTTGGTGAGGAGATCAGGGACGTTACCCTCGACGATGCGCCGGGCGAGCCCTTCGGCGATCGCGGTCTTGCCGACGCCGGCCTCGCCGACGAGCAGCGGGTTGTTCTTGCGGCGGCGGCACAGGGTCTGCACCACGCGCTCGAGTTCCCTGTCGCGGCCGATCAGCGGATCGATCTTGCCGGCGAGCGCGAGCGCGTTCAGGTTCTGGGTGTAGTTGTCGAGCGGGCTGTTCGAGGTCTCGGCCTGGTTTTCCTGCTCCGCGTCCTGGTCCGCGCTCTTGCCCTGGTGGGCCTGCGGCGTCTTGGTGATGCCGTGCGAGATGTAGTTGACGACGTCGAGGCGCGCGATGCCCTGCTGCTGCAGGAAGTACACCGCGTGCGAGTCCTTCTCGCCGAAGATCGCGACCAGCACGTTGGCGCCGGTCACTTCCTTCTTGCCCGAGGACTGCACGTGCAGGATGGCGCGCTGGATCACGCGCTGGAAGCCGAGGGTGGGCTGGGTGTCGACCTCGCGGTCGGCGGCGATGCGCGGGGTCTGCTCGGTGATGTGCTGCGTCAGGTTCTTGCGCAGCTCGTCCATGTTCGCGCCGCAGGCGCGCAGCACTTCGGCGGCGGTCGGGTTGTCGAGCAGCGCGAGCAGGAGGTGCTCGACCGTAATGAACTCATGGCGCTTTTGCCGGGCCTCGACAAACGCCATGTGCAGACTGACTTCAAGCTCCTGCGCGATCATGTTGCTAAGTTTCCTCCATCACGCACTGCAGCGGATGCTGATGCTTCCGAGAGTATGCCGCGACTTGCTGCACTTTGGTGGACGCCACATCCCGCGGATAGACCCCACAGACGCCGATGCCTTCCCGGTGGACCTTGA
>DATBSZ010000214.1:0-10441 GCA_036559525.1 Burkholderiales bacterium
CAGATGGTCGCAAGGCGGGTTACGGCGAGCTAGCCGAGGCCGCCATGGCGCTGCCCGTGCCCGAGAAGGTCGCACTGAAGGATCCCAAGGATTTCCGCATCATCGGGCGCCCCACCACGCGCCTCGACGCGCGTGCCAAGAGCAGCGGACGCCAGGACTTCGGCATCGATGTCCGCCGGCCCGATCAGCTGACAGCCGTGGTGGCCCGCCCGCCGGTGTTCGGCGCTCGCCTGTCCTCGGTGGACGACAGCGCCGCGCGCGCCGTCAAGGGCGTGAAGGCCGTGCTGCGCGTGCCGCTGGACCGTGGCGCCGAGGGCGTGGCAGTGGTTGCTGACGGCTATTGGCCGGCCAAGCTCGGGCGCGATGCGCTGAAGCTGCAGTGGAACACGACCGCCGTCGAGAAGGTGGACAGCACGCGGCAACTGGCCCAGTACCGCGAACTGGCCAGTCGCCCTGGCCCGCGCCACTTCGACGCCGACATGACCCCGCTCGCCACGGCGCCTCGGAAACTGGAAGCTGAGTTCGTGTTTCCCTACCTGGCCCACGCGGCTATGGAGCCGTTGAACTGCACCGTCGCGCTTTCCGAGGGAAGCGCCGAGCTGTGGACCGGCTCGCAGTGTCCCGGTCTGGACGCCGCTGCCGCCGCGCGCTCGCTCGGGATCAAACCCGAGCAGGTTAAGGTGCATGTGCAGATGGCCGGCGGCGGCTTTGGCCGGCGGTTTGCGAGCGGCAGTGACTTCGTGGTCGAGGCCTGCGAAGTCGCCAGGGCCGCCCGTGCCGCCGGCGTGAACGCGCCGGTGCGCACGCTCTGGAGCCGCGAGGACGACATGCGTGGCGGCTACTACCGCCCGATGCACTTGCACCGCGCACGCATCGGCTTCGATGAACGCGGCAATGTGCTGGCCTGGGACCATGTCATCGTCGGCCAGTCCATCACCACGGGCTCGGTGTTCGAGCAGTTCCAGGTGAAGAACGGGATCGATGCCACCGCCACGGAGGGCATGCGCGACCCCTACGCGATTCCGATGCGTCTGACCGTGCACCACCCAAAGGTCAACGTACCGGTGCTGTGGTGGCGCAGCGTGGGTTCTACCCACACCGCCTTCGTCATGGAAACCTTGCTCGACGAAATCGCCCGCGCCACCAAGCAGGACCCGGTGGCCTACCGGATGCGGCTGTTCGGCGATAAGCACCCGCGCCACCGCGCCGCACTGCAGCTAGCGGTGGAAAAGAGTGACTACGGCAAGAAGCGCCTGCCTGCCGGCCGCGCCTGGGGTGTTGCCGTTCACGAGTCCTTCGACTCGGTTGTTGCCTACGTGGTGGAGGCCTCGGTGCGAGAGGGTCGCCCGGTGCTGCGCCGCGTGACCGCCGGCGTGCACTGCAACCTCGCGGTCAATCCACACAGTGTGGAAGCACAGGTGCAGGGCGCGGCCCTGATGGGCCTGTCAATGTGCCTGCCGGGTTCCGCCATCACGCTCAAGGAAGGCGTCGTCGAGCAGAGCAACTTTGGCGACTTCACCGTGCCGCGCATTACCGACATGCCGGCATTCGCGGTCCACATCGTCCCCAGCGCCGACGCGCCCACCGGCATGGGCGAACCCGGCCTGCCACCGTTGGCCCCTGCGTTCGCCAACGCCGTCGCGCGGCTGACGGGCAAGCCCCTGCGCCAGCTGCCCTTCAATTTGGCGTGACCCGGCTTGGGGTACGGCTGGGGGTATTAGCGCGTGGACTTGTACAGATCTTCGTCCACTACCGTCTCAGGAAGGCCACCTACGTGCGGTGTCCGGTTGACGCCGCCTCCACCAGTTCACGGCCGCCTGGAGCGGCCGTTACCTTTTTAGCGCGCGGCGCCGTCGACCCAGGCAGTGACGTCATCGAGCAGCAAGGCGATCGCCCGGTTGAACGCCTGCACCGCCCCCGGCGCATCGTAGGTCGCGGCCGGCGCCGAGGCCTCGAAGCTGCGCCGCGTCACCAGCGCGCGCCGCGACGGATCGACCAGCTCGGCGACGAGCGCGACGCGCGCGGTTCCCGGCGCGGCGGCCGCATCGTGATAGAGCTCGGTCAGGTGAATGCTCAGGACCAGCTCGCCGCGCACCGCGCCCGGCACGCTCGCCACCGCACTGAACGCACCGCTGCGCTCGAGGCGCGCGCCGAGCAGCTCGCCGATTCGGCGGCCCGGGGCCTCGGTCCAGCTGTGGTACTGGTAGTAGGCGCGCATTCCGGGGGCCCGGCTGTAGGCGATGCCCTGCGTATCGTAAAAGCTCGATGTGGTCGGCGGCGTGAGCAGCAGTACCCCGGCCCGCGCCGCCTTCGATTCGGCGGCCTTCGCGCCCGCGTCTTCGAGGATGTAGTAGCGCTGCGCTTCGCGCCCGCCGGTGGAAATGCAGCCGGTGAGGACACAAGCGAGCGCCGCGACTATCCATCGCATCACCTGCGGCCCTCGCCGGGCCCGAGC
This sequence comes from Burkholderiales bacterium, assembly GCA_036559525.1. GTDB lineage: Bacteria > Pseudomonadota > Gammaproteobacteria > Burkholderiales > SG8-39 > SCGC-AG-212-J23. The sequence goes on from DATBSZ010000214.1 coordinate 2,456, forward strand.
GCGCCTTCGGGCGGCCCGAACAGGATGCTGCGCGGATCGTTGAAGCGGCGCGCGAGCGCGCCGAGCGAGTCCGCGGTGGCGCGCAGTTCGCGCGCCGTCACGCGCAGCTCGACGTCGCCGCTCGCGAGCAGCGCATCCACGCGCTGCAGGGTGCGCGTCGCATCGGCGCTCAGCTGGCGCATCGAGGCGGCGACCTCGCGCACCGCGACGCCCGATTCCTCCCCGAGCGCGTCGTAGCGCGCGGCGAGCCTGGCGGTCTCCGCTCTCAGCTCGCGCGCCAGGGCCCGGACTTCATCGGCCGCGCCGCCCGCCGCGGCGAGGCTGCGCTCGGCATTCGCCGAGATGCGCTGCAGGTTCTGCAGGACCTCGGCGAGCGCGCGCTCGTTTTGCGGCGAGAGCACCGCGTTGATGCGCTGCATGGTGTCGCCCGCGCGCTGCGCGAGCTGCTGGATCGACTCGGAGACCTGCTGGATCTGCGACTCGCCTTCGGCGATCACGGGGTAGACCTCGCCCTGCGGCGCCTGCGTCAGCGGCGGGCTGTCCTCGCTGACGTTGACGAGCAGGATGCTCGCAATTCCGGTGATCAAATGGCGCTCCACCACCGCCTGCGTGCTCTGGCGCACCGGCGTCGTGCCGTCGACCCGGATGAACACTTCCACCGTGCCGGGACGCCACGCCGAGATGCGGAAGCCGTTCACCGTGCCGACCCGGATGCCTTTCATCTTGACGTCGCTGCGCACCTGCAGCCCTTCGAGCGACTGGCGCTCGAAATAGATCTTGTAGCGGCGATCGTCGAGCTCCTCGCCGGTGCCGCGCAGCCACAGCACCGCGCCGACCAGCAGCGCCACGAGAACCAGCACCGCGGTGCCGACGAGCGCGTAGCGGGCTTCGGGTTCCATCAGGCGGGCGCTGGCGCCAGCACTGCTCGCGCAGAGAAGTAATCCCGGATCCAGGGATCATCGGCCTTCATCACCGCCGCCACCGGCCCGTCCGCAATCACCTTGCCCGCCGACAGCACGATCGCGCGGTCGATGATCGAGAGCAGCGTGTCGAGGTCGTGCGTGACGATGAATACCGTGAGGCCGAGGCTGTCGGCGAGCAGCCGCAGCAGGCGGTCGAATTCGCGCGCGCCGACCGGATCGAGCCCCGAGGTGGGTTCGTCGAGAAACAGGACTTCGGGCTCGAGCGCGAGCGCGCGCGCCAGCGCCGCACGCTTGCGCATGCCGCCCGAGAGCTGCGCCGGGGTTTTCTTGCCGGCCTCTGGCGGCAAGCCGACGAGGGCGAGCTTGAATCCGGCGAGCGGGGCGATGATGTCCATCGGCAGGTCGGTGTTCTCCCGGAAGGGAACGGCGATATTCTCGGCGACCGTCAGCGAGCTGAACAGCGCCCCATCCTGGAACAGCATGCCGAAGCGGCGGCGCAGCGCGTTCAGCTCGCCGGGGCTCGAGCGCCAGACCTCGGTGCCGAGGAGGCGGATGCTGCCCGACGCGGGCCGCAACAGGCCGATGATCTCCCTCAGGAGCACCGACTTGCCGGTGCCGCTGCCGCCGATGAGCGCCACCACCTCGCCGCGCGCCACCTCGAAGCTGACGCCGTCGTGGATCGCCTGCGGGCCGAAGCGCGTGACGATCGAGTCGACCTCGAGCACGCGCTCCACTCAGATCCCCAGGCGCTGGAACGCCACCGCGAACGCGGCGTCGAGAACGATGACCCAGACGATGCTCTGCACCACCGTGGAAGTGGTGTTCACGCCCACGCTGCGCGCGTCGCGCGCCACCAGCATGCCCATGCGGCAGGCGATCAGCGCGATGAAAACGGCGAACACCGGTGCCTTGACCAGGCCCACGACCAGCGCCCTGAGCGGCAGCACGTCGTGCAGGCGCTCGAGGAAGGTCGCGGGCGCGATGTCGAGCTGCCAGGCGGCGACCAGCATGCCGCCGGCGATTCCCGCTGCGTCGCCGACGAACACGAGCAGCGGCAGCGCAAGCGTGAGCGCGACGAGGCGCGGGATCACCAGCACCTGGATCGGCGACAGGCCGAGCGTGCTGATGGCATCGATCTCCTCCTGCACCTTCATGGTGCCGATCTGGGCGGTGAACGCGGCGCCGGAGCGGCCGGCGACGATCACCGCCGCGAGCAGCGGCGAAAGCTCGCGGCACATGGCGAGGCCGACCCCGTCGACCACGAAGATATTCGCGCCGTAGCGCAGCGCCTGCTGCCCGAGGAGATAGGCGAATACCACGCCGATGAGGAACGTCACCAGGGCGACAATCGGGACCGCGTCGAGGCCCGCGGACTCGAACTGCGACACGGTTTCCCGCAAGCGGAAGCGCCGGGGCCTGGGGACAAGGTCGAGCGCATCGAGGGCAACGGCGCCGACGAAGGCGTTGTGCGATACCAGCAGCCGCCACAGGTTGATCGCCGCCGCGCCGACGCGTTGCACCAGCCCGAGGTGAATCGAGCGCGCCGCCGCCGGCGGGCACTTCATGCGCTCGTGCACCAGCTTGAGCAGCCGCGAGTGACGCTGGTCGAAGCCGCGCCCGCTCACCATCGATTCGCTGCAACCGAGCCCCGCGAGGTGCCGGAACAGCGTGAAGCCCGCGGCGGTGTCGAGCGCCTCGAGCCTGCTGCCGTCGAGCAAGAAGGTCCTGCCCGCGTCCAGCTTCAGCGAGCGCAAGGCGTCCACGATCGCGCCCAGGTTGGACAGCCGCCAGACCCCGCTCAGGTAAAGAACGCTCGCGCCGTCCTCGATCCTGTGCTCTAGCACTTCATCTCCCGCGGCGCTTGTCCGGCTCCATGAGGTGCTGCTCCTCCTCGCTCTGACCGAACGGCGGAGCGGCAGCGGAAAGGAAAGCAGCCAGGAGCAGCCAGCGGCTCATCTCGCCTTCGACTTCACCTCGTTGTACCAGACCCGTGGCGCTCGAGTGACTTCATCATAGCGGCTTCAGGCTTCCAGTAAGCTCAAATGTTCACGTCCAACGGAACGCTGCTGCTCGCCCTGCTCGCCTTGCCATTCGCCGGCAGCCTGGCGGCTGCGCTGTTCCCCGCCAATGCCCGAAACCGCGAAGCATGGCTCGCCGGGGCGGTCGCGCTGGCGGTGCACGGGCTGGCGTGGACCGGTGGTGCTCTATGCGCGCTACTGACATTCTTTGACCGTGCTGCCGGGCATTAGGAAGAACTAACCATTGCCCCGGCGCCGGCAGCGAACAACAATCCACAGGGGACCGGCAACGTAATGCAAAACGAAACAGTGCAGGGCATCGCGCCCGCCGCCGCACGAGGCGCTATCGCGCACGACGTGCGCCTGTGCGTGGCTTGTCTGCATGAAAATCGCGGCGGCGAGAAGTCTTGCGAAGCCTGCGGCACGTCTTTGTTTCTCATCCTCTGCGGTGCGTGCGAAGCCGCCAACAGCGCAGGGGATGTGCGCTGCCATGGCTGCGGCGCCGCACTCGGCACCGAGTCCAGCGACAAGCCCGCGGAGCCCGCGGCGGCGGCGCCTCCGGCCAGCGAAGCGAGCCTTGGGCCCACCAAGGCGAGCGACAAGCCCGAGGCGGAGCCTCCAGCCGCCCGAATAAGTTCTGCGCGCACCGAGGTCAGCGAGGAGCCCGAGACGGCGCCTCCAGTCGGGCGAATGAGCCTTGTGCGCACCGAAGCGAGGGACGAGCAAGCGGAAGCGCCTCCGGCCAGACGAGCCAACCGTTGGCGCTCCGCCCTGATTCTGGCGGGAGTCGTGGTTACGACGGCCGGCGTCACGCACCACTTTTCCTCGCGAACCGCGGACCGCGCTCCCCAAGGCAAGGTCATCGAAGCGGCGGCCGTGAAGTCGGTCGAACCGCCACCGAGAGCGGAGCCCAAAGCAGGCGGCCCGAATGTCACGCATACCCAGCCCGCGGATGCCAGCCAGACGGCGCCGTCTGCGCCAGTGACGCGAGCGGCTGTCATCGAAGTGGCGCCCGTGAAGTCGGTCGAGCCGCCCCGTCGCGCGCCGCCACCGAGAACGGAGCCCAGGGCGGTCACCCCTGCCGGCGGTCCGTCGGCGAGCGTTGGGTTTACGCCCCAAGCCGGCTCGGCCTATCCGCCTGTAACGCATACGCAGCAAGCGGCAGCGGCACAAGTCGTGCCGGCCGCCGTTGTGCCGGCCGCCGTTGTGCCGGCCACCACTCAGAAGTCCGATTCTGGTTGTGGCGAAGCGGTCGCCGCCCTCGGTCTCTGCAACGCCAGGGCACAAAGCGGAGGTAAATGAAAATGGTCAACTTGTCTCGCGTAGCGGCAATATCGGCTGCGCTGTGTATTCCGTACAGCGCCGCGCAAGCAGCGGCCGCTTACAAGATCGTCACCGCCGACACGCGCGGGACGTATCACGCCATTGCCGGGGATCTCGCAAAGCTCGTCGCACCCGCCGCGGACATTCAACTGGAACCGGTGCCGACCTCGGGATCGGCCGAAAACATCAAGCTGCTTCGCTTCGAGCCGCACGTGAAGCTGGCCATCGTCCAGGCTGACGTGTATCAGGCCTTCGTGGATCGCGCCACCAAGGCGAACCCGGAAGCGTCCAGGATCATCCGGCCCCTGCGCGTCATCCTGCCGCTCTACAACACCGAGATCCACTACATCGCGCGGGCCGACTCGCCACTCACCTATCTGCACGACCTCAAGGACGCGAAGATCAACGGCGGCCTGGTGGGAAGCGGCGCCGCCTTCATCACCCACACGCTCTACCGGATGATGTTCAAGGACGCCATCCCGGACGCGAACGCGAGCTACCTGCCGAATGCCGAAGCGCTCGTCAAGCTCATTTCCGACAAGTCGGTGGACGTGGCGGTCGTCGCCGCCGGTCAACCCGCGCCGATCATCGCCAACATGAAGCCGGAGGCGCAGAAATACATCAAGCTGCTGAAGTTCGATCCGGCGCATCCGACGAGCAAGCAGCCGCTCGCCATCTACTCGCCTGCGACGGTGCGCGCGAAGAGCTACCCGAATATCCTGAGCGAGGACTTCACCACCGTTTCAGTCGGCGCTTTTCTGGTGACCTATGACTACAACTTGCAAGGCACCGTGGAGCATCTGACGCGGTTTGCGCGCTCGTTGTGCCGGAACTTCTCGGTCCTGCAGGAGAAAGGTCATCCCAAGTGGCGCGAAGTGCAGCTTGCGTTGCCGGCGCTCAACGACGGATGGACCTACTACGGGCCGACGGCGAAGGAGATCCGTAGCTGCCTGGCGGCGGCACAGAAGCCGGCGGCACCGGCCAAGGCGTGCGCGGCGGAGGAAAAGATCCTCGGTCTTTGCGGCTAGGGTCGGGGCGGCCCAGGCCCCTAGCTGCTCGCCGTCGCCGGTGGCGTTTGCAGGCTTGCGCTCGCCGTTTTCCTTTTCCTGCGCAGGGAAGGGCTGAGCACCTGGACGCCGCGTACTGCATCGTATAAACGGATCAGCTCGTGTGCCGGCATCGGCCGGCCGAACAGGTAGCCCTGCGCCTGCTCGCAACGCAGCAGGTGCAACAGCGTTGCCTGCTCCTCGGTTTCAACCCCTTCCGCGATGACCGTGAAGCCCAGGCTGTGCCCCATCTCGATGATCGTGCGCACGATGGTCGCGTCGTTCTTGTCGCGCGCCATGTCCCGGACGAACGAGCGATCGATCTTCAGGGCGCTGACGGGAAATCGCGTCAGATACGCAAGGCTCGAATAGCCGGTGCCGAAGTCATCGATGGCGATGCTCATCCCGGCGTCGCACAACGCGCGCATCACCTGGATGGCGTGCGGCGGATCCTGCATCAGCTGGCTCTCGGTAATCTCGAATTCAATCAGCCTCGGATCGACGCCGCTGGAGGACACCAGCACTTTGATGCGCTCGTGCAGATCGGGCTGGCGGAACTGGCGCGCGGACAGATTGACCGAGACCGGCCCGATCGCTGAAGCCACCGACTGCCATTGCCTCAGGTCCTTGCAGGCGCGGCGGATCGCCCATTCGCCGACCGGGACGATGAGACCGGTCTCCTCGAGAACCGGGATGAACTCGTGCGGCGGCACCATGCCGCGTTCAGGGTGCTCCCAGCGCAGGAGCGCCTCGGCGCCGCTCGGCTGGCGGCTGGCGAGCCGGTACCTCGGCTGATAGGAAAGCGTGAACTCTTCGCGCTCCAGGGCCCGCCGGAGCTCCGATCCGAGCTGCACCCGGGCGCGCGAGCGCTGGTTGATCTCCGCGGTGAAAAACTGATACGTGTTGCGGCCCAATTGCTTGGCCCGGTACATCGCCGCATCGGCAGCGCCGATCAGGGTCTCGGCTTCGATGCCGTCTGCCGGGTACGTAGCGATCCCTACGCTCGCCGTGACGAATACCTCCCTCCCGTCCACGTCGACCGGCATGCCCAGGTCATCGATGATTTTTTGCGCGACCAGCGCCGCGTCCTCGGGGCGCACCAGGTCCGTCAGCACGATCGCGAACTCGTCTCCGCTGATGCGCGCCACGGTATCGGCGGTACGCACGGCGGACTCCAGCCGCGCCCCCACCTGCTTGAGCAAACCATCGCCGCCCGCATGGCCCAGGGTGTCATTCACGTCCTTGAACTGGTCGAGGTCGATGAACAGCACCGCGAGCGGCGAGTCCCGGCGCCTCGCCTGCACGATCATCTGCGAGAAACGGTCGGCAAGCAGCGCCCGGTTGGGCAGGCCAGTGAGCGGGTCGAACTGCGCGAGATAGGCGAGCCTTGCCTCGCTCTCGACGCGCTGCAGCGCCGTCGACAGCACGCTCGACGTCGCCTGGAGAAAATTGATCTCCTCGGCGCTGAACGCCGCCGTCTGCTTGCTGCAGATGCACAGCACGCCGCGCACTTTCTCGTCGGTGCGCACGGGCACCAGCGCTGCCCTGCCCAGATCGCGCGCCCATGGAAACGGCAACTCCAGGCCCTCGGCAAGCGCCACCTGGCCCGATGCAAACACTCGCAGGACGGGGTCGTTTCCCTGCGAGCGAACCGGCGCAGGGCGAACGTCGGGCAGCGCGGGAGCGACGAGCGCACGCAGCATCAGCTTGCCGGTGCTCGGGTCGATGTCGATGTAGGCAACCGCGTCGGGGCCCAAGGCATCGAAGATGGCGCGCGCGGCCTTTTCCACGAGCTCGGCCGGCTCGGATTTCACTACCGCCGACTGGCCGAAGCCCGCAAGGCTGCGGAAGCGCCCTTCGCTCTCCCGCAACGCTGCTTCCGCCTCCCTGCTCTCGCGCAGCGAGCGGTAGGTACGCGCCTGCATCGTCGCGAGCCGCACAAGCCGCATGAGCGTCGCTTCCGTCAGATCGTCCTTTTGAAGAAACTCGAAGGCGCCGCAGGCAAGGGTGGCATCGCGCAGCCCCGGGTCGGAATCCGCGGTGATCGCAATCACGGGACAGCCCGTCACCTGGACCAGGCTATCGACCGTAGCGGCGCCCGAGGAGTCCGGCAGGTAGAGATCCGCGACGACCAGCTCGACGTCGGCTTGCGCAAGAAGGGCGAGCGCGTCGCCCAGCGCCGCCGCGACATGCACCTCAACCTCGGCGAATGTAATGCGCCGAAGATACGTACCGACGATCTCTACGCTGATCGGGTCGTCTTCGAGCAACAGGATCCGCACGGCCGGCCCAAGCGGCTGTGTGCGCTTCAAGAAATCCCCCCTCCCCTGACTAGATGCTGCCGTTACCGATCCGGATTCTGGCACGCCGCGGGGAGCAACGGTGAGTGCACCGCAGCAGTCAGCACGCCACTTTGGGATAAACGTTCAGTTGCAGAACCCGAGGATGCGCTCCTCGGCGGAGCATGCCTTGGCCCGGCCGGCTTTCGATCGATCGGCGAGGCAGTTGCGTATCTCTCTGCTTGTCGGCGGGTAGTAGGTCCAGCCCTTGTTGAGGGCAGGCAGAGTGAGGTCGACCTCCCGCCATTTCGGATGGCCCTTCGCCTGCAGCGTCGCGAAGTTCTGGCACAGCGAGCGGGCGAATCGCGCGAGATAGTCGACGGTCGTCTGCAGGTTG
>DATBSZ010000215.1:0-4103 GCA_036559525.1 Burkholderiales bacterium
CCGTTCTGCGCCTTGTTCTGGTAACCAAGCACGTGCACAACCTGCTTGCTGTCGAGGGCCACCTCCGAGGCATACAGAACGGTATCCGAAAAGCGAACGGGCACTCCAGGAGAGACAGAACAACACATGATCTTCACCAGTCTCGTGTTTCTTCTGCACTTCGGGGCAGCGAAGGGTCAGGCCTCGGGTACGTGGCAAACCACTTCGATGTTGTGCCCGTCCGGACCAATGACGAAAGCTGCATAGTAGTTCGCGTGGTAGTGCGGGCGCAGACCCGGCGCACCATTGTCTTTGCCACCCGCCTCCAGAGCCGCGCGATAGAAAGCTTCGACTTGCTGCCGACTCTCGGCCGTGAACGCCAAGTGAAGATGCGCCGGCTTTTCCTCGGTTTGGTACAGGCACAATGAAGCCTTACCCTTTGGGCTGAGCTCGACACCGTACGTCGGCGGCCCTTCCGAGACAACAGCTACGCCGAGCGGTTCGAGTGCCTTGAGGAAGAACGCTTTGCTCGCTGCATAGTCGCTGACTCCGAATTTGACGTGGTCAAACATGAGTTCGCCTGATGTCACTCAAGCTCGAATCTCCCATGTCTGATCGCATCCTGTCTATGGTGCCCGCCGCGCATCGGCCGAACGCGGTTCGAGCTTCAGTCGCTGGCCCACCCGATCGCTTCGCACCACGTCGCCGCGTAGAACGCGTCCGGGCGCTGCGCCCAGGCGTCGATCTCCGACACAATCGTGCCGATCGCCGACTGCTCCAGCCACCCTTGCGAGACTGCCGTCGGGGTGAAGCCGTGGAGCATCGCCTTGAGGAAGCCGGCATGCCGACGCGTCCTCTCCGCCGAGCCCGCGCTGTCGACCGACGCGCCCGCCTCCGCGCGCTCGAAACCCGCCTCGAGCAGCAACCGCCGATAGTGGCGGCCGAGGAAAGGATCGCCACCGTTGTGACGCCTGACCCGTGCCCGCACCGAGAGCAAGCGCTCGAACACCGGCGTCAAGGGAGCGTAGAGCGTCGCGCCGAAGTCCGGATCGCGCACGCCCGCGATGCCGCCCGGGCGCAGCACGCGGCGCAGCTCGGCGAGCGCCCGTACCGGCTCGCGCAGATGCATCACGACGCCGTTGGCAAAGACCGCGTCGAACGAGCGCTCCGGGAACGCAAGCGCATAGATGCTGCCGACCTCGAAGCTCACCGTAGCAGCCCCGCGCGTGGACGCGAGCGAGCGCGCCTGCTCGACCTGCGCGGGCTGGATGTCGATGCCGACCACCTGGCCGGGAGCCACGGCTTCGGCAAGGCCCAGCGTGATGGCGCCGGGGCCGCAGCCCACGTCGAGCAGCCGCATGCCGGGCCGCAACCACGGCAGGAGGAACGCCGCGTCTCGGGCGGCCGAGCGATGCGCCAGCTCGGCTTCGAACGCCGGGTTGGCCCGTTGGGTATAGATCTCCGCCGGAGGATGCACGCCGCCTCAGTCCGCGCGGATACCCGCTTCGCGCACTATTTTCCGCCAACGCGGAAGCTCGGCGCGGATGAGCGCGCCCAGCTCTCCGGGGCCGGAATTCTCGACCGGATACAGGCCCAGGTTCGCGAGGCGCGACCGGGTCTGCGGCGAGGCGACGATCCGCGCCAGCTCGGCAGCGAGCTTGGCGATGACCTGCGGAGGCGTCCCGGCCGGCGCGACGACCCCGTACCACTCGTTCTGCTGGTAGCCGACGAAGCCGAGCTCGGCGATCGTCGGCAGCTCGGGAAGCGCCGGCAGACGCTGCGCCCCGGCGGTGGCCAGCGCGCGCAGCCTTCCTCCGTTGATGAGCGGCAGCGCCGTGGCGGCGCCTGCGAAAGCGACATCGACTTGCTCGCTCATGATCGCGGCGAGGCCCGAGGCGATCCCCTTGTAGGGGATGTGCCGTATGTCGATGCCCGCGTGGTGCTTGAGCAGCTCCAGCGCGAGGTGCGAAGGCGTGCCGTTGCCGCCGGACGCGTACGTGAGCGCGCCCGGCCTCGCTCTTGCGAGCTCGACGAGACCGGCAACCGTCTTCACCGGGGACGAGGCGCGCACGACGAGAACGTTCGCGCTCCACGTGAGCTGGATCACCGGAGCGAGGTCGCGGATCGTGTCGTAGGAGATTTCGTGCACCAGGCTGGGCGCGACGATCTGCGGCAGGCCGATCGTCGCGAGCGTGTAACCGTCGGGCGCGGACCTGGCGACGACGCCGAGCGCGAGTGCGCCGCTGCCGCCGGGTCGGTTCTCCACCAGTACCGGCTTGCCTAGCGCGGCGCCCAGGGGCTCGGTGACGATGCGCGCGAGCGCGTCGGGCGGTGTTCCGGGCGCCCCCGACACCAGCAGCCGGATCGGCTTGGTGGGGTAGGCGGGCGCTTCGGTCGATTGCGCGGCAATCGGCGCCGCGGCGAGCAGCGCCGCGGTGATCAGGCGGAGTGAGGCGAGGTCCATGGCGTGAAGTAGACCAGACCGGCCGTCGGCGGCATAAGATGGCTGCCGGTTGACCCTGATAGCCCGGAGGCTATCGCCGTGAGACTGACCCAGGTGCGAGACTTTCTGGCCGTGGTCGAATGCGGCGGCATCCGCGCCGCGGCACGCAGGCTCGGCGTGTCCCAGCCGACCATCACCAAGAGCATCCGCAGCCTCGAAGCCGAGCTGCATGTGCAGCTTCTCGCGCGCAACGCACGAGGTATCGTGCCGACGGCGTCCGGGCGCGCCTTTTTCTCTCGCGCCCGAGTCGCTCACTCCGAGCTGCGCAAGGCCGAGGAAGAGGCTGCGGAAGTCGGCGGCTCGAGCGCCGGATCGGTGACCTTCGGCGTCGGCCCGACGTTCGCCGCCCTTATCGTCCCCGACGCGGTCGCGCGCTTCCGCGAGCAGTTTCCCCGCGCCCGCGTCCGCATCGTCGAGGGCCTAGCCCGGCATCTGCTGCGCTCGGTGCAGGACGAGACGCTCGACTTCGCGATGGGCCTGCGCACGATCGCCGAGCTCGATCCTTCGCTGCGGTTCCGTCCGCTGTATCGCAGCGAGCTCGTCGTCGTCGTCCGCAAGGGTCACCCGCTGCGCCACGCGCGCGCGCTCGCCGATCTGGCAGGGGCAGACTGGTTGAGCACCTCGACGCTCGACCTGCCGGGCGGACCGGTCGAGCGCTTGTTCGCGTCCGCCGGCCTGACGCCGCCGCGGCTGGCGGTCCAGTGCGAGTCGCAGAGCACGATGGTCGCGCTGCTCTCCCGGACCGACATGCTCGGGATCGTTCAGCGCCGTACCCTGGTGGCGGCGCCGGGATGCGAGCTGCTGCAGGAAGTTCCAGTCGCCGAAACCATGCCGTCGGTGACCGCCGGCATCTATACGCGCGCCGATACTCCGCTGACCCGCGTCGCCGCGGCGATGGCCAAGGCCGCGACCACGGTGGCGCGCGGCCTCGCCGGCCCGCACCGGTACAGGCTCGTAGGCGCGGGCCGAGCCGGGCGGTGAGCCGCAGGTCCTTGCCGACAACAACGCGCTGTTAGGCTTTACTCGCCTGCCATCCGGCCGATGACCTTGCCGGTCTGGTTGATTATGAAGATCGCGTGTCCTCCGGGATATGGAAGGGGTTTCCCCTGAGGCGAGTTGCGCTTTGTGAACTCGACACGCACGTGCCAATTGCCTTCCTGCGCCTTCGCATCGAACGTGCACGGTGTTGTGGTCGTGCACCGGTCCTTTACCTGACGTTTGGCTGCGTCGATGGCACCCGCCCTATCCAACGCAGACGCGGACAAGACCCATGAGGCTAAGACCGCCGTCATGGTGAGAATGAGCGCGCGGCGAGCGACCATGAAGCCCGTCGGGCGTCGCCTCGACCGAGGGGTTAGGCCTCGGCATTCGGCTTGCCCGCCTCGGGGCTCAACCTTGTGTGAACTCATTTGAATGGCGGTCCTGCCAGCCAACTTACCAGCGAGTAACGAACGCCGCTCTTCACCGGATTGACGTTGTGACACATGAACGACGGGAACACTGTCATCGTTCCCTGATCCTTGGGAGCCACAAACTCCGGATAAATGATCAGTTCTCCACCGGTGTATTCTTCAGGAGCCGACAATTGAACGGTCAAGCTCAACTTACGTTCCGTCAGCTT
>DATBSZ010000216.1:0-9433 GCA_036559525.1 Burkholderiales bacterium
CGCCGGCACCATGTGCCCTTCGTATCGCGCGACGATGGACGAGCGCCATCTCACCCGCGGCCGGGCGAATACGTTGCGTCTTGCTTTGTCCAACCAGCTCGGTGATCAGGGTGATGAAGCAGTAAAGGAAGCCCTGGACCTCTGCGTCTCGTGCAAAGGCTGCAAGCGCGAATGCCCGACCGGCGTCGACATGGCGCGCATGAAGATCGAGTTTCTCGCGCGCTACAAAGCGACCCATGGGCTCTCGGCGCGCGACCGCGCGATCGGCTACCTGCCGCGCTATGCGCCTTGGGCGGCGCGGTTGGCACCGTTATCGAATCTGGTTTCTTCCTTGTCGAAATCGTTTCTCGGCTTCGCCACGAAGCGCGAGCTACCGAAATGGCGCGGCGACTTCTTCACCGAGCAAGGAAGAAGCGACGGTGACGTGGTGCTCTTCGTCGACACGTTCAACCGATACTTCGAGCCGGAGAATGCGCGCGCGGCGCTCAAGGTGCTCGAGGCCGCAGGACATCGCGTGCACGCTCCCCGAGGCTTGTGCTGCGGCCGCACCTTCCTTTCGGTGGGACTCGCCGACGAGGCGAAGCGCGAGGCCCGGAAAATGCTCGACGCACTTTCGCCGTATGCGGCAAAGGGAATTCCGATCGTCGGGCTCGAGCCCTCGTGCCTGTTCTCGCTGCGCGACGAGTTTTCTGTTTTGGTGAAGAACGGCAATGCGCTAGCGAGCAGCTCTGTCCTGCTCGAAGAGTTCCTCGCGCGCAATCCCGGGAAGCTGAAGTTTCGCGAGATGAAGGCGGACGTGCTGCTGCACGGCCATTGCCACCAGAAGGCGTTCGATGCGATGCCCGCGGTGGAAAAGGTGCTCGGCATGATTCCAGGGCTGAAGGCCTCGACCGTGCAAACCAGCTGCTGCGGCATGGCGGGGAGCTTCGGCTACGAGGCGGAGCACTACGACGTCTCGATGAAAATGGCTGAAGCCGCGCTTCTTCCGGCGATCAGGAAATCACCCAATGCCCTGCTGGTTGCCGATGGCACGAGCTGCCGCCACCAGATCGCCGACGGCGCGGGGCGCGAAGCCGTGCACGTGGCACGAGTGCTCGCGGACTGCCTAGCCTAGCCGCGCGAAAAACGCCATCACCAGCGACACCGTAACGACCGAGGCCGCGGTCGAGATCACCGCGCCGGTCGAGGTCTCCGCCTCGAGCAGCTTGTAGCGCTGGGCGAGGACGAAAGCGGTGGCGCCCAGCGGCAGCGCCGCGCAGACGACCGCGATCTTCGCCCAGAACGGATCGACGGGCAGGATCCAGAACGCAGCCGCTGCCATCAAGAGAGGGTGAAGCACGAGCTTGAGCACGCTCGTCTGCCAGCTCGACGCGGCGCCGGCGCGGATCGAGAGCTGCGAGACGAACAGTCCGATGGCGAACAGCGCGCACGGGCCTGCCGCCGCAGCGAGCAGGGAAGCGAAACGCTCCGCGGGTAAGGGGATCTTCACTTCCAATGCGACAAGAACGAATGCAAGCGCAATCGGCCAAATGAGCGGGCTTCTGGCGACGCCGCCCAGGGCACGGCGCACGCCGCCGCGCCGCGGGTTGACGAAGAGCTCGAGACAGACGATCGCGAGCGCAAAGGAGACGATGTTGGTCGCAACCGTGGCGAGCGCGGCGGGCAACGCCGCACGCTCGCCGTAGGCGACGCTGACGAGCGGTATGCCGAGATAGCCGGTGTTCGCGAAGGAAGCGTTCAGAGCGCGCATCGTGCTTTCCGCGGGACGCGACCCGGCAGCATGCGAGAGGAAGAATCCCGCGACGGCAGTGGCAAGCGTCGCGCCGATGACGGCAAGCAGAAAGAAGCCGCTCAGAATCTCCTCCAGCGAGCCGCGATACACCGCCACGAACAGCATCGCCGGCAGGGCGAAGGCGTAGACGAACTGGTTGAGCGCCAGGCTCGAGGCCTGGGTGACGATGTGGAAGCGGCCGGCGAGGTAGCCGCAGGCGACCAGCCCGAAGACCGGGAGCACCGCGCCGAGAACCGGGTCTAGCGTCGACTCCACGCCAGGAGCGCGGCGCCGCCTGCGATCATCGCGAGGCAGAGCCATTGCCCCATCGTGAGCCCGAGCGCCAGGTACCCGATGAAGGCGTCGGGCTCGCGGCCGAACTCGGCGACGAAGCGCAGCACCCCGTAGCCGAGCAGGAACATCGCCGAGACCTGGCCGCGCGCGCGCGGCTTCGACGAGAACCACCACAGGAAGGCGAACAGCACCACGCCCTCGAGCGCGAACTGGTAGAGCTGGGAGGGGTGGCGCGGCGCGTCGCCGGCGCCGGGGAACACCATGCCCCAGGGCAGATCGGTGACGCGTCCGGGCAGCTCGGCGTTGATGAAATTGCCGAGCCTGCCGGCGGCGAACCCCAGCGGACACAGCGGCGCGAGGAAGTCCATGAGGCGCAGCCAGTCGACGCCGTGGCGGCGCGCGGCGAACACCATCGCGAGCATCACGCCGAGCAGACCGCCGTGGAACGACATGCCACCCTGCCAGATGTAGAAGATCTCGAGCGGGTGTGAAAAGTAGTGCCCGGGCTTGTAGAACAGCACGTAGCCCAGGCGCCCGCCGAGAATCACGCCAAGCACGATGAGGAACAGGAGGTCGTCGAGCTGTGCCCGGGTGATCGGCGCTTCGCCTTTGGCGATCCTCCTCAATCCCAGCCACCAGCCCGCCGCAAAGCCCGCGAGGTACATCAGGCCGTACCAGCGCACGGCGAGCGGCCCGATCGAGAACGCGATCGGATCGATATTAGGATGGATCAGCACGTTAGAATTTCATTCTAAATGGCTTACAACAGACGCAGCCGGCTGATTACCGCGGGCGTAGCCCGCTCCCCCAACCGCGCGATGCTGCGAGCGGTCGGCTTCGGCGACGGCGATTTCGACAAGCCGATCGTCGGCGTGGCAAACGGCCACTCGACGATGAATCCCTGCAATGCCGGCATCCAGCCGCTCATCGACCGCGCCATGGCGGCGCTGGAGGACGCGGGCGCCAAGCCGCAGGTGTTCGGCGTGCCGACGGTCACCGACGGCATCGGCATGGGCACCGAGGCGATGAAGTACTCGCTGGTGTCGCGCGAGGTGATCGCGGATGCGATCGAGACCTCGGTCAACGGCCAGGCGATGGACGGGGTGCTGGTGGTCGGCGGCTGCGACAAGAACATGCCCGGGGGCGTGATGGCGATGGCGCGCATGAACGTGCCGGCGATCTACGTCTACGGCGGCACCATCAAGCCCGGCAAATGGAAAGGCAAGGACCTGACGATCGTCTCGGCGTTCGAGGCGGTCGGCTCGTTCACCGCGGGCAAGCTGAGCGAGGAGGATTTCCAGGGCATCGAGAGAAACGCGTGCCCGAGCGTCGGCGCCTGCGGCGGCATGTTCACCGCGAACACCATGAGCTCCTCGTTCGAGGCGCTGGGCGTGAGCCTGCTCGGCTCGTCCCAGATGGCGGCGCCGGATGCCGAGAAGGCGGACTCCTCCGCCGAGTCGGCGCGCGTGCTGGTCCAGGCGATCAAGAACGACCTCAAGCCGCGCGACATCATCACGCGCAAGTCGATCGAGAATGCGATCGCGCTGGTGATGGCGACGGGCGGCTCGACCAACGCGGTGCTCCACTACCTCGCCATCGCCTCCGCGGCGGGCGTGAAGTGGACCATCGACGACTTCGAGCGCATGCGAAAGCGAGTTCCGGTGCTGTGCGACCTCAAGCCCTCCGGGCGCTTCGTCGCGGTGGACTTCCACCGTGCCGGCGGCGTGCCGCAGGTGCTGAAGATCCTGCTCGAGAACGGCGTGCTGCACGGCGACTGCATGACCATCCACGGCAAGACGATGGCGCAAATGCTGAAGGACGTGCCGGCGCAGCCGCGCGGCGACCAGGAAGTGATCCGTCCCTGGTCGAAGCCGATGTACGACGAGGGGCACCTCGCGATCCTCAAGGGCAACCTGGCCCCCGAAGGCTGCGTCGCCAAGATCACCGGACTCAAGAATCCGGTGATCACGGGGCGGGCGCGCGTGTTCGACTCCGAGAACGCGTGCATGAAGGCGATCATGGCCAAGAAGATCAAGCCCGGCGACGTCATCGTGATCCGCTACGAGGGACCCAAGGGCGGACCGGGGATGCAGGAAATGTTAGCGCCCACTTCGGCGCTGATCGGGCAGGGGCTGGGTGAGTCAGTCGGCCTCCTCACCGATGGACGTTTTTCCGGCGCAACCTGGGGCATGGTGGTCGGGCACGTGGCGCCCGAAGCCTATGTCGGCGGCACGATCGCTCTGGTGAAGGAAGGCGACTCGATCACCATCGACGCCAAGAAGCGGCTGCTGCAGTTGAACGTGCCGCCGAAGGAGCTCGCGGCGCGGCGCAAGAAGTGGAAGGCGCCCAAGCCGCGCTACACACAGGGGCTGCTCGCGAAGTACATGAAGCTGGTGTCGACCGCTTCGCGCGGCGCAATCACGGACGGCGCCTAGAAGCCGGACCCGGGCTGCTTCAGAAACGCGGCTTCCTCCGGCGTGTTTGCACGGCCAAGCGCGGCGTTGCGATGGGGGAAGCGGCCGAAGCGGCGCACGATGTCGCGATGAGCGACCGCCCAGCGAAGGGTGTCCGCGGTCTCCGGAAAGGCATCGAGCGCCTTGCATAGCTCGCAGGCGCGCTCCTGGTCGGCGAGCGATTCGCTGTGCTCGAACGGCAGGTACGCGAACATGCGCTCGATCGGCAGCAGCTCGCGATCCCAGCCGCGCTCGACGAGATGCTTCGACGCTTCGAGGGCAAACGCGTCGGTCGAGAAAGCGAGCGCCGAGCCGCGGTAGATATGCCGCGGAAACTGGTCGAGAACGAGGATGCGCGCAAGGCACGAGCGCGGCTCGTCCAGCCATTCGCGGTGCCCGCCCTCGAGCATCTCCTGGTGCAGCTTCTGGTAGTGCTTCGTCACCAGGGCATCGAAGGTCGGATCCTTTTCAAACCAGCGCTTATGGACCTTTCCATGGTCGTCGCCATCGCCGAACCAGAAGCGCAATATCCACGGTGCTAAGCTTTTCATCGACCCCCCATCAAAGGAGCCCTCCATGTTCCGTCGTTCGATCGCCTGCCTGCTGATCCTATCGATCGCCATTTCGCTGCCCGCCCACGCCGCCATGGTCGCAACCTCTGACGCCTTGGACCGGGGGCGGATTCTTACCGTGCTCGAGCGCGCCGACTTCCAGGCGCAGCTACAGGTGTACGGCGTCAGTCCGGCCGACGTCAAGGCGAGAGTGGCGGCGCTGACCGACGATGAAGCCGCCGAGCTCGCCGCGAGGATCGACGAACTTCCGGCGGGTGGCGTCAGCATTCTGGGCGTGGCCCTCATCGTGTTCCTAGTGCTCCTGCTCACGGACATTCTTGGCTATACCAAGGTATTTCCGTTCACCAAACCGATGAAGTAGACCGCCTCGTGAATCGCCTTGCGCAGGAGACCTCGCCTTACCTGCAGCAGCACGCTGCCAACCCGGTCGACTGGTATCCCTGGGGAGGCGAGGCGCTGGAGCGCGCGCGCGCGGAGGACAAGCCGATCCTGCTGTCGATCGGCTATTCCGCGTGCCACTGGTGCCACGTTATGGCGCACGAGAGCTTCGAGGATGCCGGCGTCGCTGCGGTGATGAACCGCCTGTTCGTCAACATCAAGGTGGATCGCGAGGAGCGCCCGGACCTCGACCAGATCTATCAGGCCGCGCAGCAAATGCTCTCCCGGCGCACCGGCGGCTGGCCGCTCACCATGTTCCTCGCGCCCGACGGGACGCCGTTCTTCGGCGGCACGTACTTCCCGAAGGAGGCGCGCTACGGCCTGCCGGGATTTCCCGATCTGTGCGAGCGCGTCGCCGGGTTGTGGCGCGAGAAGCGCGCCGAGATCGGAGCGCAGAACGCGGAGGTGCTGCAGGCCTTCGGGCGCACGCTGCCGAAACGGGCTGCTCAAACCAGGGCGCTGGATGACGCGCCGGTTCAGGCCCTGCTCGATCTGCTGAAAGCCAATTTCGACGCGCGCCTGGGCGGCTTCGGCGCGGCGCCCAAGTTCCCGCATCCCACGGATCTCGAGCTGTGCCTGCGCAAGGGCGAGACCGGGATGGCGCAGATCACGCTGGCGCGCATGTGCGAAGGCGGGATCTACGACCAGCTCGGCGGCGGCTTCTGCCGCTACAGCGTCGATGCCGAGTGGATGATCCCGCATTTCGAGAAGATGCTTTACGACAACGGGCCGTTGCTCGGCTTGCTGGCCGACGCCTGGCTCGCGACGGGCGACGCGCTCTACGCCAGGTGCGCCGGCGAGACTGCGGCCTGGATGATGCGCGAGATGCAGTCGCCGGGAGGCGGCTATTACTCGTCGCTCGACGCCGACAGCGAGCACGAGGAAGGCAAGTTCTACGTCTGGGACCGCGACGAAGTGCAGACGCTTCTGACGCCGCAAGAGTACGCCGCCGCCGCAGCGCATTTCGGGCTCGACCAGCCGCCGAACTTCGAGAACCGGCATTGGCACCTGCGTGTGGCGAAGCCAATGGACAATCCAATTCTCGAAACGGCGAAAACGAAACTCCGGGCTGCACGGGAAAAGCGAGTGCGGCCGGGGCGCGACGAAAAGGTCCTGGTGTCGTGGAATGCGGCTGCGATGCGCGGGATGGCGCACGCCGGGCGCGTGTTCGGCAACTCGGCGTGGATCGCGTCCGCGCGCGGTGCGCTGGAGTTCATCCGCTCGACGATGTGGCGCGACGGGCGGCTGACCGCGACCTACAAGGATGGCCGCGCGCATCTCAACGCCTACCTCGACGACTATGCCCTGCTCATCGCGGCGTTGCTCGAGCTGCTGCAGGCGGAGTTTCGGGTCAGGGACCTGGATTTCGCTACGCAGCTCGCCGACGTTCTCATCGATCAATTCGAGGACGCCGCCGACGGCGGGTTTTTTTTCACCGCGCGCGAGCACGAGCGGCTGATCCACCGGCCGAAGCCGGCCCACGACCACGCCACGCCGTCGGGAAACGCGATGGCCGCCTGGGTGCTCGGCCGGCTCTCCGCGCTGACCGGCCAGGAACGCTACGCCCGCGCGGCCGAGCGCACGCTCGAGCTCTTCCATCCTGCGATGCGCGAGCACCCGGGCGGGTTCGCGATGATGGCGGTTGCGCTCGACGAATACCTCGCGCAGCCCAAGACGCTCATTCTCAGGGGCAAAGACGATGCAATCCGGACCTGGCGGCAAGAGCTGGCGCGCGAGTTCCTGCCGGATACGGAAGTGCTGGCCATCCCGGATGATTCGAAGGGACTGCCTCGGATTCTCGACAAGCCGCGGCGTCCGCAGCCGGTCAACGCATGGCTGTGCCGCGGCGTTACCTGCCTGGAGCCGATCAGCGATCTAGTAAACTTGAAAAAAACCCTGAAGGAGAAGGCATGAAGCGCGTTGTACTGATTCTGGGCTTGCTCGCTGCGTTTCCGGCCGCGGCGAGCGACGAGCTGGCGAAGAAGCACGCCTGCTTCGCCTGCCATACGCTGGACAAGAAGATGGTCGGCCCGTCCTATAAGGAGGTCGCCGCCAAGTATCGCAGCGACAAGGAAGCCGCCGCCAAGCTCGCCGCGAAGGTCAAGAACGGTGGCCAGGGGGTATGGGGAAACGTGCCGATGCCGCCAAACGCCGCGGTGCCCGACGCGGACATCAAGGCTCTGGTGGGCTGGATCCTTTCCCAGAAGTAAGCCCGGGAAGCCAGGGCAGGTCAGTTACCCCGGGGTCGATGCCAAGCTGCGACAGCAGCGTGGTGAGCTGTCCGCGATGGTGCGTCTGGTGGTTGAACAGGTGGGTGACGAGGAGCCAGGCCGGCAGCGTGCGCGTGCGGCCGTCGATCCGCGAGGTGTAGGTGAAGTCCGCCGCGAGCCACTGGGCGTCCAGCCGCGCTGCCCAGTCCTCGATCAGCCGGTCGAGCCCTACGCGCGCCGCGCGCAGCTCGGCGAAGTCGGCGTACAGCTCGTCGGCCGGGCCTCGCCAGCCGAGGTCGCGGCCAGTGAAGCGGCTCATCCAGGCGCGGTCCCCGTAGAGCAGGTGGTTCAGGGTGCCGTGGACCGACCTGAAGAAGGCGCCGCGATCGCGTTTTCGCTCGCTCTCCGGGATGCCGGTGCACAGCTCGTACAGGCGCTCGTTCATCCATCGGTTGTAGGCCGCCATCGTTTGGGCGTGAACCGGGCTGATCATCGTAGTTTCCCCCAGTGCGACCGCGGTATGATATCGGCCCTCGGCACGAACCCCCCTTGGGAGACCCCATGAAGAAGCTTCAACCCGGCACTACCCTCATTGCAACGGCGATCGCCGCCGCTTTCACCCTGGCCGGCTGCGGCCCGTCCGGCAGCGGCGGCGGCGGCGCTGAAGTCAGGATCGGCCACGTCGGTCCGCTCACCGGCGGCATCGCCCACCTGGGCAAGGACAACGAAAACGGCGCGCGCCTCGCGGTCGAGGAAGCGAATGCGGCGAAGATCAAGATCGACGGCAAGGAAGTGAAGTTCGTCTTCGTCGCCGAGGATGACCAAGCCGACCCGAAGGTCGGCGCCACCGTGGCGCAGAAGCTGGTCGATGCCAAGGTCGCCGGGGTCGTCGGGCACCTCAACTCCGGCACCTCGATCCCGGCCTCGCCGATCTACAGCCAGGCGGGCATCCCGGTGATCTCCGGCTCGGCCACCAATCCCAAGCTCACCGAGCAGGGCTTCAAGACCCAGTTCCGTGTCGTCGGCCGAGACGACCAGCAGGGCCCGGCGATCGCGAGCTACCTCGCGGACAACAACAAGCCCAAGACGGTCGCGGTAATCGACGACGCCACCGCGTACGGCGAAGGCATCGCCAACGAGGTCGAGAAGACCCTCAAGGCGGCGAAGATCACCGTGCTGCCGCGCGAGAAGGGCACCGACAAGACGACCGACTGGAAGGCGATCCTGACCAAGCTGCGCGGCCGCAACCCCGACGCCGTGTTCTACGGCGGCATGGACGCGACCGGCGGGCCGCTGATGAAGCAGGGCCGCGAGCTCGGCATCAAGGCGGTGTTCGCGTTCGGCGACGGGGCGTGCACCGACGAAATGGCGAAGCTCGCCGGCGAGTCCGCCGAAGGGCTGCTGTGCTCGCAGGCCGGCATCCCGGTCGCGGCCGCGGACAAGAAGTTCCTCGACGCCTACAAGAAGAAGTTCAACGCCGATCCGATCCTGTATTCGCCGTTCACCTACGACGCCGCCAACATGCTGATCCAGGCGATGCAGAAGGCGAACTCGAGCGATCCGAAGAAGTACCTGCCGGAGCTGGCCAAGCTCGACTTCAAGGGCGTCACCGGCAAGATCGCATTCGACAGCAAGGGCGACCGCAAGGACGCCGAGATGACGATCTTCACCATGAAGAAGGGCAAGATCGAGCCG